>NZ_LT594621.1:3400531-3627051 GCF_900091655.1 Culturomica massiliensis
CCGTATTTGTTCGACTGTCAGAGATGTTCCGGAAGAGGCTACCGTGTTCTCGATACCTTTTTTATGGAAAGAAATAACGTCCAGATAGCCTTCTACCAGGTAACAACGATTGTGTTGAACAATACTTTTTTTGGCAAAATAGATACCGTATAAAGTGCGGCTTTTGTGATATATTTCCGATTCGGGCGAATTGAGGTATTTGGCGCTTTTTTTGTCGTTCGTCATGATACGGCCGCCGAAAGCGATGATTTTTCCGGCGATATCCCGTATCGGAAAGATAACACGTGCCCGGAACCGGTCGAATAGTCCTTTTTCGGATTCGATAGTCAAACCGGTTTTGACCAGGTACTCTTTTTTGTAACCTTTGGCGAGGGCTGCTTGGGTAAGACCGTCCCACTTTTCGGGACAATAACCTAGGCCGAATTTCTCGATTGTCTGTGCGTCCAGGCCTCTTTTGTGCAGATACCCCAAACCTACCGATTTACCTTCGTCTGTATGTAATAACTGATCGACAAAAAATTCTTCAGCAAAGTTTGTGACGATAAGCATACTCTCCCGTTCACTTTTTTCTTTCTTTTCCTCTTCGCTGAGCTCTTTTTCTTCAATGGTGATATTATAGCGGGCTGCCAGGTAACGAAGGGCTTCCACATAAGACATCTGTTCGTGTTCCATGATGAAATTAACGGCATTTCCGCCTTTCCCGCATCCGAAACATTTGTATATCCCTTTGGAGGGAGAAACGGTAAATGAACCGGTTTTTTCGTTATGAAAGGGACAACAACCGACATAGTTTACACCTCTTTTTTTGAGGCTGACGAAGTCGGAAACAACCTCGTAAATGTCGGCAGCATCGAAAATCTTTTGTATGGTGGCCTGATCGATCATGGCGCAAAGATAAAATATAAAACGTTTATATAGGCAGAATGAAAGCTGGTATAAGTCTTTTTTAATAAAAAAACGGAGTCGGAGACTCCGCTTTAGGGGTTTGTCAACAATCTCACAGGTAACTGTTGATAAGTTGATCAGTTCCTTTCGATCCGGATTTCCTGATGAATAGCTTCCCCATTATCCAGTAATCCTTCTACGGTTATGGTATAAGTTGAAGGCAGGTCGGCCGTAAAAAATGAAACGATAGCTTTGCCGGTACTGTCCGGAATAACGATCGGTTGCCAGTAAACGGTCGACCGGTAATCGGTTTCAGAGGAAGCCAGGACAGCCGGATCGTCGTAATCCGGCATGTAAAACTCTGCCGGGATAAGGCAACCGATTGGTCGGAAACGACAATAGCCGGGTCCTGCACTTTGACCGGTGGTCCCGAATTTGGTGTTGATAAGGATGACTCCGTTTATCCCGCTCATGCCCCACATGCTGAGTCGTCCTCCGTCTTTGATCACTCCGATGTTATTGACATTTTCGGGAATGATATTGGCAATAAAGGCTTCGTCCATTTCTATGCCGTCGACAATAAATAAAGGGCTCCCGCCACCCCGTATGGAAACTTTTTGATTACTGACAAATACTCCGGGAAGCCGCATAAGCATTTGGTAGATATTATTCATGCTTTCTTTGGGTAAATCTTCTTCTTTCAACAGGTAATCTGCTAATTCCGTGTAATTACCCGTTTCCTGCCATTCTTCCTGTTTTTTACGGGATCCTTTCACGACAGCTTCCTCAAGCATATAGACTTTGATGCCGTCTTGCATATAATAGTTGTCTTTGAAATTGTCCAGAAAGTTATCTTTAGAAGTGGATTCGAAGGCATATTTCCGGGGAAAGAAGATGTGTGATTCGGGAAAGACAGGCTCTTCGACTGTTACTTTTACGGATTTACCGCCGGATTCCTTATAGCCGCGTACCAGAAATAATGTCGTGTCCGGATATTCGAATCCCCGGATCAGAAATTTTCCGTTCTCATCTGCTTTGACATCTCCGAATGTCATTAAAGAAGGAACGAATACGCGCAATAAAGCATTGGGCATCGGCTTGTCGTTTGTATTGGTGATTTGTCCCCGGATTTGCTGTTCCAGTTCGACCGGGTATTCGGGAGGTAACACTTTCCCTTTTTGTTGTATGAGTTCTTCCACATCGAAACGTGTCCAGCCATGGGTAAGCATCAACAGGTCGGTTTCTTCCGGCCTTGCATAAGCATAGCTACCGGGTGATTCGATATAGCCTTTCAGGTCGGAATGCAATAACAGATAGCTGACGATATTTTCCGAACTACTGTCCCGGGCAACCTGACTGTCATTGGTGACAGAGATCGAGAAACTGCTTTCGGTAAATGTTGCTGCCGAGGGAACCAATTGCAGGGAAAGTTGTACTTTTTCCCTCCGTTCGTATATTTTTTTATCGGAGAGGATCGTCAGACGATTGGCAGCTTTCGGTTTTATAAAACAAAGGCGCTGACTGAAAACCCTGCCTTCCGTATTCATCAGTAAACAATGCAGGATGCCTCCCGGCAGGTTTTGGGTATCCATAGTACCGATAAATCCCGGTTTTACCGGAAAAGTGGTAATCAGTTGTCCCCGTAGGTGTAACACCAGATAAAGAGGGAGTGTATCTGAATCGATGGCTTTCTCTACCGATAACCGGATGGTATGTTCGTCCTGGTGTTTTAAAGATAAGGTATAACCTTTTGCCTGGGGAACCGGAAGGTCGATTTTTTTCTCCTGTCCCCCGGGACCCGTTGCCAGGGCATAGTATCTTTCTCCGTTTTTGGGAAACAGGGAAAAAATTCCCATTCCCAGATGTGTCGTGTTGAAAGCTCCTACCGGTTTATTTTTACTGTTGTATATAAATCCTCCGGTTTCAACGGATATTCCATTGTTGCCGACAGCTTTAAAAGCGATAACTTGCCGCATTCCTGCCAGCAGGCTTCCTCCTTCCGGAAAGAATTGCAGGCTAAAATCCGGAGATTGCAAGGGTAGATATACTTCTGTTTTATATTTGCGGGGTTTATCGTTGGCAAAAGAAAGTTCTATCCGGTCGATACTGTCCCGGCCGGCATAGTCGAATTTTAATTCTCCTTTGTCATTACTGCGGATAAAAGGGTTTTTTACTATTTTACTGCCGTGGAAGAGAGTCGTTTGAAAGTGTTGGCCGGAACAGAGGGTTCCGTTGCCGTTCATCAATGTTAATGTCGTTGTAATCCTGTCGTTACTGTCTGTTTGCTGGTTTGTATGTATGTGCAGATGGTCTGCGGCAGGTAAAATACGTATGTATTTCCGGAAGAAAAAGTCTTCACTGCTGTTTTGCATCCAACGGGAGTAAGCCTGTAAAGCGTAATTCCCCGGGTTTAAATCGAGGGGGAGCTCGATATTGCCGAAAAAGCAGGAATCGGCGAGTCTTATCTGTATTCGTTTACATACTTTATTTCCCTGGTCGATGAGTTCTACATATACATATCGGCTAAGCCGGCTGGGTACGTGGGTAACGGCATCTGCCAGATAAGCTCTCAGCCAGATTTGCTCACCCGGTGTATAAACCGATTTGTCCGTATGCAGATAGATTTTTTCTTGAGCTGACTGTTCATTGTACCGGGTGAAACAGTGTTGCAGCTTTTCTTCGAATGCATTATCCGTTTGTCCCTGACAGATGGAGGATAGTAAAATAAAGAAAACAATGGAAAATCGTTTCATAGGTGTTGCTTTTCTGGTTTTGGCTATTCCGGTATTTAAGACAGGAACCGGAATTGTTTTTAATTATTCCGGCTCCTGTTATTCGGTTTACCAACTGACTGCGGTTTGCTTACCATCAGCTGCTATGGCATAAACTTCGGTTTTGTCGTTGATAAGATTTAATTTCAATTGTCCGGAAGGAAGAAGTATCTGGTCGAGATAACGGTCTCCGTTGGTGCTGGTATTGTAAATCTCGTAAGCGACGATATTACTCCAACCTGTTAAGGTAATGGTAGAACCGTTTAGGGAGGCGGTACCTGTTTTAACGGGTTGAGGATTTTTGTATAAAGCGATGTTATCATCACGCAGGTATTCGATGGCCAGTGGCGTTTTCAGATTCATGGCTTCGATTTCCGCTTTCACCCGGTCGATCATTTCCGGCGTCACGGTCAGTTGCCGTTGCGCATAGTCGTCGATGGTTTTATCGACCGGTGTCAGAAAGCCCCAACGCTCAAAAAATTTCAATAGGTTGTATCCCGATTTTTGGCAAGCCATTTTGACGAAGTTAATTTGAGCTTCACCGTCTGTCGGTGTAATTGCGGCTTCGTCTATCCGTACCTGTTCGTACATGTCGGGATAAAATCCGCTTTTTCCTAATACCTTTGCATTGTATAATTGCAATTGCCAGAATGGGATCAATTGTACGAATACGTCGTTTCCTCCGTCACCGTCAGATGTACAGAAAGGATAATCGTGGCATAACAGGGTTCTGAAACCGGTTGCATACCGGTCGTCTTCAATCTGCCGGGACCTGTTGCCGAATGTCGTTTGTACGTGCAGGGACATGATGTTGTTTGTCACTTCCGTCATGCCGATCCATTTCATCCCGATACCGGTTTGATGTACGTGGCCTACTTCATGGGCCGGTCCCCAGATGGCCGTACTTCTGAATTTCGCAGGATTCAAAATTTCGTCGAGAGTTCCCGGTGCATAGGCTGTCCGGAAATTTGTAGCATACATATAAGTACTTTCCTCATAGTCGACGACGAAAGAAATGCGGTTTTTTTGTATCCGGTTGTATTTGTATAATCCGAGTAATTGATGTTCTAATAGTACGAGCGAATCGTAAAGTTCAACCAGACGTTGTCCTTTTTCAGGACAGGCCGAGCGGAATTTGCTTACCGGAAAACACATGTGGGTGTATTTACCCAAAACGTCAAAATGTTTGTCCTGCGCATTGTTTATCAGTGTTCTGTAATCTGTGTCGGAATGGCGGGTGGCATCGAAGAAACCGTTTACTTTACCGGTAGCGAAGTGCACGTTTACCGGTTGGGTACCGTTGTTGTGATACATCAAATATACCAATCCGCTTTTATTCATTTTCAGTTTGTTGGCTCCTTCGGTAAGCATGTAGTCGGAACTCGATCCGTATCCGTTGTTCCAGTCGATTACCCGGACGGAAAGATCGCTGCCGTGGGTGTCTCCGACCAGGACGACCAGTTCTTCACCGGATTTGACCGAGATTCCCGTCGGATTATCGAGTAAGGTAAATGTATTGGTTTTTAAATCTTCATCCTGGCTGGGATAGGGATAAGGTTTATAGCTGGCGATACGGAATTCTTTCGGGTATTCTCCGGCAAACATATATTTGGCAATGTTCCGGTAGAATTCGTTTTCCATCGTACAAATTTGTTCATAAGTAACTCCGGCTTTCAACTCCGAGCAGGAAGCGTCGGTGAAAATATCGGTAATGGAATTGTTCGGATTTTTTCGATAAAACTCCATTTCGGCACAGGATACGAATCCGTTACCGTCGCCGTCTCCCGATAATACTTGAAATTTGATAGCCCGGGGATGGATAAGCGGCTCGGTGAACGTAATGCGGCTCGGTGAACCTTTACCGTTAAAATCGAATGTCCCCTGATAAGGTTTATAGTCTGTGTCTCCTTCGGTTTTAATGTAAAGCCGGAATTCTTTTATCGGACCGTTTTTACTGCCGTCGCTGCGCGGGTAATAAATCAGGTAATCTATTTGTTCTGCGTCGGTGAAGAAATACTCCAAATCGATTGGGAAATAGTTTGGTTTTGAGTTGTCATAAGCCGAATGGTAGAGGGTTGATGTGTTGCCGTCGAAGCTTCGTTCTATTTCTTCTCCGGGTTGGAAGCTGGAAGCTTTTCCCGCGTTGACCGTTATTTTTAGATCCGATCCGATGTCTTCCGGATCAGAGGGAGAATATACGCTGTCTAAAGCGGATTGTGTCACAGTGATAACCGCATTCTGGTTTTTTTCTCCATTGAGGGTTATAATGGCCTCCCGGGGTGTCAGGGCTGTATAGGCCGTAACGTGGAAAGCCAAACGGATGTTTCCGTTTGTAAGAGTATCCCGGCGTTCGATGGAAGTCAGCCATTCTTCTTCCTCGTTATCTTCGAATGTGATCTCTGTGGTGAAAGGTACATTGGCCGTTACGGGTATGTAAAGTGTCGACGTATCTTCCGAAACGCGGTAGGAAGTTTGTTCCGGGATTAAGGCCGGAGTCTGTCCCAATTGGATAATCCGTAATGTTTTTTGAAAGGTTCCGGCATGTATGATCAGTTGGTCTGTGTTCGGATCACTGTTTTTATTCGTTTCGGTTGTGATATAAATGTTGTTTTGTTTGGCATTCCAGGTTGCGGTAAACCATTCGGCCGTATATTCCAGTTCTATATCCTGATTGGTAGATACCGGAATAACGGTGTTACCTCCTCCGGTATTGAATCTGACCGTATCGGAGGTCCATTTTATTTCGAAATAAGGTTCTTTGTCTACTTTATCGTCTTTACAGGCAAATAGAGCGAGTGCGAAAATGATGAATAGAAATTGCTTCATAAGGCAAAAGGATAAATAAAAATTACAGGTTGTGTGTATCGAATTAAAAATATAATTCAAATTTTTAATTTGTTTAGATGCAGCCAATGGATTTTGATTTTAAAAAGAACAGGAGTGTCGGGAAAATTTCCCCGGTACACCCCTGTTCCTGTATTTAAATTTTAAACCGAATAGAAATTACAGTGCAGTTGTTTCCCCGGTTTCCGGATCGTAAATATCGGCTCCCAATATGGTCGCTTTAATTTCCGATATGGCAAAAAAGGCTCTTCCGGTATGGACAAGCCACAAGTACCGGAAAGGTGTTTGCGAAATAAAGTTGGGAGAAGTGTACCATGTCGTTGCCGTCGATACCATATTACTTAAGCTTGTAATTTTTACGGCATTTTCCGATTCGGGCGAATAATCCGTATTTATGCTTCCCCAGGTAGCCCCGGTTGGATCGCTGCTTAACCAATTCGAGTAGTCGAAAGATATACTGCCGTATACGTCGAAGTTCAGGGGTACGTCACCGGCATTACGGGTGGCATAGGCGAAGTTACAACCATATACTTCTTTACCCAGGTCAATCACCAGATAATGCGGCTGTCCCGGATCGTAAAAATAACCTCCGTTTTTGTCTATGCATCCGCCGCTCCAGGAAGAATGGAAAAAGTTGTTACTGGCAACAACTCCGTCGAGCAGATTTGTCAAAGCTCCTTCGCTGGATTCCTGGGCATTGGTAAATAATTGGTCTATGGTTAAGTTTACAGCTTCTGAGTTTCCGTTTAATACGGCTATTTTCGATGCTGCATCGGATTGTGCATCTACCGTGTAAACCGTACCTGCCGTTTCTTTTTCATTGAACGTTTGCAGCGTGTAAGTTATATTTCCGTATCTTTTCAACAGGTTGTCGATAACCAACGAATCGTTATACCGACTTATCAGTTTGGCAAAATGTTCTTTTGATTCCGGATTGACGTAAGTTACCTTGACATACATTAAGTTTGTATCGGCAGGTAAGTCCCAGTAGAGCGTTACGGAGCCCGCTCCCGGAACTGCTTCTATGTTTGCGATTTCCGAGGGTGTCGGGATGGAGGTATCATCGTCCGAACAACTGTAGAAGCCGAAAACACAAGCGAGTAATGAAATTATAAACAGTTTTTTCATAATATCCTGTATTTCTGTTATTTGTTTGTTCCAACTTTTAATTAAGTCTATGACTCATTAAATTTTAGATTTTGATTCTGCTTTTGCGATAAGAGTTGTTATCAACCCGTACCGACTATTAATATCCCGGATTCTGTACGATTACACCTTCTACTTTGTCGATTTCGGTACTCGGAATCGGCATCAGGAAATGAGCCGGAATTTCAAAGTTACGCGCAAAAGATAATGTTTTTACCTGGAAGAAGCCGGCATCTGTCGATTCTGAAACATTCAGTCCTTTGGGACTTTCATTCAGGAATTGGTCGGCAATACCCCAACGGCGCAGATCCCAGAAACGTTGATTTTCCAGATATAGCTCGATGGTACGTTCACGGCGTACAATTTCACGCATACCGTCCACAGTATTGTAATTCCAACCGTTACTGTTGATTTTATCCGCAGCCCAGGATACCTCGATTTTATCCAGACCTGCCCGGTTGCGTACTTTGTCGATATAAATACGGGCGGTAGCAAGATCCGGATTGGGTTGTTCGATCAATGCCTCGGCATAGTTCAAATACAGCTCGGCCAAACGGATAACCGGCCAGGGATAACCTGTCGGAATGGCTAATGATGTATTGCTGTAAGCCGGAGATACTCCTTTTTTATTCAGATAACCACCGGGAGAATAGTTGTTGGGACGTCCCTGTATACCGCAATTGTCTTGTGAGCGATATTGAGTGATCATCTGTCCCCCTTCGGCACGGGCGATTTCATAATATCCGTTGTGGAAAGAAATCCAGGAATAGAATCGGGGTTCCCGGCTGACATTCAGGTTCATCGTTACACCGTCTACTTTGTTCGTGATATGATATTCTTTGTAACCGTAACGGTTGTTGTAATCGTAGTTTTTATCCTGGTCGATCGGGAGTCCGTTTTCGGTATAGAAATATTCGACCATCCGTAATGTGGGACATATGCCGTTAAAACTGGCTTCAGCCTCTGTATACCAGGGGGTTGATTTGTTTTGTAAATCGTAATAGCCTTCCATCCGGGTATCGGCCCATAATACTTCGTTGGAATTCTGTGCATTGATGAAATTCAGACGCAGACTGCGCTCGGTGTGATCCGTCGGTTTTTGATATACACTGGTGCTGGATGCATCTTCATACAGTATGTATCCTTCTCCTTCGGCCCAATCGATGGCTTCTTTTGCCGCTTTTGCTGCTGCTTCCCATTTCTTACCGTCGTACGTCTGGCTGATCAGATTTTCCCCTTTAGAGTTTTTCAAATTGGCGTAAAAGCCTCTCTGGTCTCCGTTAAATAAAGGAGATGCTGCATACAAACGCAGTCTGGAACGTAATGCCTTAGCCGCAACACTGGTTGCCCGTCCGTAGGCTGTACTGTAACGCAGGGGAGGCAGATCTTTGGCTGCTTCGAGGTACATGCTGTCTACCCATTCCACGCATCTGTCGTAAGTAGCACGTTCCGGCCATTCACTGGCACTGGAGGTAATGGCATAATTCCGTTCCATCAAAGTGGTCGGACCGTAACATTTCATCAGCAGATGGTGATAATAAGCAATCAAGAATTTAGCTTCGGCTTTGTAGGATTTCAGGTTTTCTGCTGTCATGCGGGGTACTCCGTCGATGTTCTCCAATAACAGGTAACATTGGCGAATGCCTAAATACAGTTTGTCCCAATAGGAAATAACCGGATTACTGGCTGTATAGTTGCCCTTCGGAAAGTTGGCAAATGTTTCGTGGTCAAAGGCTGTAATTACTTCGTCGGCCGTCATAAAGTCTAAACTTTCAACTCCGGAATTGAGTTTCGGGATGTAGGAGTAGCACGAATATAAATAACGTTCGGCTGCTTTGGAGTTCTCGAATGCATCCTCTTCGGTAGCAACTTCATCCGGCATAATGTCCAGATAATTACAGGCGCCGAAAGAGAACAGAACCGATAATATGATAATGAATTTAATAGATTTCATAGGTCAATCTCTTTATTTGTTATTAATAGTCATCTGGAAACCGACGTTGAACACCCGTTGTGTCGGATATTTCAATCCGGAACCGCCTCCCATTTCAGGATCCCAATGTTTAAATTTGGAAAATGTCAACAGGTTGTTGCCGCTGGCATAAATACGCATTGATTTGTAAGTATATCCGATTTCGACACTTTTCAGTTTAAGGAAATTACCGTTACGTAACCAATAGTTGGAGTTTACCGTATTGTTGGCGTGTTCCTGTTTACTTAAACGCGGATATTTGGCATAGATATTCTGGTTGTTTTCGCTCCAGTAATCGTCGGCAACGAATTTGAGCACGTTCCGGCTGTCTGAAGTTCCGAACGGATGGAAGCCCGACATAAAGAAAGAGGTTTTGGCAACTCCCTGGAAGAAAAATGAGAAATCGAATCCTTTGTATTGGAAAGAAGGTCCGAAACCGTAAACAATTTCCGGAATAGAGGGATTTCCCATAAATTGTTGGTCGTTACTGGTAATCTGGTTGTCATATCTTCCGTTTGCATCAGCCTGGTCGATGTATTTGATGTCACCGCCGCGTACATTTCCAGAAATCAATTGTTTCGGGCTGCGGGCAACTTCTGCATCGTCGATAAATAAACGGTCGGCAACATATCCCCGCAGACTGTTTATCGAATGTCCGACTCTGGATAAGTTCGGATATTGCTTATAGGGAGCCTCGTTGTATACTTTTACGGTATTGTGTGCGTATGTGAACGTACCTTTTAATTGCATTGAAAGACCGTTGGCAAATGCATGCTGATAGTCGATAGAAAAATCAAGACCTTCATTATTTACTTTACCCAGGTTACCGTAAATGTCCGTATTTCCTGTTCCCAAGAAGGTCGGAACGGTTTGCAGCTTCATAAAGATACCTTCCCGGTTTTCCCGGAATACATCGAGAACCAGGTTTACTTTTCCGAATAATTGGATGTCGACTCCGATATTGGTTTTATATCCTGTTTCCCAGGTGATGTCTTTGTTGCCGTAGCGGCTGTATACCGGACCGGATAATGCATAGCCTCCGTCGTAACCGGTAGCATATCCCGCACCGTATAAATTGACCTGAGATTGATACATAAAGCGCACAGGGTTACCCGCATCGTCATAGGTTTGGTCGTTACCCACTTTACCGTAGGAACCTCTTAATTTCAGGTGAGAAATTACTTTGGGGTTCCAGAAACTTTCTTCACTGATTACATAGCCCAATGCAACCGAAGGGAAGAAACCGAAACGATGGCCTTTGGCAAAATTCTCGGAACCGTTGTAACCGAAGTTGAATTCCACCAGGTAGCGGTTGTCGAACGCATAAGTAGCACGTCCCGCAATACCTTGTTTCCTTTTGGGAAGGGAGTTGATAAATGTATCGGGTGCATTGGTGTTGTATTCTTCCTGATTGTAAAGGATCATACCGGAAACATTGTGTACTCCTCCGAAAGTCCGGTCGTAGTTGACCATCCCCTGAATATACCATTTGCGATCTCCGCTGGTTCCCCAGCCGTATTCTAAGGTCGTATTCTGTTCCGTGCCGACCATTTCCAGATCATAATCATAGGTGCCGTCTGTATTTTTCCAGTAGTTTTTAATCTGGTATTGGTTATAACCGGCTCCACGGTAGGAGGTGGTCGAAGACCAGTTTTTAAAGGAAATCATAGCACTGGCTTTTAACCCTTTGGTTACAAAGTCTAACTTTTGATCAACAGCAAGGGTTGCCAATACGGTACTTTGGAAATTGTCCTTGTAGCCGCTGGTCATCATCGCCATGGGGTTACGGATACCTGAATTGTAACGTCCTCCGCTTCTACCTCCCCAGCGAATATGGTCTACCGTCGGATCATTCGGGAATGTAATCGGGAAATCTACCGGATTCGCTTCCATAACGATGCCGAAGATGTCGTTTGTATTTGCATTCGGACCGTGATAGTCGCGCAATTGAGTATTTAATTTCAATGATATTTTCGTTGTCGGAGATACGTTTACATTCAGGTTGTTTTGGAATACGTAACGCCAGATGTCGATGTTATTATCGAATGAAAAACCGTAATCTTTACAACGGTCTTTGATCATACCGGTTTCGTGATCGACTGAAACGCTCATGAAATAGTCCAGGCGTTTGCTACCGCCCCGGATGTTGAAATTGACTTTTTCATTGATTGCCAGGTCTTTGAACATTTCGTTATACCAATTGACATTGGGATAAACATAAGAATCACGTCCTTCCAGGGTACCGGCAATTTTATCATCGGAATAAAGCACCTCACCGGTATTCCGGTTTGTTACGGCTTCGTTGTACATTTGCATGTATCTGCTCCCGCTTACGAATTTCGGAATTTTGGTCGGAGTTGCAAATGAAGTTTCGACACGGAAATTAATGATCGGTTTATCCAGGTCACGACCGGATTTCGTCGTTACAATCATGACACCGTTAGCTCCTCGGGAACCGTAAAGAGCTGTTGCGGTAGCGTCTTTCAGGATAGAAAAGCTTTCGATGACTTCCGGATCGATGGCATTCAGGTCGCCGGTGGAAACTTCAACTCCGTCTACGACAATCAAAGGTGTTGTAGAGCCACCGAATGTAGAGATACCCCGGATCCAGAAATTAGCACCGTCAGCTCCCGGTTCACCGCTACGTTGTACGGCAATTACACCTGCCATACGTCCGGCAAAACTGGTAGATAAATTAGCGGAAGGAACCTTCAGTTCGGAAGGCTGGATCGTTTGTACAGAACCGACCACCGACTCTTTCTTCTGTGTACCGTAACCGACAACGACAACTTCTTCCAATGCTTCTGAATCTTCATACAAAACAATGGTCAAGAATTTTTGGCCGCCTACTTTTACTTCCTGTGTCTTCATTCCGACAAAAGAAATTTTTAAGGTAGCATCGATGGGTACATCCAATTCAAAAAGACCGTCCAGGTCTGTTGCTGCACCGAGGGTCGGATTGTCTTTAACTACGACCGAAACACCGGGGATCGACTCTCCTTTGGAGTCCTGAACGATACCCCTTACTTTCTGTGTCTGAGCATTTGCCGCTATTCCCGAAAGGAGGAAAAGCAAACAACACACACTTATTTTGCTAAGAACAGCGAAACGGTGTGAGGGCTTCGAGATTAAATTTGGTAATTTCATAATGTGACTTAAAATGTTAATTAATGAATAGCACCTAACAACTTCTTTCCAATTTCTGTTTTTGATAATGATTATATTGTTTGTGTGAATAAATTCTTTCGTTTATCCCCCCCTTTTTTTAGGGTGATTTAATTGTAATAGTTTGATAATTTGTGTTTTAGTTTGAAAATGATACCTGCTTACCAGGCATGGTATATTTGACAACAAGCCAACAGTCTGATAATCATTAATATAAACCTGGCTGGATGAAAATAAACCGAAACATAGGTTGGGAAATTTTAATATAAATTGATATAAAAAATTTGAACGGAAGTTTATGGTGTTGTATAAAAAATCCCGGTTAAAAGCAATTTTAACCGGGCAATAAAAAAGCGGAGTTGATACTCCGCTTTTCAGTGTCATTTATGACGACAATTAATAATATCCTGGATTTTGATCGTCCTTTAATAAGGGATTCAGGTCTATTGCCGTTTGGGGAATAGGCATTAACATTAACTTGTCGTCCCAGCTCATTTCAAAGTGATAATTATTGTCGATCGAATTCATGGTCATTGACATACATTTTCGGGCATACTCTTTACCATAACGCCGAATATCGAAATAACGATGTCCTTCTCCGGCCAGTTCGATCCGTCTTTCATTTCGTATAAATTCGAGCGCATCTTCTCCGGCATGAGCTACGACATGAGGCATGCCGCAACGATCGCGGATTTCATTCAATGCTGCTTCTACCTGAGCATCCCAACCGGTATTATGTACACGGGCTTCTGCAAAAATCAAAAGGATTTCAGCGTAGCGATACACCGGATAGTCACCTTCTCCGACATAGTTACTTCCCCAAATCATCGTATTTGAAGCTAACGGCATCATTTTTCTAAAAATATATCCGCCTTTTGGGTCATTATTGCTATGAGCCCATTCATACACGAAGTCTGTCCCCATATCTGTTTCATACCACCCTTTGAAAGGGAAAAGAATCGAGGCATATAAACGACTATCCCGGTTTCTGAACTCCTGATTGTACGAATAATTTTTAAATTCTCCGATTTTAGCCTCTACAAAAGCTGAAGCTGATTCGTACCCATTGCGTATGTCGAGGATGTCTTCGAAACGTGATGCTCTTTCCTGCGGAGTCAAAGGAGTCGGTTTGATTTTTCCCGTTGCATCCCAATAAGCATCGACCAGGCTTTGGATTGGTTCTACTGAAGCCCAACCGCCTTTCATTTGATCGGGACGTAATTGGGTATATCTTAAAAAATCACCGTAGTCCGGATTCCCACTCATGTACTGACGAGTCAGGATATATTCAGGATTATCCGGAGATGCATTTTCAGTATGCCATATTCCTTCATAGCTGAAAACCCCTTTTATAAAAGCATCTTTATCAATACCCATTGCTGCAAAGTCGATGTATTGTTCTAATTCTGCCGCTTCTTTTTGTTGTGCTTCTGTCAAAGAAGACACTTTAAACAGAGAAAAACCACCGTCTCTTATAATCTCATAGGCAGCAGCTTCTGCTGTCGGATAATCTTTCCAATACAGCGCAGCCCTTGCTTTTAAGGCCAAAGCTGCCCATTTGGTAATCCGTCCTTTTTCATTTAAATAACCTCCGGAATAACTTGGGGGCAGAATTTTAATAATTGAATCTAATTCTTCCATCACAAATTTCCGGACTTCTTCCTCACTATTGCGCCTGATGTTAGGTGCATCATAAGCCATTACATCGGTAATGATAGAGGCTTTCCCAAAAAACAGATTCATGCTTACGTAGGAATTTGCTCTTAAAAAGCGGGCTTCTGCTTTCATCCGTCTTTTCAAATCAGCCGGCATATCACAATTGTCTACGTTGTTGATAAACACATTGAAAGCACGGACATCCGTATAGCCATATCCCATATCATTCGATGGGTTCATCGCTGCTGTTTGAATATTCTGACCGTTACTTTCATGCCCGTGGTGATTAAAAGCATTATCGGCATAAGCATCCTGAAAGACATCGCAACCCGGCATCCAGGCATAACAAGCATTCAATCCATACCAAGCGTCTTTTTCCGTTCTCCAGAACGCATCAGGTCCGATTGCGGCGGGTGGATTTACATCCAAGTCCACACATCCTGCTATTGTTGTACTCAATAAGGCACTTAAAAGCAAGCTTTTTATATTTAATTTCATCTTATTCATAACTTCCGATTTCATTGATTAAAATGACACATTAATACCAAAGGCAAAGGTTCTCAATCCCAGTGCTCCGACTCCGCGTCCGGACGAAGCTTCCGGATCAAAGTCTTTCATACGGTGATCCGCACGTATCGTAAAAGGATTTTCCGCTGTAAAAAATATTTTTGCACTATCCAGGAAACATTTGTTCATCCAGGCTTTGGGGAAAGAATACCCCAACGTGATATTTTTGATGCGGAAATAGTCGGAATCAAACAACCAGAAATCAGAAAATAATTGATTGTAATTCTGATGCGTATTCCCTTTCAAGTATATTCTCGGATAATTCGCGTTAGGATTAGGATTGGCTTCCGTCCAACGATTCAAATGCCATTTCCGGGGACTGGCATCTTCAAAGAAAGCCCAGGCCTGCTCTTCAGAGAATTTCACTTTGGTTCCGGAAACACCTTGTCCCATGACACTCAATTCAATGTTTTTATATCTCAAATTGATATTGGCACCATAAGTAATGTCCGGTACATCACAACCGATAAATGTCCGGTCCTCTCCGCTTAATACTCCGTCTTTGTGCACATCAACGTATTTGATGTCACCGGCACGGGGTGTAATTCCGTTCGTAATATAATTGCCTTTGTCGATATCGTCCTGTGTCAACAGACCTGCTGTTTTATATCCATAATAAGTTCCAATAGGTTTACCTACTTTTTTAATCCAGGGATCTTCATATATCGGATCAGAATCACCCAAATTGGTTACCTTATTCCAGTTTTTGGAGAAATTGAATCCTACTGAATAAGAGAAATCTCCGATCGTATTTCTATGAGTAACGGCAAATTCAATACCTTTATTTTCTACTTCCCCTAAATTCTGCGACGGTTTGTAGTCCGAACTGATGCCGACTTCTACCGGTACGTTATAACCTAACAGAATGTCTTTGGTTTTTTTCAAATACCAATCAGCAACCAAGCTTAACTTACCACCGAAAATATCGAAATCAACACCGATATCCGTGATTGTTACGGTTTCCCAGGACAAGCTCCGGTTGGCCGGTTTCATTTCAATCATACCGTTTACAATTTGGTTTTCAAAATTGTAATTGTTTCCCATTCCGTATGTCGGTAAATAATCGTAATCACCTACATTATTGATATTGCCTAATTGTCCCCAGGAAGCTCTTAATTTTAAATTATCTACCCATTTTACCTGACTCATGAAATTTTCCTGACTGATTCTCCAACCGGCAGAGAACGAAGGGAAAATACCCCAACGCTCGTCTTTGTGAAAGCGGGATGAAGCATCCGCACGCAAATTCGCTTCCAACAGATATTTACCGAATAGTGAATAATTGATACGGCCGAAGTAAGACAGCATTTTGTTTTCATTTGATCCGCCTTCTGCATATGTGTTTTCGTCTGCATTCGATCCGCCGTTCATGTCTTCCATTGAATTGTTCGGAAAGCCTTTACGCCAGGAATAGCTTTTGTTCCATTTATAGTGTTCGTAAGAAACACCTGCTAATACTCCCAGGTCATGGTTGTCATTGTTCCAATTGTATTTAGCCAGACCGTTATAAAGCAAACGGCTGCTGTTTTGCCAGTCATACTCCATTTTGCTTTCGTCTTTACCGCTACCGCTGATCATTTTGCCCGTCTTGAAGTTCGGTACTTCATCCCAGGAAGCACTGTAAGACTTGTTACGGTAGTCCCAGCCTTTATACACGAACTGTGTAGTTAATACCAACCCTTTTACAGGTTTGATATCAAATCCCAGATCAATTAATGTATTTTTCCGGTGTTGTTCCTGCCATCCTCCGTCTTCCAAATTACGCAAGGGGTTTTTCTTGATATATTCCGCCGGAGCCTGTTCGCCTCCCAGCATCGATCCCCATTCTCCAGTCGATTGCTTGGCGACATAGGTGACCGGAATAGTTAAACAAGTCATCAGGGCAACACTACCCGTATTTCTTTTATATTGCTTATAAATGTATTTTACATTGGTATTTAATGTCAGCCAAGGTTTAATATCGGCACTGATATTTCCTGACAAGTTGAAACGGTCATCATGAACACCGGGAGTCAGTTTTTCATCATATACATATCCCATACCCACAAAATAACGAATATTATCACTACCGCCATTGAAATTCAACTGATGTTGCGTGGTGATTCCCATATCATTCAACACCATGTCATACCAATTGGTATTGGGATATAAATCCGGTTCTGAACCATCGTAAAATTTCTTGATCTGATCTTCTGTATATTGAGGTTTATTGTTCGGGTTGTCATTGTAAATGGCCTCGTTATATAATTCTGCATATTGACCCGAACTGACAACTTCCGGCTTATAGGTCGGAATTTTAAAACCCATATACCCGTTGTAAGTTATTTTCATTTCTCCTTTCTTGCCTCCTTTGGTTTTTACCAATACAACTCCATAAGCAGCACGCGAACCGTAGATGGCGGAAGAAGCGGCATCTTTCAAAAAAGAAATACTTTCAATAGTTGCCGGATCCAAACTGGAAAAAAATTCAGCATCGGCAATTGCTCCGTCAATAACATATAAAGGTGTCGATGATCCTAAATTACCACGTCCCCGAAAATTGATTGCGGCATCGGAACCCGGACGGGAAATAATCGTTACCCCCGGAACCGTTCCTTGTATGGCTTTCAATACGTCTGTGTTGATACGATCTTTTAATTCTTCCTGTCCTACGGCAGCAATTGATCCGGTCAGATTTACTTTTTTCTGTGTACCGTAACCGACAACCACAACTTCATCTAACTGTTGTTGATCAGCTTCCAAAGTGACATTGATTACCGCTTGTTTATTCACTACGATTTCCTTTGTTTTATATCCCACAAAGGAAAATTGTAAAACTGCACCTTTGTCAACGATTAAGGTATAATTACCGTCGATATCAGTACTGGTTCCTTCGGATGTACCCTTTATCAGAATGGTTACACCCGGTAAAGTTCCCGCATTATCGGAAACTGTTCCTGTAATGGTTACTTTTTCCTGTTGGAAAGCTTCTGTTTTTAAATTTTCAGCAGACGCTTGTGTTACAAAGGCCAAATTCATCGCGGTGATAATCCCTAAGGACAAAAAAACCGCTTTGAGAGCTTTAAATACACTGTTTTTTCTCATACATTTTAGTGTTAAATTCATAATATCAGTTAATTAACTATATTATTACATGCTTACCAGGCATGTATCCAATTTTTATATTTTTTTGCTTGCAATGTAAATTATCTTTAATTTTCACAATCGTGTTAAAATTCCTTACTTCGCATGCTTTTCACACAAAAAACGTTTGCATAACATTATTTTAATGCAAAAATCAGGGACAAATGTAAACAAATTAATATTAATACAAAATCTTTCATTAATTTTTAACTATGTTGAGATGAAAAAAAAATTCGTTTCGTTAAAAAATAGCTTTTTTATAACATTATCGACACAAATTTAACAGTACATTAACATTTGCATATGTATTTGATTATAAATATTTTAAATCTTCATAAATAGAGTTTAGCCTGGTAAGCATATCTGTATTTCTTTTTTTCCGATCAATAATCTAAAAATCTACAACTTATATTTTTTGAATATACTACTTTTTTCACGCATTGATATGTTACTGATTATCTGTTGATTGACAGACTAAATACCCTTACATGCCTGGTAAGCAGGTATCGATTTTGGGTTAATTTGCTTGTTATCAATTATATAGATAGAAAACCAAAGTTATTATTTAATAAAACAGTTCTAATCAGTCTAATTCGGTGTGGAATAGGCGGATGTGTTTACCATCTAAAAAGTAACAGTATTAATCAAACACAGTTATGTTATGAACAAATGTTTAAAAGCAAACAAATGTAGAAAAGCGGTAGTATTGCTGCTTTGCTTTTTCACAACGGTTGCGGTTTTTGCCCGGAATAACGAGCGGACGACGTTGCGAAAAACACAGCCTTCGGGTCTGACGGAGGAAGTTACTGCCCAACAGGCTCAGAAAAAAACAATCAAAGGAAAAGTGTTCGATGAAAAAGGAGAAACGATTGTCGGTGCTAACGTCTGGTTGAAGGAATCTACCGTCGGTGTTGCAACAGACATCAACGGAGAATATACTTTAACCTACGAAGGAAATTATCAGATTTTGGTGATTTCTTTTATCGGTTATAAAACACAGGAAATTGTAATCGGTAATCAGTCAACAATCGATGTGACAATGGTACCCGATTCGGAGAAACTGGAAGAGGCCGTTGTGGTTGCTTACGGTACCCAGAAGAAGGAGAGTGTGATCGGTGCGATTTCTTCGGTGGAAGTCGATAAATTGAAAGTACCGGGAAGTTCGGTGTCCAATACGCTGGCCGGTCAGTTGGCCGGTGTTGTTTCCGTACAACGTTCCGGAGAACCGGGAAAAGGTTCTAATTTTTATATCCGGGGTATCAGTACCTTTAATTCGGACAGTCAGCGGCCGTTGGTTTTGGTCGATGGAATCGAACGTGATCTTGACCTGGTAGACCCTGAAGATATTGCTACTTTTTCCATATTGAAGGATGCTACGGCAACGGCTGTGTACGGTGTGCGCGGTGCTAACGGTGTTATCCTGGTAACTACCCGGAAAGGTTCTGACGGTAAGCCCCGTATCAATGTGCGTGCAGAAGCCGGATTGACCGGTCCGAATAAAATGCCGAAGATGGTAGATGCCGTACAATGGGCTCAATTGTATAACGAAGCGATAGGGCGTAAATATTATTCAGACGAGACGATTCAGAAGTATCGGGACGGCAGTGATCCGGACCTTTATCCGAATGTAAACTGGATTGATGCTTTGTATAAAAATTTCGCTTCCAACCAACGGGTAAATGCGAATGTTTCCGGTGGTGGTAGCATCGCCCGTTATTACGTAGCCGGTTCTTATTATAACGAAGGGTCTATTTTTAAAGAAGATAAATCGAATGATTATACTTCTTCTATCAATTACAATAAAATTAACTTTAGAGCCAACCTGGATATCAATCTGACGCAAAGTACCATATTGAATGTGAATTTGGCCAACGTGTATGAGAAGAAATTCAGTCCTGGTGCCAGTTTGGACGATATTTGGGGATATGCTTTTATGACTTCTCCCAATGCTTTCCCGGTTCGTTATTCGGATGGAACATTTTCAGCTCCAGGCGGAAGTTCCGGTTACAATCCTTATAACTTATTGACACAATCCGGTTATACGGAAGAATATTGGAACTCTGCACAGTCTTTGGTCGGATTGACACAGGATTTCAGTGAAATTGTAACTCCGGGTTTGAAAGCTAATATTAAACTTTCCTGGGATGCTTATCACAATAATAAAGAGGTACGTTCCAAAGAAGTGAATCAATATTTCGCTACTGGCCGGAACGAAGACGGTACATTGAATTATCAGGAAATTTACAAAGGTTCGGAATCTTTGACGTATACCAACACGGTAGGCGGTTATAAAACGACTTATCTGGAAGCTTCTTTAACCTATGACCGGGTATTCGGAAAACACCGGGTTGGGGCGTTGTTTTTATATAATCAGAAGAAGAAAACTTATACCGCATCCGGTAATATGTTGAGTAGTTTGCCTTATAAAAATATGGGTATTGCCGGACGTTTGACCTATTCTTTCGACGATCGTTATTTTATCGAAGGAAATGTCGGATATAACGGTTCTGAAAATTTCAGTCCGGGTAAACGTTTCGGTGTATTTCCTGCATTTGCTTTGGGATGGATGGTGTCTAACGAAAAATTTTTCCAGCCGGTTACCCATATCATCGATATGTTGAAACTGAAAGGTTCTTACGGTATTGTAGGTAATGATCAGATTGGCGGAGGACGTCGTTTTATTTATGAAGCTACAATACAATATAAGGATGCTAACGGTAATAATCTGCCGGGTTATACTTGGGGATCTACCGGTAATATGGGAGGAAACGGAATTCGTATGGGAGAAGTAGCTAACCCGAATGTGGGTTGGGAGGAAGCTAAAAAACTGAATGTCGGTTTTGAGATTTCTTTCTTCAATGCTGTAAAAATCCAGGGCGATTATTTCAAAGAAGAACGTAGCGGAATCTTTATGCAGCGTTCAGCTCTTCCCGGAATTGTCGGTTTGAGTACAATGCCTTGGGTGAATGTCGGTAAGATGAATAATCAGGGTTTTGACGGTACCATTGAATACGAACAACAAATCGGTGAGGTTCAATTGACAGCCAGAGGTAACTTTACCTATGCCAGAAGTGAAATTATAGATAATGACGAACCGGATTGGAAGCACAAATACCAGAACCGGATCGGTAAGCCTTATGGACAAAGCTTTGGACTTAAAGCTTTAGGGTTGTTCCAAAGTCAGGAAGAAATCGATAATAGCCCGACACAAACTTACGGAACAGTGAGGGTTGGAGATATCAAATACCAGGATATTGATGGCGACGGTAAGATTGATGCTAACGACGAGGTGGCCATCGGTTATCCTTCCCTGCCGGAGATTAACTATGGTTTCGGTGCAACGGCTGCCTGGAAAGGTTTTGACCTGAATGTATTTTTCCAGGGAGTAAGCCATACTTCATTCTTTATCGGCGGAGATGCCATGTATGGATTTAGTTCCGGTAACCTGGGACGTGCTGCTATCAATGAAGATGTGTACAAACACCGTTGGACGGCAGAGAATCCGAATCCGAATGCCCGCTATCCGCGTATGTCGGCTGATAATAGTCCGAATAATAACCGAAACTCCACCTGGCGTATGAGAGACGGTTCTTTCCTGCGACTGAAAAATATGGAAATCGGTTATTCCATGCCGAAACGAATTTTAGATAAAACCTTTATTACGTCATTGCGGTTCTATGTGTCCGGACAGAATCTGCTTACATTCAGTAAGTTTAAACTATGGGATCCGGAGTTGTACTCTTCTAACGGAGCTAAATACCCCATATCCCGGGTATTCACCGTTGGGGTAAATATTAATTTGTAATCTTTAAATGAGGATATTATGAAATTCATGAATAAAGCGATACTGTTACTCCTGACGAGTATAGCCCTGCTTGCCGTTTCCTGTGACGATTATCTGGACAAACAGGAAGACGAAGCGATGACCTTCGACAAGATCTGGACCAAACGGGCGACAACCTTACAATATTTTTATAATGTATGGGGATTTATGCCTACGGAATCGAACTGGGTGGATGAAAATCCGTGGATCGGAGCTTCCGATGAAGCAACCTGCACCTATAACCGGGATTACCGGTATATGAATAATGGTTCATGGGGACCTTCTACAGTGCCGTATAACCGTTATATGCATTATTATCAAGCTATCCGTGAGGCTAATATTTTTATGCAGAATATCGACCGTTGTTCTGCGAAAGATGTGAATGAAACGGAAAAGAAATTATGGAAAGTGCAGGCCAGATTTGCCAGAGCTTACTACAATTGGTTGTTGATGCGTATGTATGGACCGATTATTCTGGTAAAGGACGAGTTGGTAGATTTCAACCAGTCGATGGGGGCTTTGCAGCGTCCCCGGAATACCTGGGAAGAGTGTGTGGAATATGTATGCGGTGAATTGGCTGAATGTGCAAAAGAATTACCGGCAAGTCCTACGACAAATGATGATTACGGTATGCCTACCAAAGGAGTATGTTATGCTGTGATCGGTCGATTGAAATTGTATGCTGCACGTCCGTTGTTTAATGGAAATGAGCTTTATAAAAATGTGAAGAATCCGGACGGGACGAATCTTTTTCCGGTAGCTTACGACAAAGAATTGTGGAAAGAAGCAGCCGATGCAAATTATGAGGTGATCAAATTAGGACAGTATGAACTATATGATACCGGCGATCCTGTAGAATCTTACCGGGGTGTTGGACTCGTGGAATGGAATTCTGAAATTATCTTTGCCCGTTGGGAAGGCGGTTATTACAACCGGGTACATGTCACTCCGCGTGTTGTCGGCGGTACTTCTTACGGTGGTATAGCCCCGACACAGCAGTTAGTGGATGCTTATGCCATGTCAAACGGCCGTTATCCGATTACCGGTTACAATGCCGACGGAACTCCGGTTGTTGATGCCGCTTCCGGTTATATTGAAACGGGAACTTCTGCTTTTGTAAATCCGGTACATGGTTATGACGTACCTAACGGATCTAACCGTAATATGTTCAAAAACCGGGAACCCCGTTTTTATGCAACTGTATTCTGGAGTTCCGATTGGTGGGGATATGGTACCGGGAACTGGGTGAACCCTGTATTTGGGTTTAACGGAAACTCCGGCCCGGGAGCCAGTCATGACTATCCGAAATCCGGTTATATGTGTCATCGCTTTTACGATCATACAAAGAATACCAATGCCGGATATTGGGGTAATCTGACTTTCCCGATCTATCGTTTGGCTGAAACCTATCTGAATTATGCGGAAGCCTTGAATGAATATTATGGACCTTCTCATCCCGATATTTTGACTTATATCAATAAGATTCGGAAAAGAGCGGGAGTGCCTGATCTGGAAACCGTATATCCGGATTGTAAAACCAGTCAGACTCTGATGCGTGAATTGATCAGAAAAGAGAGACGGGTAGAATTGGCATTTGAAGGACAGCGTTATTTCGATACCCGTACCTGGATGATTGCAGAAGAGACGGATGGCGGACAGATGTGGGGAATGAATACCAGTGCCGTTTGTCCGAATGTAAGCACAACACCTGAAGATTTCTGGAAAAGAACGGCTTTCGAAACCCGGATCTTTACCTCTAAACACTACCTGTATCCTTTCTCTCAACGGGAACTGGACCGCAATAAGCTGCTTACTCAAAATTATGGATGGTAAGTTTTTACAGAAACGATTAAATATAGAATTATGAAAATAAATAAGATAATTGCCGGTGTTTTGTTACTGGGTAGTCTGATCGCCTGTGAAGATAAACGGGAAGATTATATGGATCCCTATGCCACTACCTTATACATTACCAACAGCGGAGAATCGGATATCACTCTTTATAGAACGGGAGAATCTACTCTTTACCGTCTGGGTATTTATAAAGCCGGTGCTTTCAATGATACGAAAGCATCTGCAGAAGTAAATGTTATGGATGCTGCCAATTTGCAGTTGTACAATGCGGAAAACGGTACTTCTTATAAAATGTTGCCGCAAAATTGCTATTCTGTATCGGGAAGTAAGGTGAATTTCGGCTCCGGCCAAAACAACCAATATATCGATGTTACGTTTGAGACAGAAACGATCGCTCAGTTAACTGATTTAGCGACTTCGGAATATGTATTACCCATGGTACTGACATCTTCTGCGACAATTAATCCGGATAAATCGGTTGCGATGTTAAAACCGGAGATTGTAAAAGCGATGATTAGCCTGGGAAACGGAACTGTTGAGGATTTGACGGTTGCTTCCGGAGGTGAAACGATTTTTAGTACGGATGAAATCCTGGTTTCTGCCGATTTCCCGAATAAATGGGATATCAGTCTGACGATCTCCAATACGGACGATTTGGTGACTGCTTATAATGAAAGTAACGGTACCGATTATCTGGCTCTTCCTTCGGGTTCGTATACATTGGATCCTGCAAGTCCTGTCCTGAAATCGGGAGTACAAAACCTGATTTTGAAATACAACATCGACAAATCCAAATTGAAGATCGGTTCCAAATATTTATTGCCGGTACAATTGGCTGCTGTTTCTAAATTTGAGATTAATCCGGACAGAGCTATCCAGTACATTGTCATTGAATATGTCGATCCGATTATAGCTCAATCCAATTGGACGGTCAGTGATTACCGGGATTATGAAAACGGTGACGGTGACGGACCGGATGCTTTGATCGATGATAATATCGATACCTATTGGCATGCGCAATGGAGTACCGGATCGCAGCTTCCGAGCTGGATTACCATTAAATTGGTCGATTTGGCGAAGACGGCTACGATCAGTCAGATAGAACTGTATGCCCGTCAGAACAATGCTTCGGGTCCGAAGACCGTGGAAATTCTGACCAGTATGGACGGCGTGACATTCGAGCTTTTCGGAACGCTGGACTTTAAGTCGGTTATTACGGCTCAAAAAGTGGTCGGTGCGCAGCCGGTGCAGGCTCGTTATGTGAAGATGAATATTACGGAGAAAAATAACGATAGTGTGGCAATGGGTGAGATGTATGTTCGGGGAACCGTCGAGTAATTGCTAAACTAAAATAGTTCTTGGGAGCATTACGGTATGGGCAACCTGACCGTAATGCTCTTTTTGATTTAATATAGAAGATGTCTGTAAAGACGGAATGAAAGATGAAAATCAAATTTTAAAAAATAAAGATGATACGATATTTATTAGGAATAATCCTGTTTATCTCCGTTTTTTCTTTTTCGGCTTGCAAGGACGATGAGACAAAAGCAGAGCCTTATTTGAACGTTGAAGAGACTTTGTTGCAGTTGGATGAAAAAACCCAACAAACAACAATTGATGTCAATACGAATATTGACGACTGGGACGTGACTTCTACCGATGAGAAATGGTGTATTGCTGCCAGGTTAATGACTTCCGGCAACCGGGTTCAGATTTATGTCAGTGAAAATAAAGATACCGATCTTCGTAAAGCTTCTGTTTTTATTGAAGGCGGCTCCTTTAAGCACGAAATAAAAGTAGAGCAATTGGGCTCAGCTCCGGGTATATTGCTAACAAAAGATACATTATTAGTAGATGCTGCGGGAGCAACGCGTCAGATTACCGCGACGGCGAATATTACTTATGACGTGAAACTGTCTGATAACGGTTGGATTACAGAGGCTCCCCGGGGAAGGGTAACCACAATGACCTATACGTTTAATATGGACGAAAATAGCCGTTATGAAGCCCGGTTCGATACGATTGTTTTCCGTTCGACCGATGCGGCGGCACCGCAACTGGAAGTGAAATTGCCGGTGATGCAGAAAGCCAAGACTTCTTCTCCCGGAGAAGTTGAAGTAGAGGGAGACCCCCATATCATACCGACGGGAGGATTGGCTAATCAATATCAACCCGGGCAAAATATCGAAAATACCTGGGACGGTAAATTTGCTGCCGACGGAGGTGCTCCGTACCATTCGCCCTGGGGTGCTCCCTATGGGGACGAAACGGTTTTTCCGGTTGTGTTGGAATACTTTTTCGATGGCGGGGAAACTTTACCCGAACAAATCGATTATTTGATTTATTATACCCGTTCCGGAAACGGTAATTTCGGGGAAGTGGAAATCTGGGTGTCGACAGAAGCACAACCGGAGTATACCAAATACGGAGATTACGATTTCCAGATGAAAAACAGTCCTTCAAAGGTTGTTTTCACAGATGGTTTGGTACGACCTAAGAAAATTAAATTTGTGGTGAAGACCGGTGCCGGCGGTTTTGCCAGTTGTGACGAAATGGAATTTTATGCGAAGAAGACGGGAGGAGCTTTGGAAGATCAGTTGCTGACGGTATTTACCGATATTACTTGTTCTCAATTGAAAACCGGAGTGACTGACGCTCAGATAGACGCATTACCCGGTTATTTTTCGGAAATTGCTTTGAAGATGAAAAGGGGAGAATATGAAACGGAATTCCGTGTTCATGATTATCCCGCTTATAGTGTTGCCGAAGATTGGGCGGACAGGCTTTTAACCAAAGAATACGGTATACTCGATAATACGACCGGTATTTATGCAAATGCCGGGGATGAGATTATCGTTCTGGTCGGAGATACCCATGGACAGGAAATTTCGTTGCTGAGTATTGCCGACGGTGATGTTTCAGGAGATAGCTATTTTCTGTCGGAAGGTGTCAATAAATTGGCTATTCGTAATGCCGGTTTGCTTTATGTGATGTATCATACGGACCTTTCTTCACCCAGGGCTTTACCGATACGTGTACATATTCCTATGGGAAGCGGCCGGGTGAACGGTTATTTTGACCTGGAAGAACATAAAACCGATGCCAAATATGCCGAACTATTGACTAAATCGACCTATAAGTATTTTACGATCAAAGGCCGTAATATTATGATGACGTTCCATACGAACCGGTTACGGCAATATGTGCCGAATTCCATTATTCCGACAATCGAGATGTGGGATAATGTCATTGCCTGGCAACTTAGTTTGATGGGCATTGAGAATGAACGGGGACAGCTTTGGAACAACCGCTTGTTTGCCAGTTCTTTTGAAGGTGAAGGGTATATGTGGGCGACAAATTATCGTACCGGATTTCATGAGAATACCCTGTATAAAATACTGGTGCCCGAAACAATGATGGAAGATAAGGACAATATGTGGGGGCCGGCGCACGAAATCGGGCATATCAACCAGTTCGCCATCAACTGGCCCGGATGTTCGGAATCTTCAAACAATTTGTTTTCGAATTATGTCATTTTCAAATTCGGTAAATTCTGTTCCCGGGGAACTGCCCTTTCCGAATTGAACAATTACCGGGTAGTGCAGGATCAACCTTTTACATTGATAAGCGGTGCGACACATCAGGGTGAAAACACCGAGCTTCATATGCGTATGAATTGGCAGTTGTTTGTTTATTTTCACCGGGTTTTGGGTGACGAACAATTTTGGCCCCGTCTTTTCAAATTGTTGCGCCAGACTCCTCCGGTTGAAAGCAATCCGGGTTGGTCACAATTGAATTTTGCCGAACAGGCGTGTGCAGCTGCCAATCTCGACCTGACGGACTTTTTTGAGATGTGGGGATTCTTTGTTCCTGTAGATAATGTTCCTTACGAACAATATGGGAACTGGACATTGAATGTGACTCCGGCAATGATTGCAGAGACCAAGGCCCGGATTGCCGCCAAAAGGTACCGTAAGCCGGCGCATGTCATTCAATATATCGAAGACCGTAAACAAAACGATACCGGTAATGTTGATGAGGTGGGGGATGTCGGTTATTGGACGCAATTCCGGGATAACCAGAGAATTACGAAAAACGTAACTTATAAATTATCGGGTACAGCCATTCGGATCACGAACGGAGAAGAAGCCGTGGCTTTCGAACTCCGGGATGCTCAAGACAAACTGATCTGGTTTTCTAATTTCCTGAATTTCGAAGTATCTTCTTCCGTCCTGGATAAAATGGATAAAATCTACGCAGTCCAGGCCAACGGTACGAGGATAACGGTGGTTACCGGAAACTGATTGTAGATATCAGCGTATATTTTATATAGAACTTTTGGGGAATGTTATTACCGGAAATTTTGAAATATAAATTTCCGGTAATTTGGTTTTATATATTAACCTAAAATGTACAATGAATATATTATTTGGTTTATATCATTAATTACGACGGATGATATGACTGCTATTAACAATAAATGAAATGGCTTGTAAAACTATGTCTTTTAGGGTGGTCTTGTTGCGACAAGGGGGAAAGTACTTATAATCGATATTTGGACTTCTTTGTATCTAAATGCTATATCGGAAGGTGAATCTAAAGATATATCTATTATTAATTGAGAATATTGAGATACATTGAATGAAATTGTGTGTGCAGTATTTTATTAAATTTGCATTATTTATACTATATTTTATAAAAATGAAATATAGTATAAAGTAATTATGATGATATGTGGTGAAAATCATATATTATATTTGATAATAACTTTTAATATTGTTTTGATTTTTGAAATAAAATTGTATATTTGATATGTTGTTTGTTATAATGAAGTAAATAATTCCTTATAATGTAGTTTAAATTGCCTTAATTTTGGTATATTTTTCCATTGTTTATAATTTGAAATGTTGATTATCTAAGGTGGATTGATTTTATTTTGATTAATGGATGTTCTTGTAATGCTTCCGGTTTGTATTATGGGAAAGCAGGCTTATCTTTGATCTTATCTGAATTGGCCCTGTTTTATCGAAATGATTATTTGGAATATCATGCCTTTAAACTTTTACAAGAAGCTTTGATTACAAAAATAAAGATAATTTATTTTTCAGATGGGCTTGCAGGAATTGGTTTTATATTGTTATATCTTATTGAAAAAAAGCGAGTTGAGGCTGAATATTTGGAAATATTTGGAAAGTCTCATCAGAAAATCATAGAAGTAATTTCACATTATAATGTTGGTTGTCACAAGTTTGGCGAAACTTTAGGTTTGTATTTTTATTTACATATGACTGGAAAATTTCTTCCTGCGCGAATTTTCCAAAAGATAAATTCTAGATTTTTGACCAATATAGAACAATATTTTGAGAATACATATGCTGGAGATTTAGATGTAAAATGTTATTCTGAAATCGTATGAAAAAGTTAATAGAATACATTACGGCGAAGAATGAAGGAACCGAAACCAATCCGGTGTATGTAATCGAGATGCGTAATGCTGCTGTAATCAGAATCAGGTGTTGGGGTAAAAGCACTTATTTGAAACTTATTAATATTGTCGGACTATAGAATCCATTGTAATGAAAACTTCATCTTTAACTATAAAATCAGCAATCATTACTATTGTCAGCCTTCTTGCATATTTGATATTGTATATTTATATTGTCAAGAAATATTATTTTTATCATCCGCTTCTTTTGTGGAAGATAATTGCAATTTTGTATGCTTTGTTTTTGATTTCGGGTATAATTTGGGCTGTTTGTATTTGCTTTTTTTCTTTGCCTGTAAAAAAATCGGCATTTCTCAGGTCTAGGTCGCATCCGGTGATGGTGTTATTGATACTGGCCTTCGGTTCCGGTTTGTTTGTAGAAATAATAACCTCGATATCTTTTGTATACGGTTGGTACGGTCCCGGTTGGGCATCATTATTAACCATGTTTAAAGAGAATGGCTTTACTGTATCGCTTGCTGCGCTTTTAAGTGGCATCGGCATCTGGATACCGGGAAAATCCGGTTATTTTCTTTCCATGTTGTATCCCCTTATGTGGCTTTCCTTATTGGTACGTGAATTTATTTTTGATAGAGAATTTATATATTACTATGCAAAAGGCGCTCTGCCGGTACTATTTATTTTTGTATTTCTTGTACCGATTTTTTTGAATCATCCGAAGGTATTGTCATATTTTGGCATACAAAAATGCAGGCAACAACTCTTTTTTACGGCAGCAGCCTTCCTGCTAACCTTTGTGTCTGTCGTGTGGATTTATATATACAAATATTACATGTAGTATTCAAGGTAACCTGGCTAGAGAAGATGAATATTTTATACGTTAAAACAAAAGACAATTTTTATGCAACCGAAATTTGTTGTTTTTTATCCAGTGAGTTTAGGTGTATTGATGCTTCAATGTTTTCATGTATTTTGTAATGTAGTAAATCCGTATCCGGAAGTGAAGGAGTTCGTTTACTCTTATTTGGTACTGTTTTTAATTGGATTGCTATTTTATATTTATACTCTTTTTTTGTCTATTCGACAGCATAGAAAAGAATGTGTATTTATCATCTTGTTTTTTTATGGGTATGATACTCTTTTCTCAATTATGTAATGAAATTATTTTGATATGGGTAAATATATGGACATTTTTTCTTTTGAATGGAGCTCTTTAATCGTGATGAATGATTTTAATATGTTTGCTTATTTAGTAGTATTATTAAGTGGATCCTATCGGCTTGTTTTTGCTTGGGCATATAGGATATGTTCTGCCAATGATTGTTCCATTTCATATATTTTGTCAGTTAGTATACTCCTTTTTCTTTACAACTAAACCATTTCCTGATTATTTAATTGCTAATTGGCAAACTTTTTTAGTGTTGATAATTATAGCTCCGATTTTATATAATCGTAAAATCATTCTCGATTATTTTAAGTTTTCTTTAAAACAGAAATTTTTATACTTACCGATATCTTTTCTTATAGCAGTATTGACGGTTGTGTGGCCTTATTTTAAAATGTTATTCTGAAATTTTATCGAATTTATTTAATTGTAAATCTGTGATTTATATGTTGATCGCTTTATAATCAGGAATATTGCTGTATATGATTCTGATTCCAACAGAATATAATTTTCAATAAGAAGTCAATGATATTATAGGTAAAAATGATACATAAACGTAGTGAAGAAGTTTTTTCGATCGTTCCATTTCAGGAAGATATAATCGGGCAGGTTTTACTCCCTGCTTCTGGTGCCGGTAAGGTTGATGTCGGGAATTATGTTATAATTAAATTGGATAATTATCCTTATATTGAATTCGGATCGATTAAAGGAAAAGTAAAATCAATTTCTCTTGTGACTAAAAAACTGAAAACAGAAACGTCGAATATAGAGACTTATTTGGTTATTGTTAGTTTACCTGACGGTTTAACTACTAATTATGGGGAATCTCTTTATTTTAAATATGAGATAAAGGGGACGGCTGAAATTGTTGTCAAAAAAAGAAGACTGATTGAGAGATTATTCGATAACTTGAAATACCGTATAAAGTAATCTGAATTTTTTGATGTCGAGTGTTTTACGGGATAATTCTGAAGTGGGAGAAATTTTCCTGTCATTGTTTTTGCATTTTATTTCTTTTGTATATCTTTGCGGCACGATGGAAACGAAATAAAAGAGAAACGTTTCCATGTGTAAAACGTTTTCGATAAAAGTTATGGCATGTGAGGGAAATCATTTGAAGGAGGAATTGGTCGGCTGTATTTCGGATTTGTTTCTGAAATACGGTTTGCGTAGTACTTCTATGGATGATATGGCCAATCATCTGAAAGTGTCTAAAAAGACGTTATACCAGATTTTCGNGCATCGGCATCTGGATACCGGGAAAATCCGGTTATTTTCTTTCCATGTTGTATCCCCTTATGTGGCTTTCCTTATTGGTACGTGAATTTATTTTTGATAGAGAATTTATATATTACTATGCAAAAGGCGCTCTGCCGGTACTATTTATTTTTGTATTTCTTGTACCGATTTTTTTGAATCATCCGAAGGTATTGTCATATTTTGGCATACAAAAATGCAGGCAACAACTCTTTTTTACGGCAGCAGCCTTCCTGCTAACCTTTGTGTCTGTCGTGTGGATTAATATATACAAATATTACATGTAGTATTCAGGGTAACCTGGCTAGGGAAGATGAATGTTTTATACGTTAAAACAAAAGACAATTTTTATGCAACCGAAATTTGTTGTTTTTTATCCAGTGAGTTTAGGTGTATTGATGCTTCAATGTTTTCATGTATTTTGTAATGTAGTAAATCCGTATCCGGAAGTGAAGGAGTTCGTTTACTCTTATTTGGTACTGTTTTTAATTGGATTGCTATTTTATATTTATACTCTTTTTTTGTCTATTCGACAGCATAGAAAAGAATGTGTATTTATCATCTTGTTTTTTTATGGGTATGATACTCTTTTCTCAATTATGTAATGAAATTATTTTGATATGGGTAAATATATGGACATTTTTTCTTTTGAATGGAGCTCTTTAATCGTGATGAATGATTTTAATATGTTTGCTTATTTAGTAGTATTATTAAGTGGATCCTATCGGCTTGTTTTTGCTTGGGCATATAGGATATGTTCTGCCAATGATTGTTCCATTTCATATATTTTGTCAGTTAGTATACTCCTTTTTCTTTACAACTAAACCATTTCCTGATTATTTAATTGCTAATTGGCAAACTTTTTTAGTGTTGATAATTATAGCTCCGATTTTATATAATCGTAAAATCATTCTCGATTATTTTAAGTTTTCTTTAAAACAGAAATTTTTATACTTACCGATATCTTTTCTTATAGCAGTATTGACGGTTGTGTGGCCTTATTTTAAAATGTTATTCTGAAATTTTATCGAATTTATTTAATTGTAAATCTGTGATTTATATGTTGATCGCTTTATAATCAGGAATATTGCTGTATATGATTCTGATTCCAACAGAATATAATTTTCAATAAGAAGTCAATGATATTATAGGTAAAAATGATACATAAACGTAGTGAAGAAGTTTTTTCGATCGTTCCATTTCAGGAAGATATAATCGGGCAGGTTTTACTCCCTGCTTCTGGTGCCGGTAAGGTTGATGTCGGGAATTATGTTATAATTAAATTGGATAATTATCCTTATATTGAATTCGGATCGATTAAAGGAAAAGTAAAATCAATTTCTCTTGTGACTAAAAAACTGAAAACAGAAACGTCGAATATAGAGACTTATTTGGTTATTGTTAGTTTACCTGACGGTTTAACTACTAATTATGGGGAATCTCTTTATTTTAAATATGAGATAAAGGGGACGGCTGAAATTGTTGTCAAAAAAAGAAGACTGATTGAGAGATTATTCGATAACTTGAAATACCGTATAAAGTAATCTGAATTTTTTGATGTCGAGTGTTTTACGGGATAATTCTGAAGTGGGAGAAATTTTCCTGTCATTGTTTTTGCATTTTATTTCTTTTGTATATCTTTGCGGCACGATGGAAACGAAATAAAAGAGAAACGTTTCCATGTGTAAAACGTTTTCGATAAAAGTTATGGCATGTGAGGGAAATCATTTGAAGGAGGAATTGGTCGGCTGTATTTCGGATTTGTTTCTGAAATACGGTTTGCGTAGTACTTCTATGGATGATATGGCCAATCATCTGAAAGTGTCTAAAAAGACGTTATACCAGATTTTCGAGAATAAAGAAGATGTGGTGGAGCAGGTTATGTATTACCGGCTCGAGAATTTACGGAAAGAAACGAGTCCGGAGGAATTACAGAAAATCGGGCCGGTTCGTTTTTTATATGAAATCAAAAGGCATATTATCGATAATTTAAATACCCGTTTACCGGCTAATTATTTTGATTTGAAAAAATATCATCCGGAAGTAAACAGACGGATTGAGGCGGAAAAAGATCAGATTATGAAATCGGTGTTGAATGAAATTTTATCGATGGGTGTTGAGAAAGGTGTTTTTCGGCAAGATGTGGATATGGAATTGCAGGTTTATATTTTTTCACGGCAGATGAGTTTTCTTGAAGAACAAGAGATGCCGGACGATTTAAAATATCCGGTACCCTTATTGGTATCCGAGATTGTCGATAATTTTATTCGGGCAATTGCTACTCCTAAAGGCATAGAAGAGTTGGAACGGATCGGGCGTGCCGATTGTGCCGAATCCCTGTCTTATTAAGGTTGGCATGAATTTTGTAACGTTTTTTGAATGTTTTTATTGTGTGGATTTGACGAAAATAAAGTAAAAGTGATGAGAAAAATTTTAGTGTTGATATTGCTGACGGTGATTCTTCCTTTGTTTGTCCGAGCGCAGGATGTACAGGAGTTGTCATTGAAAAAAGCAATCGAGTATGCAGTGGAGCATAATAAGCAGTTGCAGTCTTCCCGAAAGGACATTGATCTTTACAGGCAGAAAGTGCGTGAGTCGGTGTCTCAAGGATTGCCGCAGATTAACGGTAAGTTGGATTACAGTACGAATTTCGGGTATAAGATGAGTTTCGGTCAGGGAGGGACGATCAAAATGAAGGATCAGTCCAATGCCAAGGTGACGGCTTCCCAATTGATTTTCAGTGGACAGTGGATATTGGGTATTCAGACCAGCAAGATCGCTGAAAGATTGGCGAGCCAGCAGGTAGGGATTACGGAGTTGGATATAAAGGAAAATATATGTAATACGTATTATGCGATATTGGTGAGTGAACGTCTGAGGGATATCGTCCGGCAGAATCTGGAAAATATGGATCAGATATATGAGCATACACAGAATATGTATAATGCGGGTACGGTGGAAATTACCGATGTCGATCAGATCCGGATTACGGTGGGCCAGTTAAAGAACAGTCTGTCTTCCATAGAACGTAATGTGGAAGTCAGTTATAATCTTTTGCGGTTGCAGTTGGGGTTACAAGCTGAAAGCCCGGTGAAGCTGACCGAAAGTTTGGATTATTTTCTGAAACAGGAAGATTTTGTCAAGCTGGGAGTAAAGAAATTTGAAATCGATAATAATCCTGAATATCAGTTGAGCCAGACCCAGGAAGATCTGAGTAAGAAAATGGTCGGTTTGCAGAAATGGACGTATGCCCCGACGATTTCCGGAACCTATTCTTATAATTATAAGCTTTTGAAGCCGGATTTCGATATGAGTCCGAAACATTCTGCGGGTTTGACGATGGATATTCCCATTTTTTCCGGTTTACAGCGTAAAGCTTTGCTGGAGCAGGCAAAAATCGAACTGGAGCAATCGAGTCTGAATAAAAGTTTACTGGAAGATCAGTTGTATGTGAATGAGAAGCAATATAAATATGAGTTGAAAAATGCTACCGACAATTTTTTTCTGCAAAGGGACAATATTCAGGTGGCTAAGCGGGTATTGGAAAATATGCAGCGTAAATACGAATATGGTGCCGTTTCCAGTCTGGATTTGACACAGGCGAATAACAATTATCTGGAAGCGGAAAATAATTATACGAACGCTTGTCTGACTTTATTGCAGGCAGAACTCCAGTTGGAAAGATTATATAATGAATTATCCTATTAAAAACAATTTAATACAGTTATGATAAAGAATATCGTTTTAACGGTGCTGACAATCGCTCTTCTTATCGGTTGTTCGTCGAAAAAAGAAGATACTAAAAGTACGGAGACTGAAGCTATTCCGGTGAAGGTATTGAAACTGCAGAAGCAGAATATTGCCAAAACATTGGACTATACGGCTACGTTACAGGCTGATGAGCAAGTGTATTATGCTCCGGCGGCAACCGGTCGTATCGGTAAAATATATGTGGAAGTCGGAGATCGCATTAAAAAGGGACAGTTGTTGGTGGAAATGGATCCGACAAATTTGCGGCAGGCAGAGGTTCAGTTGAAGAATTTGGAAACGGAGTATAACCGGGCTGTAAAATTGAATGAAACGGGAAGTATTTCGAAACAGGCTTATGATGCAGCGGTTACGAATTATGAGGTTGCGAAGTCGAATTATGATTTTTTGAATGAAAATACGAAAATGCTGGCTCCTTTCGACGGTATTGTGACCGGAAAGTTTTTTGAAAACGGAGAGGTTTATACCGGAGCTGCAATGGGGGGCGCTTCAAAACCTTCGGTTATCGCCATCGAAAAGATCAATCCTTTAAAAGCCTATGTAAATCTTTCGGAGCAGTATTTCTTGTCTGTGAAAAAAGGTACGAAAGTGGAACTTAGAAGCAATATTTTCCCGGACAGAGTATTTGAAGGTACTGTAAATATAGTATATCCGACGATAGATCCGGCTTCACGTACATTTACCGTGGAGTTGCGTATTCCGAATCAGGACGAGGCCTTGCGTCCCGGTATGTACGGAACGGTTAATTTCTTTATCGGTGAAACCGAAACTTTGGTTGTTCCGGCTATTGCCGTATTGAAGTTGCAGGGAGCAAACGACCGCTACGTTTTTTTGAATAAGGATGGAAAAGCCAAACGGGTGGATGTCCGGATGGGACGCCGTTTTGAGGATCAGCTGGAAATCATCAGTAGTGAAATCCATGAGGGGGATGAAATCATCATTGTGGGCCAGGGACGTCTTGTAGACGGCTCGCCTTTGAATGTTGCAAAATAATAGCCATAAGATAGCATGTTTAAAGTCAGAGGTCTTTTTGTGTACAGACTTTCGACGGTTTGACCTTTGACTTTACGCTAAATTTTAAGTATTAAATTTTAAGAAGATGAGTATATATAATTCAGCGGTAAATAAACCTATTTCTACCTTGATGGTTTTTGTGGCTATTATGGTGTTGGGTATTGCCTCTTATATACAGTTGCCTGTAGATCAGTATCCGAAGATGGATCCACCCTATATTACGGTTATGGCGACTTATCCGGGAGCTAATGCCTCGGATATTGAGGAAAATGTAACTAAGATTTTGGAGGACCAGTTGAACTCGGTAGATAATCTGAAAGAGATGACTTCTACTTCGTATGATAACCTGGCTGTTATTTCATTGGAGTTTGAGTGGGAAGTGAATCTGGATGAAGCGTCAAACGATGTGCGTGATGCAGTGGATAAATCGATGCAGAATCTGCCCGATGATATCGACCGTCCGACAATTATGCGATTCAATACATCTATGATGCCGATTTTGATTTATGCTGTTACGGCAAATGAATCTTATCCGGGTATCGACAAAATTTTGGATGATAAATTGATTACCCGTTTAAACCGGGTGGATGGAGTGGCTTCGGTTATCGTTGCCGGTGCGCCTGAACGTGTCGTTTATGTCGATCTCAATCCCAATCAGTTGGAAGCCTATAATCTGACACTGGAACAGATTGCTAATAAGATTCTGGCGGAAAATAAAGATATTTCTTCGGGAAATGTGAAGATGGGGGATATGGATTATACGTTGCGCGTTGAAGGGGAGTTTGAAGAAAGCGATCAAATCAAGAATATTGTTTTGGGTACCCAAAACGATAAGACCATTTATATGCACGACGTGGCTTCTGTTCGGGATACGATTAAGGATATTACCCTGGAGCAGACGATAAACCGGGGACGGGGCGGCGTTCTGCTGATAACGAAACAGACGGATGCAAATGCGGTGGCGGTTGCAAAGGAAGCTAAAAAGCAATTGGAGATAGCACAAAAGGAATTGCCTTCCGATATCAAGTTCCAGATTATTTCGGATAACTCGGATTTTATTGTAAAATCGATCAACAATTTGCAGAGTTCGTTGATGTATGCATTGATTTTTGTGGTTTTGGTGGTGTTCTTGTTTTTGGGCCGGTGGCGGGCGACTTTTATCATTGCATTGACCATTCCTATTTCATTGATTGTTGCTTTTATCTATTTGTTTGCCACCGGAGAGTCTTTGAATGTCATTTCCCTGTCTTCGCTTTCGATCGCCATCGGTATGGTTGTGGATGATGCGATTGTGGTATTGGAAAATGTAACAAAGCACATCGATAGGGGGAGCCGTCCGCGTGAAGCTGCTAAATACGGGACGAATGAGGTGTGGCTGTCGGTCATCGTGACAACTCTGGTAACGGTAGCCGTGTTCTTCCCTTTGACATTGGTAAGCGGTATGACCGGTATCTTATTCAAGCAATTGGGATGGATCGTTTGTATTACGGTATGTACTTCTACTGTTACGGCAATCTCCTTGACGCCGATGCTTTGTTCTCAGTTGATGAAGATACAGGATAAAACGGAAAAAAGCCGCTTTAGTTTCTATCATTTCGTTTCTAAGCAGTTGGACCGGTTGGATGCCGGCTATGAGAAACTCATACGGTGGGTGCTTTGTCATAAGACCTTTATTATTTCATCGATGTTTGCTATTTTCCTCGGTTCGTGTAGTTTAACACGTTTTATAAAAACCGACTTTATGCCGCAGAATGACCAAAGTTCGATGAGTGTATATGTGAAGATGCAGTCCGGGCAGCGGGTAGAGGTTACCAAGGAAGTGGCTTTACAGATCGACTCTGTCATTCGTGCGGAAATACCGGAGATAACAATTATCAACTTATCTTACGGTAGCGAGGAAGAAGCTTCGTTTGCCTCCATGATGAACAGTACCGGTAACAATATCCTGAATATGCGTTTGCGTACGGTGGACATTAAGGACAGGGACCGGGATATTTTTGTTATTGCCGATCAGGTCCGTAATATTTTGAAGCGATTCCCGGATGTGTTGCAATATACGGTAAGTACCTCAAGTAGCGGTGGTTCAATGGGGGGTAACTCTGTGGATATCGAAATTATGGGACATGATTTTAATACCACTACCAGACTGGCAAATGAGATTGCAGTGAAAGCCCGTCAGATTCCGGGAGCAGAGGATATCAAGATCAGCCGTGACGATGACAAATCCGAGTTACAGGTGATTCTGGACCAGGATAAGCTGGCCCGTCATGGGTTGACAACTTCCGAGGTCGGTTCTTTTTTACGTAACCGTGTTTATGGTTTTAGGAACAGTAAATTCAAAGAAAACGGAGAAGAATACGATATTATTGTACGTCTTGATGAGAAATATCGCTCTTCCATTACGGAAATAGAGAATATATTGATTACGGACGGACACGGAGAAAGAGTCCGGTTGAAAGAATTAGGGGAAATTAAAGAGTATTTCTCTCCGCCGAATATCGAACGTAAGAGTAAACAGCGTATTCTGAAGGTATCCATTACGCCGGCTGCCGGAGTCGCTTTAGGAGATATTGCTTTGGCTTCACAACAAATTATTGACAATCTGGAAAATATCCCTCAGGATGTGTCCATGTATATCGGGGGTAGCTATGAAGATCAGCAGGAATCTTTCAGTTCGTTGATATTGTTGTTGTTGTTGTCGTTGATGTTGGTATATATTGTGATGGCGGCACAGTTTGAATCGTTTAAGATGCCTTTCATTATCATGCTTGCTATTCCGTTTGCTTTTACCGGTGTAATTTTAGCCTTGTTGATAACCAATACGACGTTAAGTATCGTAGCGGCCTTGGGTGCTATTATGTTGGTGGGTATCGTAACCAAAAACGGTATTGTGTTGATCGACTTTATCAATTTGATGCGGGAGCGCGGTATTCGCCTGTACGATGCTATTGCGTTGGCTTGCCGTTCACGTTTACGCCCGGTGTTGATGACTTCGTTGACGACAATTCTGGGTATGGTGCCGATGGCAATGAGTATCGGTGAGGGGTCTGAAACATGGCGTCCGATGGGTGTTGCGGTTATCGGTGGTATGGTTTTTTCGACCATTATCACAATGATTATCGTTCCGGCGGTATATGCTTCTATGGATAAGAGCGGTAGCCGGGACAAGAAAAAGATGCTTAGCAAACAGTTTAAGTTTATGAGTGATTTCGATCCCGAAAGAGATTTACCTAAAAAATAATGTACGATTTGGATTTGCGGTTTTGGATTACAGAAGGTAACCGAAATCGCAAATTGTAAATCTAAAATCAAGAATCAGATGAAGAAAGCGGTATTTATTACATACAATCAGGCTTTGACCGAGCGTGTCGCGTATATCCTGGAGCAATTACGGATAAAAGGCTTTACCCAATGGCCTATGGTAAACGGCGCCGGGACAGAGGGCGGAGAGCCCAGAATGGGATCCCATACCTGGCCGGAAATGAATTCTGCTACGATTACAATCGTAGAAGAAGAGATGGTTCCTTTGATCCTGAAATACGTTAAAAAGTTAGATGAGGTAAATAAAGAAAACGGTATCCGTGCTTTTGTCTGGGACATTACGGATATGTATTGAGATTTCCTTGTTTTACTGCAAGAGCTATCGGGACATCGTCATTTTCTTTGGAAGATGACGATGTCGTATTTTGTGAACGGATATCTGATTTTATTACTGATCAGTTCTTTTAGTCCGGGTGTCCGCAGTATGTCTTTTCGGCGGATAAATAATACGAAGTCTTCTTGTCCGTCTGATTGTTCGAGTTGTTTTATATCTATTTTCCGGATTTTCTGTTGCAGGTAAATATCCATGTTTTCCCCGCTTCTGATGTTGTAATAGTAGTATTGACAGATGTGTTGATCACTGGCAATTTGTACCGCTTTTTCGCATAATTCCCTGAATCCGATGTGTTTGTTAAGTTGAGGAATGGCAAATCCCATGACAAATAGGCCGCAGAGCAAACCGACGGCCAAGCCGTTTACGGCTTGGTAGAATTTTTTTTGATGCAAGGCATAAAGGCAAAATGCGGCTCCACCGGCAAAAAGAAATAAACTGCATTGAAGCAGGAAAGGGTAGGTATAGCCGGTTTTATCGGAAAGAAGGTAGGAGGCTGGAAAAGCCAGTATCAGCAGAATGGCCGGTACGATGATGCTGAAATTGATTGTTTTCAGCGGAATGCGTGGTAATAGTAAGAAAGAGAGTCCGGCAATTAAGGGAAATACCGGAAGCAGATAGATATCCAGTTTACTGCTGAACAGCGATAGCATGACGAATGCAGAAACGATAACTGTGAGAAAAAATTTTTCGATGTCTCTGCGGTATAGCTTATCCCGGAAACCGATCAGAATGACGGTGAGGTAAAATAGTACCCAAGGGGCCAGTGAATGCCAGATGGTTTTGAAATAATACCAGAAAGGTTGTTTGTGGTGAAAGGCATCGACTGCGCGGTGGACGGTTTGCCTGAACAGAAGGTTATTCAAATAGGTTTTTCCTCCTTCGGCGTATACCCCTAAAAACCAGATCAGACATAGCATACATAATATACCCCATTGTTTCCAGCCCAGATAATGTCCGAATGTGCTGATTTTTTTTTGTAAAAGTAAAAAGACTGATATGGAAACCAGAGGCAGCAATAGACCGACAGGGCCTTTCGTAAACAAGGCCATGAATATGTATACGGGTAATAGCGTCTTATCCCGGGGGGATGCCTGGCCGATGTAAATTTTGTAGAATGTATGGAGTGCGAGCAATATAAAAAGGCACATCAGCATATCCATACGTAATACCATGGCCGATCCCATGAAAAGGCCGGAGGTGATCAGCATGAGATTGCATGTCTGTAAATTTTTTTTATCGGTATACGGTGAGAGCCACCGGTTGAGTATATAAAGGATTAACAATGCGGGAAGCAGGGAAAATAGACTGATGAATAACATACTGTGAAAACCGAGTAGTGATTTGCCTGCCATGATGATCCAAAAATACAAGGGTGGTTTATCCGCATAGATCTGTCCGTGGTTGTAAAATGTCAGAAAGGTTTTGTTTTGGATTGCTTCGTCGGCAATACTCAGGTATTTTAGTTCGTTGTTCGGGGTGAAATCCCTGAAATAGAGGAGAGGTATAAAAGCAATGAGGAGCAGAACGTATTTCCAGGCTTTCATCGTAATTCGGTTTTGTTTTATTGAATCTTAACGAAATCCGCAGGGATGAGTTACACCTTTTTATGATCTGTTTCTTATCATTCGGATGGTAAGATGGGGGATATTTCTGTATGTGGGAAGTATGGGCGAAGCATTCGGAATACAGGTGTTTTATTGTTGAATTGTAAATAAAATTAATTAAAATTTGCAAATGATTATAATTTTATAAAACTTGCACTACTAAAACTCTCAATAGTTGTAAGTTGTAATGTGCAAGTATGTATTAATCCTTTTTTGGGTACTGCTAGAGGTGTGTTCTGTCGGTTATGCTCAGTCTGTTGAGAAATCCGGAGAAGAAGATGGTGCCGATAAATATTCACACTGGACTGCAGGGATTTCTATAGGAGAGCCTTTTGTATTTTGTAATTTAACTTCATTTGCAGCCCGTAAAACCTATTGGGGCGTTTCTTTCGGAGCATTCGGCGGTTACCAGTTCAATCCGGTTTTGGGAATTTCTCTTTCTTTAGATTACGGTATGAATAAAGCGGGGGCTCATTCTTACGCCTTGGACCGTAAATTGGGACCGGACGGTACGACCTATTATTTGCCGACGTTACCCGGGACGCCTTTTTCGGAAATTTATTCCCAGGTTCGTTTTTTCAATATCGGAATCCAGACGGCTTTTAATTTGAATCGTATCCTTTTTCAGCCGGAGAATCCACAACGGTTTACAGTATTGTTGCAGCCGGCTGTTTATATGCAGCATTTTCGTGCGACGGTTTACAATCAGCAGAAACGAAAAGTAACCGACGGTTCTTTGAACGGAGGTCCGGATTTTGGTTTGGGAGCGGATTTGGCTTTGCGGGGACGGATCAATTCCCGTTTCGATATGCAGTTGAGTTCAGGTATTATCTGGACGACGAACAATACTTTTGACGGTGTCGATAATCTGTCGAAGGCCAAAGATGATTTCTTATGGAGTACGAAAATTTCATTGATTTATAAAATCAACCGGAAGTCGAAACGGGAAAAAGATAATATTCTTTATGCTCCGGTTCGTCGTTCTGCCGTTGCTTCGGCAGAGCTTTCCGTGTTGTTGGCAAAAGCAGAAGAACGGGAAAAGAATGAGAAGGAATTGATGGCCCGGTTGATTGTTCTGCTGGAGAAACAAAACCGGGACACGACGACGGTTGTCAAAGTCGAGCGGGTTGTCGATACATTGTATATTGTACAGAAAGAAGCCCCTCCGGTACTGCCCGCCGGCAGTCCGGATGACCATGAAGAATGGGTGATGCGCCTGATGAATAAGATCCGTACGGAGCAACCCGATATTATCGAGGAAGTAGGGTTCGATACGCTGGTACGTCAGGCTATTCAGGCCCGGGAGGAATATGCCGGATATTTTACGGATGATAATGTTCCGGCGGAAATTCGGCAGAATGCAACGCCTAAGTATGCGATACAGATTTATGCCATGACGAATCCTTTTCCTGTTGCTTTCTTCAAAGATACACCCGGCATCCGGGTGGTGCGTTTGGTGAAGGACAGGCTCTACCGTTACCTGTATGCCGTTTACGACAGTAAGGAAGAAGCGCGGGCTTTTTTGCCGGAAGTACAGAAAAAATATTGGGATGCTTTTATTCGTGAATTTGACGATTACATGATAAAGAACGCCTTGATATTGGATTATTCGGCAAATCCTGCTAAGGTTGAGAAAAGATAGTGTGTTCAAAAGAGAAGGTTATGAAGAAGCTTTGTGTGTTATTGTTGTCGGTTTTATTTTTTGCCGGATGCTATAAGGAAGATATCGATCGCTTATATTCCGAACAGACGAAATTAGAGGCGATGATTTTGGAGTTGCAGGAGCGATGTGAACAGATCAATAAGACGGTTGAGTTGTTGCAGACCTTGATCAACGGTTCGATGATTAAGGAGACCCGTCCTTTCGAGGATGCAGAGACCGGGGCATCCGGTTGGGAAATTGTTTTTACGGATAATACCTCTTTCCGGGTATATAATGGAAAAGACGGGGAGACTCCCGTCATCAGTGTCGTACAGGAGAATGAAGAATGGTACTGGACTTTGAATGGAGAGAAGTTAATGGATGCAGCAGGAAATCCGCTCCGGATGAATGGAAAAGACGGTATAACTCCTACGATCAATGCCGATGGGTATTGGGTAATCGATGGGGTTGTGACGAATATAAAAGCATCCGGCTCTACACCTACTGTCGAGATCAATGCTGACGGATATTGGGTTATTAACGGGGAGGTTACGGCGATAAAGGCTTCTGTGACAGAGCCTGCTCTGAAGATAGGGGCCGATTTGATCGATAATGCTGTTTTGCAGGATAAGACCGGAGCAACGATTGTGAATACTGCATGGTATCTGTCGGTTGATGGAGGTCAGACATGGGTACGTGTATCGGGGAAAGATGGAGCGAATACGGGAGGAAGTGGTGGAAATACCGGAGGAGACGGCTGTCTGATCGAATCGATAAGCTTATCTGCGGATGGAATGACGGTGATTATTCTGTTGTCTAACGGTCAGGAGATCCGGGTGCCGAGCTGGGCTTGGGCGGAAGCTTTGGTGCAGCAGGTAAATGATTTAGCTATCACATTGAATACCTGGATTACGAATGCCAAATACATTACGGACGTTGCTCCTTTGAAAGATGCAGAGGGAAAGGAGATCGGCTGGCGGATCAGTTATAATGATGCGACTTATTCCGATGTTTATAACGGTAAGGATGGGGTTACCGGTCCTGCCGGAGCGGCCGGGGCTACTCCGGAGATACGTGTGGTAAAAGAGGGCGATGATTATTATTGGACAGTCGACGGAGAGAAGTTATTGATTGACGGACAACCTGTAAAAGCGAGTGCAATTACGCCTCAGTTGCAATTGGGGGAAGCATTGTCGGTGCCGGCGGATGTTCAGGGGCAACCTGTTATTGCCGGGGTGTGGTATTTGTCTGTGGACGGAGTGACGTGGGCCCGGGTTTCGGGAGAGAAAGGCGATAGCGGAGATAAAGGAGATACCGGAGATGCTTTTTTTAAAAAGGCGCCTGAGATAGATGCGACGAACGGTTGGGTGATTTTTACATTGAGCGATGGTACAGAAATAAAGGTCGCTTTGTATGATTGGGTAAAGTCGAAGTTTGATGAGATCAATACGGAGTTTACGGATGTGTGGAATTTACTGAATCAGGTTGCGGACCGCAAATATATAACTGCAGTAACGGAAATACGGAGTGAGGACGGCAGATATGTGCAGCAATATAAAATTGCATTTAGTGACGGTACAGAAATATTGCTCGGTAATACGGTGATTGGTATACGGAGCGCAACCCCGGCAGATGGAGGGGACCAGTCCGATCTTTACTGGACGATCAACGGTGTCGATTTATTGTATAACGGGCAGCCGATTAAAGCGAATGCGCAGGATGCACTGGGAGCTCCGCAGATAAAAACCGGTACGGAGCTGATAAATGCCGGCATTTCAACGGCAATCGGTGGAGAGAATATTATTCCGGCTGCTAATTACCTTTCTGTGGACGGCGGTTCTCAATGGGTAAGGCTTACCGGAGATCAGGGTATCCCCGGGGATAAAGGGGAACAGGGAGATCCGGGGCAAAGTGGGCTGATTGTAGAAGTTGTGAGAGATCCCGACGGTTTTTATGTGACGTTTAAATTAGGTGACGGAAGTGAGGATATTGTTGTCCCGACGAAGTTGTATATCGATAATATGGCCGAGCAATTGACTCGTTTAAGTGCGGACGTACTCGCCGTCAAAGAGTTTTTACAAGGGGGAATGATTATAAGGAGTGTAACGGAAAAAACGGAGAACGGAAAGAAGGTTTATGAATTGTTATGCCGCACATTCGGCGGAAGAGACCGGACGATTATCATCCGGGACGGTGCAGACGGATTGGCAGGATTGACTCCGACAATTAGTGTTCAGGCAGGTACGGGTGACGATAAAAATTATTATTGGGTCGTCAACGGCGAGCTTTTGAAAGATGCATCCGGCAATCCGATTCCGGTCAACGGTCAGCAGGGAGAGGCTGGTGTTCCCGGACAGAGTGCACCGGCTCCGCAGTTGAAACTAGGGAGTATGTTGTCTGTCGCTACCGATATGGAGGGCAATCCGATCGACGGTTTTGCCTTTTACCTTTCTGTCGATGACGGTGTGACATGGGCAAAAGTGTCCGGTCCGGAAGGTCAACCCGGAAAACCGGGAGAAGATGGTAATACCGGCGATTCCTTTTTTGAAAATGTGTCTTTATCGGCGGACGGATATTGGTTGACCCTTACGTTGAAAAATGTGGCGGATCCTGTTGTTGTCCCGACTCAAAAATGGATGAATACGATTCAGCAGACTATTCAGGATATGAATGACCGTATCGATGCTATCGATCAGATTCTCAATAACGGGATTATCATAACCTCTGTAACTCCTTTCGATGAGGATGGAAAAAGCGGTTATGAATTGATTTATACGAAAAACGGTGTTCGTGAAACGATAAAGATTTACAATGGGCAAAATGCTGCAACTCCGGTAATTTCCATAAAGCAGGATCCGGCGGACGGCGGTTATTATTGGACGAAGGATGGGGAATATATCATGGATGAAGGGGGGAACCGTTTCCCGGCCAAGGGGGATAAAGGCGACAGCGGGACTCCGGGAGATCCGGGACAGGACGGTAAGGATGCGCCTCTGCCGCAATTGAAGAGCGGACAAGAGTTGCAGAATGATTTGCACATTACTCAAGACGCTTCCGGAAATACCATCGATATTGCGGCGGTTTATCTGTCGGTGGATGGAGGTATTGCATGGGTACGGGTATCCGGTGAGAAGGGTACGCCGGGTGAGGATGGTAAACCGGGAGACCCTGCCGATGCCGGTTTTACGGCAGAGTTGGTAAAACCCGATGAATATTGGATCCGTTTTACGTTTACGGATGGTACTGTCGTGGATGTGCCGACGAAAAAATGGGTAACGGAGATCAAAGATAAACTGGACGCTTTGAATACTAATTTTGAAGCTTTAAAAAACGTATTGGATAAAACGAAATATATCAAGAGCATCGACGTTTTGGATCCGGTTGCTGAGGGGGGAAAAACCGGCTGGGAGATTAAGCTGATGGATATTGCCGGACAGGAAATATCTCCTTCGTACAAGATTTATAACGGAGTGGACGGGCAAAAAGGCGATCCCGGAGCGGAAGGCCCGGAAGGCAGTTCTCCGGTGATCGGAATGAAAAAAGACCCCGCGACACCTGGAGATGAAACCTTATATTGGACGGTGAACGATGCGTTTATGACAACTCCGGACGGTAGTTATGTTCCGGTATCCGGAAAAGATGCTCCGACGCCTCAGGTTGCTGCCGGTGCGACATTACCGGTAACGGTAACTCAAGATGCTGCGGGGAATGCGATTGTTATGTCTGCGTATTATTTGTCTGTCGATGGAGGGACATTGTGGTATAAGGTGAGCGGAGAAAAGGGCGATAAAGGGGATTCTCTGATTGAAAGCGTGGATGCCGTATCTTCTGACGAATATGTCCTGTTTAGCATGGCTGACGGCACTACTTTCAAAGTAGCCAAATACATAGAGATAACTATTGCGTTTAATGTCAGCGGTACACTTTCCGTACGGAAGAATTCCAGTGAAAATGTCAATTTTTCGGTTAGTGGTTCCTATGCTAAGAATTTATCATTGACGACAATTGTCGGTGGTAATTGGAAGGTATTGCAGTATTATGACGAAGCCGTTGGTTCCGGTACGTTGACGATTCAAGCGCCCGGGGCATGGGATCATAATAAAGTTGTGCTGTTATTGACAGATCAAAAAGGACGGGTGTGGACTTCTTCTCTGACGGTAGAGACGACTTGGGGTGTGGGTGATCCGTTTGTTGACACCCGGGATGAGCGTACGTATACGATTTATCGTTTCGGTGATAAGTTGTGGATGACGGAAGATCTGAAATATACGAAAGCAAACGGGTATACTTACAATGAATTGACGAATATATGTCCCCAGGGATGGCGTATTCCTACAAACGAGGACTGGAGTAATCTGAACGGTAATTTCGATGTTTCCGCGTTCGGATCGGCTTCTGTGGGAGGTGGATGGTGGTCCGGTTCTCCGGCAAATGACGGTACGGCATCGATTTGGCATATCAATGCTTCCAGTTTGAGTTCAGAATATGTTAATTTGGAAACCCCCCGAAGTGTAAGATGTGTTAAAGACGGATACAGTTCGCCTTATTGATTTTTATGTATTTACGATTTTGGATGCTGTCTCAAGCGGATACGTGATCACTTATTCGGTCTATAAATCTAAAATCTAAAATTTAAATCCTACAATTAAAATATTACATTTGTCTGATGATTGGTGATAAATTCTAATTTTTCGGCTATGTATGACAAAAAGAATTTCCATTTTTTATTGTTAGGGATTGTCTGCTTTTTTACCTTTTTTATTCATAATAAGGTAGTTTATCCGGATATAATGGAGTCCCGTAACCTGATTACGGCCCATGAAATGGTTGAGTACGACAATTGGCTGGTGCCGACAATGAATGGTGTGCTTCGCTTGGAAAAACCGCCTCTCCCCACCTGGCTGGCGGCCGGAGTTGAGTTGATATCTCCGGATAATCTTTCCCTGCAAAGGGCTGTTGCCGGGATTGCAGCGACATTGCTGGTGTTTTTTTTATATGCTTTTGCCTCCAGACTGACGAATAACCGGCGTTACGGTTTGGTTGCGGCCCTGGTGTTGTGTACTTCCTTCAATATTATATTGATGGGACGAACGGCGACCTGGGATATTTATTGCCACAGTTTTATGCTCGGGGCCATTTATTTCTTTTATAAAGCTTTTGAACAGGAGGGCCGGCAGTGGAAGAATTTCGGTATGGCCGGGGTCTTGATGGGCCTCTCTTTTTTAGGGAAAGGTCCTGTATCCTTTTATGCTTTATTGTTGCCTTTCCTGTTGTCTTATTTTATCCTTTACCGGCCGTCGTTTAAAAAGAAAGGTTTTCCTTTGCTGGTCATGGTGTTGATTTGCCTGGCTATCAGTTGCTGGTGGCCCGTATACCTTCTTTTGTATCATCGGGATATGGCACTTTTTGCGGCTGATAAGGAATCTACGGCCTGGTTGTCACATAATGTCCGGCCCTGGTATTATTATTGGAAATTTTTCCTGGAGTCAGGTATCTGGTCGCTATTTCTGATTACAGCTTTGATCTGGCCTTACTGGAAAAAGAGGGTGACTTTAAAAAAGGAATATTTGCTGACTGTAGCCTGGACTTTTGCCGTCCTGATCCTGTTGTCTCTGCTTCCGGAGAAAAAAACGCGTTATTTATTGCCGATACTGATTCCGGCAGCTTTGGTTGTCGCTCATTTGTTTGTTTATTGGTCACATCAGATCCGTAGAAAAGGTTTGCTGAATCCGGATAAAATTATATTCCGTATCAATGCCGGGGTAATTGCTTTGGTGGGATTGGTTTTACCGGTGGCTGTGTATGTACTTTTCTATGCAGAAGATAAGATGGGATTGGGGCGTTTTATTTTTATTGCCTGTTTATTTTTGCTTGTATTCTGGTTGCTGGTTCGTTCTATTGTCAGAATCCGGCCTTATTTAATGCTTTGGGGCGTGGTATTCCTGTTTTTTATTGTTGAGATATTCCTGATGCCCTCTGTGGCTAATTTATTCAATAATGTGGAATGGAAAAGCATACACGGTGTCCGGAAAATAGAAAAATTGTCAGGGGTCCCGTTTTATTATCCCGAAGGGGAAAATTTGCGTATTGAATTGGTGTATGAGGCCGGGCGCAGAATATTGCCCTGGGATATGCAGAAAGATTCTTTACCCGCTGGATTGCCTTTTGTATTGGTTTCCACCCGGAATGCGGAGGAGACATTACCGGAAAGTGTTCTGGATAAAGTGGAATTGGAGTTGATAGATGTATATGATGATAATCATCGTCCTAAAGGTTCCCGCTGGTATTCCGATATTTTTATCAAATACGTGACATTGGTAAAAGAGAAAGAGAGATAAGTTGGTCTGATTGTAAAAAAAGCGCCCCGAAAGGCGCTTTTATTTTTAGTCATTCAGTGTAAATCTGATGAAAGAGGTAACGGTTAAATCCTTATCATGACTTTGTATGTAAGTTTTAACTGTTTCTTTCGGTTCTTTTACGAATGCCTGGTTCAATAAAGTTGCTTCCTGGAAGAATTTGTTCAAACGTCCTTGAGCAATTTTCTCAAGCATGTTTTCAGGTTTACCTTCTTCGCGGGCTTTTTCTTTACCGATTTCCAACTCGTGAGCTACGATATCTGCCGGAACATCGTCTTTATCGATTGATACCGGAGCCATAGCTGCTGCTTGCATAGCAACATCTCTCTTGACCTGGTTGTCGGCTTCTTTATTGAATCCGATGACCGTGGCCAGTTTATTACCCGGGTGGATATAAGCGACTGTAGCTTCAGCTTCTACTTTGCCGTAGTATGCCAACTCCAGTTTTTCACCGATAACACCGGTCTGTTCTGCAATCTGATCAGCGATAGAACGACCTTCGATATTCAAAGCCAGCAGAGCTTCTTTATCAGCCGGCATATTTGCTAATGCACAGTCGAGGATTTGACGGGTGAAGTTGATAAAGTTTTCGTTTTTAGCTACGAAGTCGGTTTCGCAATTCAAGCTAACCATAACGCCTTTTTTGCCTTCGGCAACAGCCAATACACAGCCTTCTTTGGCTTCTCTGTCGGCACGTTTGCTGGCAACTACAAGACCTTTTTTACGGATAATGTCTACTGCTTTATCAAAGTCTCCTTCGGCTTCGATAAGCGCATTTTTACAGTCCATCATCCCTGCATTCGTTGCATGACGCAACTTCATTACTTCAGCTGCTTTTATTTCCATAACTTGATTTTTGATTTAAGATTTACGATTTACGATTCCGGATTCAGATTGTTTTACTCAGAGTATTATAATCGTAAATCTGAAATCGTAAATCTGAAATCGATTTATTCTTCTGTTGCTTCTTGGGTTTCTTCAACCTCTTCTACTTCAACGGTTTCTTCGGCTCCTGCTTCAGCGTTTACCTTTTCAGCTTTTTTGCCGACAGGCTTTTTGTCTCCTTCTTTATCTTTTTCAGCTTTTCTTTCGTTCAAGCCTTCTTTGATAGCGTCACAAACCGTGTCCATAATCAAAGAGATAGAAGTAGATGCATCGTCGTTGCACGGAATAACGAAATCTACCGTGTCCGGATCAGAGTTGGTATCAACCATAGCAAACACCGGAATTCCCAATGCCCGGGCTTCTTTTACTGCGATGTATTCTTTCATAACATCAACAATGAAAAGGGCTGCAGGAAGACGGGTCAAATCAGCGATACTTCCTAAGTTCTTGTCCAGTTTTGCACGTTGGCGGGCAATCTGGAGTTTTTCTCTCTTAGAAAGGTGATCGAATGTACCGTCTTTTTCCATCTTATCGATGGTAGTCATTTTTTTAACAGCCTTACGGATTGTCGGGAAGTTGGTAAGCATACCGCCCGGCCATCTTTCCGTTACATACGGCATATTGATATTAGAAATTTTTTCTGCAACAATGTCCTTAGCCTGTTTCTTTGTTGCAACAAACAGAATTTTCCGTCCTGATTTAGCGATCTGTTTTAAAGCTGCAGTAGCTTTGTCTAACTGGATAGCTGTTTTGTTCAGGTCGATGATGTGGATATCATTACGCTCCATGAAAATATACGGAGCCATTTTAGGATTCCATTTACGGGTGAGGTGTCCGAAGTGACAACCTGCATTTAATAATTCGTCAAAATTTACAGACATAAATAATTTTTCTAAAAGTTTACATTCTTAATTTAAGCAATTGTCGGGTAGTCCTGATCAGAAGTCCCGTCAATTTAGATACTAAACTGCTATTAACGTTTAGAGAACTGGAATCTCTTACGAGCTTTCGGTTGACCCGGTTTTTTACGTTCAACTTCACGTGGGTCACGGGTCAGGAAGCCGGCGGCTTTCAACTGAGGTTTGTTCTCTGCATTAATTTCTACCAAGGCTCTGGCAATACCTAAGCGTAATGCTTCTGCCTGCCCTTTGAAACCACCTCCGTCAAGGTTTACCCGGATATCGTACTGACCGGTTACGCCTAATAATTCAAGAGGTTGTTTTACAACATACTGAAGTGTCGGTAATGTGAAGTATTCTTCCAGATTCTTTTTATTGATCGTGATATTACCTTTTCCTTCGTTTACATAAACGCGAGCTACTGCTGCTTTTCTTCTACCGATAGCGTTAATTACTTCCATACCTTATTATTTAAATAAATTTAAATCGATTTTTTTCGGTTGTTGAGCCTCTTGTTTGTGCTCTGAACCGGCATATACAAAAAGGTTTTTCAGCACGGCTCTTCCAAGACGGCTTTTGGGAAGCATTCCTTTAACAGCATGTTCGATAACTCTTTCCGGATGTGTCGCTAATACGGCGGCCGGATTGGTGTGTCTCTGTCCACCCGGATAACCGGTGTGACGGGTATACTGTTTTTCGGTTAACTTATTTCCGGTTAACACGATTTTTTCGGCATTGATGATAACGATGTTATCACCGCAGTCTACGTGAGGAGTGTAGGACGGTTTGTATTTGCCTCTCAGGAGTTTCGCAACTTTAGCGGCAAGACGTCCCAAAACTTCGTTTTCTGCGTCAATCAAGAGCCATTCTTTTTTTACCGTGGCTTTGTTGACGTAAGTCGTTTTGTAACTAATTTGATCCACTTGTTTTTAATTTAATATTAAACATCTGTTTGTATTTTGAAAAGATAAGTGCTTGCAGTTCTTTGGATTAAGGGAAACGCGACAGCCGGGCAGACTGATAAATCCTTTATCCCAGAATGTGCCTGTAAGGTAAATGGCTAAGGTTCAGCCTTACAGTTTAAAGCACAGACCACTTCAAAATGAGGGACAAAGGTATATAAAATATTCTTATAATCAAAGGATTTGGTTCTTAAGAATCGTAGCCGATGCTTCCGGGAACCGGGCGGTTCATTGCCTTCCGGATGCCGCCCGGTGATAAATCATCCGTTTATTTTTGATTTACGATTCTTCATTTTGCAAGGAAGGACTGTGGGTATAATCGAAAATCGTCAATCTGAAATCTAAAATTAAAACGTCAGTTTTTTGAATCCGGAACTTGGCCGGAAATAAGCTCTGTTGTTGTTCTGCGGATTTAAGTTGCTAAAGGAAACGGAGGTAAATCGTCTGGCATTAATCATTTTTTTCATTGTTTGTTTTTTACTTTTTACTTTTTGTTCTATCTTTGCGCCGTTTTACTTCTAGAATTGTGGACAGACTGGCAGAATATAAAATAGCTCACCGGGGTTTGGGAGAGGGACGTCACGTGTTCGATTTTGTTTTGGATGACAATTTTTTTAATTGTTTTGATGCGACAAAAGGAACCCAGGGTGCTGTGAATGCCAGGGTCGAGATTTTGAAGAGTTCGTTACTTATGGAAGTAAGAATAAAAATTGACGGCTCTGTAAAATCGGCATGCGATCGTTGTCTGGGAGAATTGGATTTGAAGGTGGAGGGAGAAATGGAGATGTATGTAAAACAGAGTGAGCGGGAGTCCGGAAATGATGACGATTTTATCGTTTTGGCACCGGAAGATGACTTCCTGGATTTGAGCACTTGCTTGTATGAGGTCTATATGTTGAATTATCCGATTCGGGTTGTGCATGAAGACGGTGAGTGTGACGGTGAGATGGAGGAAATGTTGGGTAAGTATTTAAAGGAAGAAAAAGATAAACCTACGGATCCCAGATGGGATGAATTGAAAAAATTAATTAATAACTAAATAAAGTAAAGAGAAATGGCACATCCTAAACACAAAATCTCTAAGCAGAGAAGGAATAAAAGAAGAACTCACGATGCACTTACCGTGAAGGCAATTGCAAAGTGTTCTAATTGTGGTGCTGCTGTACAGTATCATACCGTATGTCCTGAATGTGGATATTACAGGGGAAAATTAGCTATTGAGAAAACAGTAGTTGCCTGATTTATACTATACGGGATTGTTCTTATCATACACAGCCTCCTATAGTATAGGGGGCTATGCCTGTTTATTTAAATCCCGTTAGTGTACTTCTGACTTTTTATGTCGGAAATTGTTGTCAGATGACCGGAATTTTCGAACAAAAGCCAGGGAAGAAATAAATCAAAGTATATTAAATACATGTTATGGAAAGACCAAAAGCAATAATAACAGGAGTTGGAGCCTATATTCCCGATTATATTCTGAATAATGAGGAATTGAGTCGGATGGTAGATACTACTGACGAATGGATTATGACCAGAGTCGGTATCAAAGAACGGCATATCCTGAAGGATAAAGACAAAGGAAGTGCTTATCTGGGAGCCCGGGCCGTAGAAGATTTATTGAAAAAGACAGGAACAAGTCCGGATGAGGTGGATTTATTGATTTGTGCGACAGTTACTCCGGATATGCATTTTCCGGCTAACGCCCAGATTATCGCAGACATGGTCGGAATCCGAAATGCTTTCGGATTTGATTTGAATGCCGGTTGTTCCGGATTTATATACGGATTGGTGACGGCTACACAATATGTGGAGAGCGGTCGCTATAAAAAGGTTGTTTTTGTCGGAGCAGAAAAAATGTCTGTTATTACCGATTATACGGATCGGAAAACCTGTCCGTTGTTTGGGGATGCATCTGCCGCTGTTTTGCTTGAACCGACGACGGAGAATTTGGGTGTGATCGATCATATTTTACGTTCTGACGGAAGTGGACGGTCTCATTTATATATGAAATCCGGCGGCTCTTTAAATCCGCCTTCATTAGAGACAGTAACGAACCGCGAACATTATATCATTCAGGATGGGCAATATGTATTTAAACATGCGGTATCCAAGATGGCGGACGTATCCGTTGAGATTATGGAAAGAAATAATCTGAAGGCAGAAGATGTCGCTTGGTTGGTGCCTCACCAGGCTAATCTGCGAATTATCGATGCGACAGGTCATCGGATGGGACTCGATCCCTCTAAAGTGATGATCAATATTCAAAGGTACGGGAATACCACTTCTGCGACAATTCCGCTTTGCCTTTATGAATGGGAAAAACAATTGCACAAAGGAGATAATCTGATTCTTTCGGCTTTTGGAGCCGGTTTTACATGGGGATCTGTTTATTTAAAATGGGCATACGATACGAAATAGTAGGAATGTGATTCCAAGGGGAAAACTGGTGATATCCGGAAGGATGTCACCAGTTTTTTATTTGGCTCGACCAACATTTTTATCTATATTCGTCTTTGATTTTACATGTGAATATGGAGTCTTATAATTGGGATGTAAATAATAAAGGGTCACGGGTATTGAAAGATACTGTGGTAAATGGGAATATCCGCTCGGAGAACAGTATTTATCTGGAGGGACGGGTATCGGGCGATATCCATTGTAAATCGGATTTGATACTTGCGGAGGGTGCAGAAGTTGACGGAGATGTGTATTGTGATAATTTATATATCAGCGGTGTGATAAAAGGAAATGTGGAGGTTGTACATAAAGCTTTTTTAGAAGAACATGCCGTAATAAAGGGGCATCTGATTACCTCCTGTCTGAAGTTGTATACATCGTCAGTGATAGAGAAAGGATTAAGATTGCAAGATAAAATAAATAAATAAGCGTATGGGCAAAGAAACGAATAGTAATGCTGTCAATTTGTTGTGTGAAGGAACTGTTATTGTCGGAGATATAAAAACAAAGAATGATATCCGGATAGATGGCATCATCAAAGGTAAGATTGTCACTTCAGGACGGCTTGTTGTCGGAAATACGGCCAAGATTGAAGGGGATATCGACTGTGTAAATGTCGATGTGATGGGAGTGATACTCGGCAATATAACAGCCAGTAATACGGTTTCTTTAAAAGCTCCGGCCAAGGTGATCGGAAATATCGTGTCTTCGGTGTTGTCGATAGATCAGGGGGTATTCTTCAATGGAAATTGCCAGATGATCAAGAAGGAACCGAAGGAAACAAAGGAAGTCATTAAATAGGTTCCGGATGCGAGTATTGATTCTTATTCCGGCGCGTTATGCTTCTACCCGTTTCCCCGGCAAGCCGTTAGCGGAAATCGGCGGAAAACCGGTGATACAGCATGTGGTGGAAAAGGCCGTAGCTGTTTCCGATTGTGTTTATGTGGCTACGGATGATCGGCGGATTTATGACCGGGTCGTGGCATTCGGAGGAAAAGCCGTCATGACGGCTGCGACACATTGCAGCGGTACGGACAGGTGTTATGAGGCTTATTGTAATGTGATGGCTTTACGGCAGGAAGAATACGATGTCGTCGTGAATATTCAGGGGGACGAGCCTTTTATAATTCCGGAACAGATTCGTGCTTTGGCTGCCTGTTTTGAAAATCCGGCGGTTCAAATTGCAACTTTGGCTAAAAGGTTCGAGTGTAATGCGGATGTTTTTGATCCGAATAAAGTAAAAGTGGTTTTTTCCGCTTTGGGACAAGCTCTTTATTTTTCCCGTTCTCCGATGCCTTTTTGCAGAGGTGTCGATCAGGAAGAATGGATAAAAACAGCGGCTTTTTATAAACATATCGGGATGTATGCTTATCGTCCGGAAGTACTGAAAGAGATCACGGCCTTGTCTCAAGGCAGCTTGGAAAAAGCAGAGTCGTTGGAGCAATTGAGGTGGTTGGAAAACGGCTATCAAATAGCTGTTCGTATCACCGATCACGAATCTATCGGTATCGATACGCCCGAGGATTTGGAAAGAGCCAATGCATTGATATAAAGAAAGCCGCAAATGCGGCTTTTCTTATATCGTCATAATATCTTTTTCTTTGGCGATCAGCATGTCTTCTATTTTTTTGCTGAAGGTATCTGTCATTTTCTGAGCTTCGGTTTCGGCATCTTTGGCTACATCTTCCGGCAGGCCTTCCTTGACCAGTTTTTTGAATTCATCGATTGCATCGCGGCGTGCATTCCGGATACTGATCTTTGCTGTTTCTCCTATGCCTTTTGCTTGTTTCACCAATTCTTTTCTGCGTTCTTCTGTCAAAGGCGGTACGTTAATGCGGATGATTTCTCCGTTGTTGTCCGGATTGAAACCTAAGTTGGCGTTCATGATTGCTTTTTGAATGGGGGCCAGCATATTTTTTTCCCACGGCTGTACTGCAATTGTACGGGGATCGGGAGCTGTGATATTGGCCACCTGAGATAACGGGGTCGGTGTACCGTAGTAATCTACCAGTACATCGTTTAAAATTTTAGGATTGGCTCTCCCGGCTCTGATTTTTGCCAGTTCATTTTCGAGATGGGTCAGGGCATTTTGCATTTGCTCTTTAGCATCGTCCATAAATAATTTTACTTCCTCGTTCATATTTTATTTTTTGAATGATTTAAACGGACCTCCTCTATATTGTCACTGCCTTTAAATAAATTACATCTGTAACAGTTAAATAAAACAGTATCGAATATCGGATAAAACAAAGGTAGAAAAATTTTTCAGGATTTAAAAAATCCACAGCACTTTGCAATCGTAAGTGCTGTGGATAATTATACGGTATTATATTATTCGGATAAAAATACCTGAACCTGCATTAATTTTTGATTTTCCCCCAAAGATGGGATTGATTTGTGCGTATAATTAAAAATTCGTAAATCAAAAATCTGCAATTTATATGTTGACTTATTTTGCTGTTGTCGGCTCGAATACGATTGGAAGCGTATAAGCTACTTTTACAGCTTGTCCCCTTTGTTTTCCGGGTGTCCATGCCGGCATGGCGTTGATGACCCGTAAAGCTTCGTTATCAAGAGCCGTATTGCCGCTGCTTTTGGAAATTTTTGCATTGTGGATTGTTCCGTCTTCAAAAATAACGTATTGCACGTAAGTTCTGACTGGCGCTTTTACATCTACTCCTGCCGGAATCCGGAGGTTTTCCTGCAACCATGCTTTTTGATTGCCGTTAAACCGGGGCATTGTTTCTACTACCTGAAAAATGTCATCCGCTTTCGGAGCCGGTGTATCCGTTTGCTGCTTGGGTGCTGCCGGTTTGCTTATTCCAAAATTGATAGGTAATGTATACTGGACATCTACCGCTTGTCCTTTTTGCTTTCCGGGAGTCCACGCTGGCATAGATCTGATTACCCGAAGCGCTTCTGCATCCAATAGCGGATTAGCACCTTTGGCTATTTTCGCATCCCTGATTTTTCCGGTTTTGGTGATAATAAAGCTGACATAAACTTTACCACCGATACCTTTTTCGATAGCTTCGACCGGGTATTTAATATGTTTGTTTATCCATGCTGTGGGGCTGCCTTCGCTGAATTGAGGCATCTCTTCTACCACTTGGAAAACTTCTGATTTTGCCGTATCCTGGGATTGGACAGCCAGAGTTTTAATTGTTTCGGAAAAAAATTCTGCCGGTTTGGCAATTGCCGGTTTACCGGTAACGATGCAACTGAAAGATAGGAATAATACTCCGCTAAGAATAAAAGCAGGAATGTAATACCATATCCTATACCTGGGTGTTTGTTTTTGTGTCATCATAATCATACGTTTTTTAAGATTTGAACATGAAAAACCATTGCTGAAAGAAAGGTCTCCTTTCAGTGTCTGATTGACGAGCAGCCGAAGATAACTACCGGTTTGAAATCTCCTGACAACTTGCCGATCTGCTATATATTCATGGTTTTGGACTATAGCCTTTTTGAATATCCAGATGAGAGGATTGAACCAATTGAAAATACAAAGGATACTGAGAAGATGAAGGTCCAGACTGTGTAATTGCCGGATATGAATCTTTTCGTGTTCGAATATCTTGTGTTTGTTTTCTTTGTCAAGTCCTTGGGTGTTTATATAAAGACGGTTGAATACCGAGAAGGTTGAATGGTTTTTGTTTTGTAATAATATAAAATACAAGCCTCTGAATTTTTTATGCGGGTGTTCGTGGCTTAACCAGAATAATTTATTCCAAAAAGACAGATAATGTAAACCGAATAAAAATACGCCCGCCCAATAGATGTATTTTAGATAGTCGTAAAGACTATTTCCATGGGCCTGGATATGCTCCGGTTGGGAGGCGGTTTCGATTTCCTGTAAGAAGTTTGCCGGTAATACCGGAAGTGGGGAAACGTTTTCGTTCACCGTTAAAGTAATTTGTATAAAGGGTATGCAAACCGCAAAAATGACTGATCCCAACAAATAAATCCGGTTGAGGTTGAAAAAAGTTTGTTTTTTCAATACCATTTGATAATACAAAAGCATTATTCCTAAAATGGTTGCGGATTTCAATATGTAGGTCAAAAATAACATATCGTTTTAGTTTTGGTTGGCTTTCAGTTGTTTGAGAATTTCTTCCAGTTCCCGAATGTCGATTTTTTCCTGGCGGGCAAAAAAAGATACCATTTGCGGAAATGAATTATTGAAATAATTGCCAATAAAATGCCGGAGAAATTTACGGGTATATGTTTCTTTATCCATTAAAGGATAGTAACAATGGCTTTTGCCAAAACTTTCGTGACTTACGAACCCTTTGTCCTGTAATATGCGCACGATTGTTGAAACCGTGTTATAAGCCGGTTTGGGTTCCGGTAGCTTGTCTACAATTTCTTTTACGAATGCCCGGTTCAGTTCCCATAGCACTTGCATGATTTGTTCTTCAGCTTTTGTCAGTTCTTTCATTTTCTCCCTTATTTATAGGACAAATATATAACTAATTTTTTAGTTACAAAACTAATTCCTTAGTTTTTTTTATTTCCAGGCTCTATTTTCCACTTTTCGTCCCGGTATTAGGGATGTTAATCTTTACTGACGTTAATCTTTACTGACGTTTTTTATTTTAATTTCCGGATTTTATAATTGATAGCGGTGATAAAGATATTCATGAGCGGAGAAATCAGGTTGAAAAAACAGAAAGGGAGGTATTCCAGCGTGGCGACTCCCAATACTTTGGAGTGTGTTGCTCCGCAACTATTCCAGGGAACGAGCACCGAAGTCATGGTAGCCGAATCTTCGAGGGCCCGGCTGAGTACTTCGGGTTTCAGCTTTTTTTCCTGATAAGATTTTTGAAGCATTTTTCCGGGAATGACAATAGCCAGATATTGGTCACAGGCCGTGATATTGAAAAATATGCACGTGCCGATAGTTGTACCGACCAGTGAAGTTTGGTTGGTAATGAATAGAAGGAAGGTTTGGGTTACTTTTTTCAAAAAACCGCAGGCTTCCATAACTCCTCCGAATGTAAGGGCTGCCATAATCAGCCATACGGTGTTCAGCATGCCTGCCATCCCGTTTGTCGTCAGGAGGTTGTCCACTTCGGTAACTCCTGTCGTTAACGAGACTCCCTGAAATACCGATTGGGTCAATAGTTGATATTTGTTTTCTAATCCTTCCGCCGTGATCAGTTGGTTCAGTAGTTCGCCTTGAAACAGAAGGGCAAAGAGTATGCCGAATGTCGTTCCACAGATCATTGCCGGAATGGGGGGTACTTTTTTGATGATGATGATGATTAAAGCCAGGGGAACAATGAGCAGGAAAGGCGAAATGTGGAAGGTTTGAGCTATTCCTTCCTTAATAAATTCTGTGCTGACGGTTGTGTTGTCGCTCCAATGAAAGAGGCCGATGACGGCAAAAATAACGAGGGTCAGAATCATAGTAGGACCGGTCGTGTAGATCATATAGCGGATGTGCGTGAACAGATCGGTACCGGCGATTGCCGGAGCCAGGTTGGTGGTGTCGGAAAGCGGAGACATTTTGTCTCCGAAATATGCGCCGGATATGATCGCTCCGGCAACTAGTCCCGGATTGAGCCCGAAAGCATTCCCGATACCGATGATGGCGACCCCGACGGTTGCAATCGTAGACCAGGAACTTCCCGTTGCCAGAGAAACAATGCTGCATAGGATGACTGTTGCCAATAGAAAGTAGGAAGGATGCATAATATCGACGCCATAATATATCATCATCGGGATCACTCCACTGATCATCCAGGCGCCGCTTAATGCCCCGATCAGCAGCAGGATCAGAATAGATGTCATAGCCGAATGAATGGTCTGAACGATTTTGCGTTGCATGTTTTCCCATTTCACTTTATTGTGCCATCCGATCAGTCCTCCTATTATAGCTGCAATAAACAAGGCAATTTGGTTGGCTCCACCGATCGGATCTTCAAAGTATTTTACATTAAGAAATAGCAGAACGATCAAAATCAGCACGGGAAGCAGGGATTGTATAAACGAAGGGCTTTTACTTTCAGTCATGGATAAACAAATTAAATTATAACATTATTGTACCGATAAATCTGGCCGAAAGTTTACCGGGATATGTTTTTATACATCAATCCTCCGGCTGCTGTCGTTATTTATTTTTGTTTGAGCCTGGAGTTGCCAGACCGATGTGTTTTACTTACAGCTTTTGTCGTTTCGACTCAATGAGGATACAAAAATAAAAGAAATACTAACGCTAATGATTCGATAATCAAAAATATACAGATTTCCCGGATTGTGTATTTTTTAGTATTTGTTTAAAAATCGTCAGACCGGAAAATGGATTCCCGGGTATGGATTTTCTCCGGCTGTCTATAAAAACGGACGGAAATTCTATTTAGTTCTATTAAAAAACAAATTGACCTGAATAAAATCCCCACAGCTATCTGATTTCAATTCTACTCCAGTTCTATTAAAATCAGGCTTGTCTGATTTAATTGTGTTAATTGCTTCCAATTTCAATTCTACTCCAGTTCTATTAAAATAAGTCGCCCGTATACTTCTTCTTAACCGTCCGGACTATTTCAATTCTACTCCAGTTCTATTAAAATTATGCCGGCACTTAATGGTACGTACTAAGGAAAAGGATTTCAATTCTACTCCAGTTCTATTAAAATTACCCATTTTTATTATCCCAGGTTTTGCGGGGTTATATTTCAATTCTACTCCAGTTCTATTAAAATCAAATCAGGAATATTAAAGAATAAAATGTGATAATGATTTCAATTCTACTCCAGTTCTATTAAAATCCGTTAAGTGGTTTGTGGTATATATATGATATATAGATATTTATTGGTTGTGTGTGTTTTGTTTTTAGGATTGTTTGCAGTCGACCTTTCGTTCTTTTATTTTCCCTGACCTTTGACGACTTGGGTTAAGGTGTTTGTTTTCAGCATATCAATGAACTTGTGTTGTCCGTTTTCAGAAATAGTTTTATTGTTTGGACTGATTTTTGGCGGGACCGACGCCTCCAAAGAAAGCTATTTTGTGTTAAGGTTAAAACTTACAATGCTTTTTAGCGAGTCTAATTTAGTAAAAAATAGTCGTTTAAAATCGGAATTTGAATAAAACGAATTGTTGTTGTCTAATTTTTTCCATTGATAATGATAAAACAGATACATTATTATAGTTGTATTTGCCGGATTGATAAATAGGAAGTACAGGTTCAAAATTTGAAGTTGTTTTTTTATTACCGATTAAAGTATACCTTTGTAGGTCAGTAAAATAATCAGGGTTCTGAAATATGTAATTTGAAATAGTTAAAGATGCATTGGAGGTTTTAATTCTTTGGGTTTAAGGGAAGGATAAAACAGGAAATGAATTGATTTACGGTATGGAGAGAAAAGATTTTGAAATAATGGCACCGGTCGGGTCTTACGAATCTTTGTCGGCGGCCTTGCAAGGGGGAGCGGATTCGGTGTATTTCGGCGTGGAGGGTTTAAATATGCGGGCCCGTTCGTCGGCTAATTTTACTTTGGACGATCTTAGAAATATAGTGGGGATTTGTGAGGAAAAAGGAGTAAAGACTTATTTGACTGTAAATACCATTATTTACAACAATGAGTTACAGAAGATGCATGAGGTGATCGATTGTGCGAAAGAAGCCGGGGTATCCGCCATTATTGCATCTGATTTGGCTGCTATTCTGTATGCACATTCCCGGGGAGTTGAGATACATATCAGTACGCAGTGTAATATTACGAATTACGAGACGGTACGTTTTTATGCCCAATACGCGGATGTGATGGTATTGGCCAGGGAAATGGATATGAATCAGGTGGCTGATATTTACCGCCGGATACAGGAAGAGCAATTACGTGGACCGAAAGGAGAATTGATACGTATTGAAATGTTTGCCCACGGAGCTTTGTGTATGGCTGTGTCGGGGAAATGCTATCTTAGTTTACATGAAAAAAATGCGTCGGCTAACCGGGGAGCCTGCTTTCAGATCTGCCGGCGGGCCTATACGGTAAAGGACCGGGAAGGTGAGGTCGAACTGGATATTGAAAACGAATATATCATGTCTCCCAAAGATCTTTGTACGATCGGTTTTCTGAATAAGATGATCGATGCCGGAGTGAGGGTGTTTAAATTGGAAGGACGTGCCCGTCCCGCTGAATATGTATTGACTGTCTGTCGTTGTTACGATGAGGCTTTAAAAGCCATTTTGGATCGTACGTATTCTGCTGAAAAAATTGAAATTTGGAAACAACGGTTAGCGACTGTGTTTAACCGGGGCTTTTGGGACGGTTATTACCTGGGACAGCGTTTGGGAGAGTGGAGTGAAGTGTACGGTTCGAAAGCGACCCGGAAGAAGATAGCATTGGGCAAGGTGACGAACTATTTTTCGAATCTTCAGGTCGGGGAATTTAAGCTGGAATCTTTCGATCTTTCTGTAGGAGATGAAGTATTGATTGTCGGGGAGACGACGGGTGTTATTGAAATGAGGGTGCCGGAAATCCGGGTCGATTTGCAGCCTGTGGAGAAGGTTAAAAAGGGTATTCTTTTTTCGATGCCGGTACCGGAAAAAGTCCGGAGAGGAGATAAAATCTATAAATGGGTTGAAACTACACCTGATTTGATGCAATAAGAGATAACTTATGGGTATTGTTATCCGACAGAGTATAAAAGCGACTATTGTAAATTATGTCGGGGCTTTTTTGGGGTTTGTAACGACAGTGTTTGTCATGACACGTTTTTTGAAACCGGAAGAAATAGGCTTGACGAAGGTCATTTATGAGGTTGCGGCTCTTGTGGCAGGGTTTGCGCAATTGGGGACATCGGCTTCTGCGATGCGTTTTTTCCCTTATTTCAAAAATCCGGAGAAAAATCACAATGGTTTTTTCTTTTATCTGATGCTTATGCCCTGCATCGGTTCTTTGATATTTGTTACGCTGTTTTGGCTTCTTAAAGCACCGGTGATTGAGTTTTTCGAGAGTAAATCTGCCCTACTGGTGGATTATTACAATTGGATTATTCCTTTGGTTATTTTTCTGGTGTTTTGGGCGGTTCTGGAAACTTACGCCAATGTTTTGTTGCGTATCGTCATTCCTAAATTTATCCGGGAAATCGGAGTACGTGTCGTTTTACTGACTGTGTATTTGCTCTATGCTTTTCAATTTTTGAATTTGAACGGTTTGGTAACCGGTGTTGTCCTGGCTTACGGCATGGCTATGGTAGCAAGTCTCGTTTATGTTTCCCGTATTGCTTCTGTTTCTTTGAAGCACGATACGACATACATTGATAGGGATTTATTGGTTAAGATCGGCAAATACACGTTGTTTCTGGTGGCGGCTGCCTTAAGTGGGAATATAATAGGTCAGTTGGATCTTTTTATGGTGAGTTCAGAATTGGGATTGAATTATGCCGGTATATATACCATTTCTTTTTATATGGCGACGGTGATTGAAATACCGGCGCGTTCGATTACGGCTATCGCTTCTCCTTTAGCTGCTTCCGCATTGAAAGACGGGCATCTGAATGAAGCGAACCTATTGTATAAAAAAGTGGCTTTGCATCAGTTTATCGCCGGAAGTACGTTGTTTTTACTGATTTGGATCAATATCGATACTATTTTTTCCGTTATTCCGAACGGAGAGGTTTATCGGGCGGGTAAATGGGTCGTTTTTTTTCTGGCAATGTCCCGTTTGGTGAGTTTGACATTGAGTTTCGGAGGTTCATTGATTTCATTTTCGCGTTATTATTACTGGGGGTTGTATTTTACTTTTTTCCTGACGGCCCTGACGATCGGTTTTAATTATTTATTGATCCCTCATTTTGGTATAAACGGAGCTGCTATGGCAACTTTGATTACTTGTTTGTTGAGTTATTCATTTCAGCAATGGATTGTTTTGAAAAAAATAAAAGGGAATCCCTATTCGGCAGGTATCTTTAAGCAGATAGGCTTGATTCTGTTTTTGTGGGGATTGAATGAGTTGCTGCCGTATGCCGGTAATCCTTATGCAGACGGAGTGTATCGGACGGTCATTATCGTTTCCGTTTGGTTTTTCCTGACTTATTATTTTAAAATATCCGCAGAGTTTTGTGCATTGGCGGATAAATATGTGTTTCATTTTTTTGGAAATAAAAACGAGAAGTAATGGCGTGTCAATGTTTGAGAAAGATAAAAGGAAAATGGTTGAGCTTTTGTAAATACAATAAGCAAAGAATCATGCGTAGTCCGAGGTATTTGTTGACACAACGTGTGAGATTATTTCTGGAACAGGGTAGAGATTTGAATATGCCTGTCGGTGAGGCAGAAAGAATCCGGAAATTTCTTCGCTGGAATTTGGTCGGTGTTTTTAATGATCCGTTCGTGCATTTGTATAATTTCAGAGGGTATAATGTGTTGCGGGACCGGGAAAAGGATTTGTGGTTTGTATATACCCCGGAAGGAAAGAAATTGTATTTCAAAAGAGGAATGAGCCGTAAGGAAGCCGTCCGGACTTATCGTTCTCTGGAAGAGGAGCAGGATTTGCATTCTCCGCATTATTATTTTTTCGATGGGCTGACTCTTTCCGAAAATAGTGTCGTTGCCGATATCGGTGTGGCGGAAGGGAATTTCGGATTGAAGATTGTGGACCGGGTTAAGGAGTTGTATTTGTTCGAATGTGATGCCGGATGGATCGAGGCTTTGGAGGCCACTTTTGAGCCCTGGAAGGATAAAGTGCATATTGTCAATCGTTTCGTTTCGGATACGACTTCGTCCGATACAGTCCGATTGGACGATTTTTTCAGAGATAAAAGTGTTCCCCACATCTTGAAATTGGATGTGGAGGGTGCGGAAGTTGCTGTTCTGGAAGGTGCGGCAGCTTTTTTGAAGGAGGGACGTATTTCTGATTTGTTGGTGTGTACTTATCACAAAAAAGGAGATCCTGAACGTCTGTCTGCAAAATTGGAATGCTTCAATTACACAATCGCTTTTTCACAGGGATATATGCTGTTTTTAACAGAGGGCTACCAGGCACAACCACCCTATGATTTCCGGAAAGGGCTGTTGCATGCTACGTATAAATTGTAGATTTTAGATTTTAGATTTTAGATTGGTTGACCAAGGGATTTGGCGCCGGATTAATCTGGATTTTAAATTGTAGGTTTATGATTTTAGATAATATCCTTAATCCTCCCCACCCTCAAAGAAGAATCGTAAATCGTAAATCATAAATCGTAAATCAAAAATTAATCTGTCTTTTTTCCGAATAGTGTTATCAGCAGTAAGAATGAGAGTTTGGTTACCGGGTATTTTTTCAGGTATTTCAGGTTCTCTTTTTTGTACAGATACCGGAGAGCCTGCTGGAAGGCCGGGTTTTTGCGAATGGGTGTTAAAGTCCGTAAGGCTTTGAACAGCGATTTGTGTTTCACTTCATTGCGGAAACCCGAGTACAGTGAAAGGAGAATGTTGTCTGCAAAATGGATGTACTCTTTTTTCAAAATATGCTGCCTGTTTAAGAAGTCGTGGACGTACATCAGGTAATTGGTGATCAGTTCGATGGATCTGTAACTGTAATTTGAGCCGGAATTACTCTGGTGATAGCGATGATAGGTGAAAGCTTCGTGAATGACATTTACCTTTTGTGCGAAGAAATAAGCCTCTATCAAAAACAAACGATCTTCGAATGTTATTTCCCGGTTATCCTGAAAAACGATGTGATGCTTTTCGAGAAATTGTCGTTTGAAGAGTTGTGTCCAGACACTGAAATTCGATGTAATGGAGCAGGCCGGATTGTGATTACAGGGGCCGCTGATTAAAAATGCGAATGATTTTTTTTGAAATACTTCGTCGGAATAGTTTTGAGGGAAACCGAAACGCTGGGTTTTTCCTGTGCTTGTTATACCGTAAAAATTGCTGACAACGATGTCGGCCTGGTTTTGCTGTGCTTTGGAGTACATTTTTTCGTACATATCCGGAGTACAATAGTCGTCGTGGTCCACCAGGCTGATGTATTCTCCGGTGGCTGCTTTCAAGCCTTGATTCCGGCTGAGTCCGATGTGTAAATTGGCAGGGTTATAAATCAGCTTGATCCGTTCATCTTTCCGGGAATAGGATTCTGCTACTTTATCGCTTCCGTCCGTCGGACAGTCCAGTACGATGATAATTTCAATATCCTTTAACGTTTGATTTAATATGGATTCTATTCTTTCGGGAAGATAGATACCTGCATTATAAACCGGTATAATAACACTGATTTTAGGCGTATGCATTTTATAAGGATATCTTTTTGTTTATATATTGTGCCGACAAATATATATATAAAAAAGATATTTATTTGAATCGTCATTTCCAAATCCGGATACCGGACTTTTAGAGATTACTAAATAAACGGCACCACTTTTGAACAATGTGACCGATGCTGAATTGCCGGCAACTGGCTAAAGCATTTACGGCTATTTCCTCCCGTTTGCAGAAGTCTGTCATAAGTTCTTTTAATTGGGCGGCATATTCGTGGATATGCCGGTCGGGAATCAGGATGCCGTTGTCGTGATTCCGGATCATGTCCTGTAGAGCTTCGTAAGATTCAAAAGCAATCGGGACTACCCCCATTTGCTGTGCTTCGACTAAGGTCAGTCCCCAACCTTCATAAAGGGAAGTCATCATAAAAATGGATGCGCGGCGGTAGTATTCCAAGGGTTCCTTTCTGCCTTCGAACGAAATATTTTTTAAACCCAGCTTATGGGCCAGAGTTTTATAATATAGCTCGTCTTCACCATTCCCTAAGATAACCAATTTCCAGTCGTTGTATGATTCTGTTTTTTCAATGATCTGCCAGATTTTAAGGGCCAATGAGAGGCGTTTGACCGGCTCTGTAAGGCGTGCGACGATCAGTACTTCTTTGTGTTTCCGGATTAGTTGATCCGGGGAGAGAATTTCAGGCAGCGACAATGGATTGGGAATGGCAATGATGTGGTTGGCACCTTTAATATCCGCCAGTTCGGCATAACGGGGAATATAATGAGGAGATAAAAGGACAAGGCGGTCACAATGATCGTATATAAAGCGGTATTTGTGTCGTATGCAGGCTTTCGATATGCCGCTGAACGGTGTTTTACCGACGATATACTGTATTATAGACTTTAGGGTGTTCATCCGGTCCGGTAGGTGAAGCAGGCGTCGTAAGCCGATCCCGGGGGGAATGCCAAAAAGCTCACATCCCGGATAGGTGTGATAACAAAAAATGATATGCAGGTTGGAAAATTCTGATTTTAATGCATAAAGAATCGGGAGCGAAAAATAGATATTTTTTTTAGTGGTCAGATTGACAATGATTTGCGTGATTTGCCGGGTTTCAATGAATTCCTTGATTTGTTCGTTTGCTTTATCGGCGGAGACGTGTATTTTCCCGTTAAATTCACTTACCGGTAACACTTTGCTTTCGTTGAGATAAGCCAGGTAACATTTCCAACCGGGCATGTTCATAAATTCTCTGGATAGAAAATGAGTTACCCGGTTGACTCCTCCCTTGTTAATTGTGATATCCGAGTCTGCAAAATATAGGATATTCATATTGCGGTACTGAATAAAATTTGCGGTAACTGTTGAATTGATCGTTTACGTAAATTTTAAATTATTTAACAAGCTGGCGGTTGGCAGATTCATTTAATCTAAAATTGTAAATCTACAATTAAATCGTCCCTTAAAATTAAGTGTATTATTTTGTTCTTTTCTGCAAAAGTAGCCAATCATTTATATATACAAAATATTCTGTCTCAAAATATTACCTTTTCCGGTTTTCGAAAACCGGAGATCACGGAGTGGCTAATTTTAAAGGACGTTTATTCTGTCTTAAAAATAGTTGATTATTAAATAATTATAGGTTATGGCCAAGGTGTCTGTTATTGTCCCGGTTTATAATGCCGGTCCGTATTTTGAAAAACGTATGGAATCTTTGATTGCCCAGACGCTGTCCGATATCGAGATTATTCTGGTATTGGATTGTCCGACGGACGGAAGCGGGCAATTGGCTGAGAAATATGCTGCGGCCGACGGGCGTATAATGATTATCCGCAATAAAGAAAATTGTCATGTGGGAGAGAGCCGTAATGCCGGATTGTCGGTGGCCGGCGGGGAGTATGTCGCTTTTGCTGATCACGACGATTATTGTGAGGAGAATATGTATGAAGCTTTGTATAACATAGCTGTCGGGAGCGATGCCGATATCGTATTTTCCGATATGTATCAGGTGGCCTTCAATGGAGAGTTGAAAAGGAAGAATTATTTTCCTACGGCAGTAAAATCGGCCCGGGATACCATGTTATCGGGGCTTTTGAAAGGAGAAGGTTTTTATTTTTCTGTTTTAAATCATTTGTACAGGCGGGAGTTTTTGATGACGTATCGGCTGGTTTTTGCGGATACCCGGAAAATCAGTTTGGAGGATCGGGGTTTTAATCTTTATGCATATCATTATGCCCGGAAAGTCGTTTATTCTTCCGGTGTCTATTTGTACCATGTATTATATCCCGAAAGTACACAGCACAGTTATGAATTTAAAAGTTTACAACCGATGATCGGCCATTTGGAGTATGTCGCTCGTTTTTTTGAACAATATCCTGAATATGCAGATAAGTATGAGGCGGATTATAGCCGGGAGGTTGTAAAAAGATTGTATTATAGTTTTTTACCGGAGATTCGTTATAAATCTTTGTGTTATGCCTGCCGGATTTTGGGTGGAATAAAACATAGCACCGTCTTACAAAAGGCTTTACAGAATTTTCAGAAACATAAGTCCGGGATTTCTTTTCCGATGAGGTGTTTCTTTCTTTTTCTCCGTTGGTTTTATATGCCCCGGAATAAAGTCAGATAGACAGGATTTTCCGGATTTCTTCAGTCAATCTGGCGGAACTGTTACCGTCGATGTATTTGTGGTATTTTAGGGTCTGTGCTTCGGTGAGGGGGAAATAGCTTTTTTTCTCCAGTATATCACAGACTTCATTCCAGTTGAAGGCTTTGATACTGGGTAGTTCTTGCCGGTAGTCATAATATTGTCCCCGGTAATTTTGAGTATAGGAATCAAAATCAAAAGGAGTTAGGATAACCGGTTTCAAAAGGGGCAGGAAGTCAAAATAAATACTGGAATAATCTGTCATGAGTATGTCTGTGTCTTTGATTAAATCATAGACATCCAGCAGCGGGTTATCGATGACATTGATGAAACGTTCGGAAAATTCCCGTTCTGACAGTCTTCCATCCCAAAAATGGCCTTTGTTCAGGAAAACATAGTCGTGTTTTTCCAGAATCCGGATGAATTTTTCAGCATTGAATCCGAATTGCCCGAATGGTTTGAATGAAGGTCCGCCGTCAAAGGAAGCCCGGAAGGTGGGCATATAAATAATAATTTTGGCTGTCGGAAATTTTTTCCGGATATCGGTGATATAATCGTTCTTTTTTGTTGAGAATAATGTGTCTAACCGGGGAGTGCCTGTAACGAATATCCGGTTTGAAGGAATCAGTAAAGCAGATTCCAAAAAGGGTACAAAAAAATCGGATGTACTGACAGAATATAGATTGCGGGGATTTTTTTGAGGAAATACGGAAAAATAGAGTTTGAGTCCTATGGATTTTTTCTCTGTGATGAGTTTCTTTTTATGTGCCAGTTTGGGTTCATCATATCCGGCGTATTTGGATGGCATGCCATGTGTGAGATACAGGCAAGTGATTTTATAAGCGAGAAACCATTTGGATCCAAAGGTATCTGTTGTGGCACTTAACGAACCTGTGGAGAATCCTGCCCGGAGCATGTAGTACACGGCCTTGGGAGAATGATTCATCACCACCGGGAACTGTTTGGATTTTAATTCATGATAGACCGTTTTGTTTTTCGTTATCCAGACTGCTTTTATATCTTTTTCGTTTTGCAATACATATTCAAACAGGGCTTTGCTGTTGTCCGAATATTTTTGTCCTCTCCACGATCCGAAAATCCACAATTTTTTCTTTCTGCCTATGAGGATGTAAAGTAGAAAGACAAAAGGGAACAGCAGGATGCCGGCCGATAAGATAAAAAATTGTCTGACCATGTTTAAGGATTTAGAATTCGATTTTAAAGTCGGGTTGTTTTATCGATATAAACCGGGAAGCCCAGTTGTAAATTTTCGTGATATGGGGCATGTCGACTTCCAATTGATCTCCGATATTTTTGATAAACGACAATCCGAATGAGAAATCCTCCTGAAAATACCGGTTTGTAAAATCAGGTATATATTTGTTTTCTGCTATTTTTTTCATAGGGCTGGGCAGGCCTTTGAAGGCTTCTATACTGCGGATTTTCAATGCCAGAGAGTGGGCATCCCGGCTCTCATAATATTTGAGTATGGGCTGTATTTCCCGGATATTGACCGGTAATCGATCCAGTATCCGGAAAAATTCATTGTCGCACCGGATAAGTAATTCTGCATCTTCGTCTGTCCAGTCTTCATAGAAAAGAGGTACTTTTTCGTAATAAATCCCTTCCCGGTAATTTTGAAATAAATTATATAGACGGCTGGTGTGTAATAGTGGGTTGCTATTGGATAAAGACACTTCAAGGTAATGGGGCACAACCTCGATAGGAGTATCCAATAATTGAAACAGCATCTGTTGCAATTTTTCTTTTTCCGGATAATTTTCAATGGCAATTTTCAATTGTTTCTTATATCCCAGAAGTGAGGCCGACCGGCCGTATTCATTTATCCGGGAGATAAAAGGAACCCGCTGGAATCCGAATAAGCCTATCCCGGGTGAAAGAAGTTGTTTGGCAATAAAGAAAAAACCGGTACTTGAAACAATAGAACCGATAATCTGTCCTTCTTTTAAAAAAGGTTTGATTTTTAATAATTCATCCTGTATGGCAAAGCCGGGTAAACAAAGTAAAATAATATCACTTTGAGGAACGGTCAGTTCCGCTTGATTGGATATGACGGCCAGTTCCCCGCAAAAAGTATGTCCGTTGCCATCTTTTACGGTGATTCCCCGTTGCCATCTTTCGGGGTGGCTGGTCAGCAAATTCACTGAAAATTGTTTTTTGGCAGCGACATATCCTGCAACCGTATGGCCGAGATTGCCGCCTCCGCAGATGCAAATGGTCAGAGGGGAGGTATTCATAATTGTTTCAGGGTTTGAACGAGTTGATTGTTGTCTGCCGTATCCCGTATGGCAATCCGGATGTAATTTCTGCCTTTAAATGCTGCTTTACGGGAACAGTCTTTGATTAAGATATTGTGTTTCAATAAGGCCTGCGTTAATTCTGTAGCCGTATATTTTGAGGTTATCTCGCACAGGAAGTAATTGGCTTGAGAAGGGATTACCCGAAGCCATGGAATCGCTTCTAATTGTTTTTTTAAATAGTCCCTTTCTTCGATAAAACGCAGACATGCTTTTTGGTAATCGGTTTCGTATTTACCGTATATCTGCATATAAAATTCAGCAAAGGAATTGATATTCCAGATGGCGATGTCCTGTTTCGTCCGGCCGATAACAAGCGGGTCGGATGTGGCCAGAATGCCTAAACGTAGTCCCGGAACACCATACGATTTGGAAATGGACTTTAGAATGATCAGATGGTTGTATTTTTCCAAAATGTCGTTTCTTAACAACGTGTTGTGGACGGATTCATCTGTAAAATCAACGAATGATTCGTCTAATATAAACCGGATACCTTTTTTTTGTGTCCATTCACATAGATCCAGAACCTCGTTGAAACCGATAAAATTTCCCGAAGGATTATCAGGATTGATCAGTAATAAGGCGGAAATGTCCTTATCGGCAAAATGTGTTTTTAAATCCTGTGCCGTGTATGAAAAATCGGGATTGGAAGGGATAAATGAGACGACAGTTGTTTTGTCCCGGCGATTGGGGTATTCCTCGAAGGTCGGTAAGGTAATGCCTATCTTTCCTTCCATATTTTCCATGATGCTTTTAATCAATTCGGCGGCACCGTTTCCCACGACAACGTATTCCGGTTTTATATTGAAATTTTTTCCGGCCAGCAGGCTGTTTACCCTTACCCCTGAAGGATACTGACAGATCAAACGTTCGAAGTTGGCTTTTATTTCCGCTAATAGTCTTGAATTAGGAAAGTAAGGGTTTACCAGATAACAATAATCCAAAATATGAGGGTAACGCCAATAACCGCCATAGCGGGAAGCAATGGGGGTTATTGTGTCTTCTGCAAAAATGGATTCTGCAATGTCAAGGTCCTGGATGTCGTCGATTTCGTACCACAACTCGTGACGGAGAGGCAGGGCCTTTAATTCCGGTTTTTCCAGTAAGGTAATGACACGCAGTACCTGTTCGTAGTATTCATTATTTCCCAATGCTTTGCAGTAGGCTTCCAGGAAGGGAACGTAATGTGAAGAAGAAAATTTTTTACTGAATTTGTAAATGTTTACTGTTTTGTAATAACCCGGAATTTCTTCAAACGAGAATTGTTTCGGTGAGATGAAACGTTTGATGTTGTTATTTTCATCCAATGTAACGACAGTTCCGTCCATCCAGCTTTCGAATTTAGCAACCAGCGCCAGACTGGGGTAAGGGTTTTCGATCAGCCTGTCGATAACGGCATCTTCAAAAATCAAATCGGATTCGAATAGAAGTGTGTCTTTTTCTGTCAGATAGTCTTTGGCTAAATATAACGAATAGATATTGTTGGTTTGGTCAAAATACGGGTTCTCTACAAATACAATCGGAGTGGCTATGGATAAGGTATTTATGTATTCTTTTAATTTTTCTCCTTCATATCCGACAACAATGATAATGCGTTCCAGGTGATGGGTGTCGATTTGTTGCAACATTCTTTCGATCAGAGTGACACCGTTCACTTTAATCATACACTTTGTATTATCACGGGTGAGTTCTTTCAGGCGTTTTCCCATACCTGCCGCCAATATGATTGCTTGCATAATATATATTTGAGTGGTTTTGACTGTATTCCGTTTTGTTTTGACTTTCAGCCTTTAATTTCACAAAAATACATTATTTTTGCAAGGTTAAATGAGAACACAACGTATTTTATGGAAATGAAGATGAATAAACGTGCTGTCGGTGTACAGGTGATAATTGTATTGTCTTTTTTAGCTTTGGCATTTATCTATTGTGCTCCGGTTATGCAAGGCAAGACTTTGTTAGGCCATGACCTGGAAAGTTGGAATTATATGGCTAAAGAGACCATGGATTATAATGCCAGGGGAGAAGGTCAGACTTTTTGGACCAACAGCATGTTCGGTGGAATGCCTAATTATCAGATTGCGGCTCCGATGGGACAATACAATGTGTTGTCGTATGTGCGGAATGCTTTGGGGGCCTTCCCTTTTCCTGTAAGTACGATTTTCATGTATTTGCTGGGTGCTTACATCCTGTTGCTTTGTTTCCGGATCAATAAATGGATTGCGGCTATCGGGGCAGTTGCTTTGGGTTTCGTGTCTTATAATTTTATTATTCTGGTGGCAGGGCATGTCACAAAAGCAAATGTTATCGGTTATATGATGCCTTTGGTGGGGAGTGTATATTTGCTTTTCCGGGGCAATAAATGGGCCGGTGCTATACTGACGGCTCTTTTTCTGGCGTTGGCTATTATGGCCAACCATGTTCAGATTTTGTATTATACGCTTTTTATCGTATTGATATTCGGCCTTATCGAATTGGTTTATGCCATCCGGGGAAAACAATTGCGGAATTATATGACTTCGGTGGGACTGGGGATATGTGCTCTATTGATTGCAGTAGGATTGAATGCTCCGGGGCTGGCATCGACGTATCAGTACAGTAAAGCGACGATGCGCGGAGAATCCAACGGTTTGTCAAACGAAAATAAGAGTGCAGCCGGACACGGTTTGGATAAAGATTATATTACGGCCTGGAGTTATGGGGTGGACGAGTCGATGACCCTCTTGGTTCCCGATTTTAAGGGTGGTGCCAGTGGCGGTACTCTATCGGCAAATAGCGAGACGGCGCAAAAATTGAAAGCGATGGGGGTTCCCAACATTGAGGAGACGATGAAAGATTTTCAATTGCCATTATATTGGGGTACCCAACCGTTTACTTCGGGACCGGTATATTTGGGGGCTATTGTCTGTTTCCTTTTTGTGCTGGGCCTGTTTTTGGTGGAGAAACGGACGAAATGGTGGTTGGTGTCGGTTACCGTTTTGACATTGATGCTGGCTTGGGGACATAATTTTATGTCTTTGACGGATTTCTTTATCGATTATGTACCGATGTACAATAAATTCCGGACGGTATCTATGATTTTAGTGGCTACCTGTTTGTGTATGGGATTATTGGGAGTGCTGGGGTTGAAAGCTTTTTTCGATCCGGAATTGAGTCGGGAGAAGGCGAAGAGGAGTTTGAAGTATGCTTTGTATATTACGGGTGGTCTGGCTTTGTTGTTTTGGATTGTACCTTCCTTATCCGGTAGTTTCGTCGCGCAGAGCGATCGTCAGTTGGGAGGAGAGTATAGTTTTTTGAGGGATACATTGCCGGCTGACCGTATGGCTTTGTTGCGGCATGATGCCTTACGGTCTTTGATTTTTATCGTTTTGACATTCGGTGTACTCTGGATGTATCTGGTTTCGAAACTGAAACTGAATATGGTTTATGCTTTGCTCTTTGTTTTGGTTTTGGCGGATATGTGGGCGATCAATAAACGTTATTTGAGTGATAAGGATTTTACAATACAAAAAAAGACCCGGCAACAGGTTCAGCCTTCTGCTGCCGATCAGTATATTTTAAACGATAAATCGTATTACCGGGTATTGGATGCGACCGTGAATATTTTCAATGATGCCCGTCCTGCTTATTTTCATAAAAGCATCGGGGGATATCATGCGGCTAAATTGAGCCGTTATCAGGAGCTGATCGATTATCATCTGGAGGGGGAAATTCAGATGTTGCTGGCAAGTCTGAAAAACGGAAAGTTTGAGGAATTTCCTGCTTTGATGAAGCAGTTGGGGGTTTTGGATATGCTGAATATGAAATATCTGATTTATAATCCCAATGCCCAGCCTTTGGTCAATCCTGAGGCGAATGGGAATGCCTGGTTTGTGGATAGCTATCGTTTGGCCGATAATGCCGATGAGGAGATACAAGTGTTGGGAGAGATCGACACTAAACGTGAATTTGTTGCCGATAAGCAATTTGCTGCAGAAATCCCGTCGATTCAGGACCGGGATACGACAGCTACGATTCTTTTAAAAAGTTATGCCCCGAACCGGTTGGTATATGATGTAAATACTCAAAGTGATCAGGTTGCCGTATTTTCGGAAATTTATTATAAGGATGGTTGGAATGCTTATGTGAACGGGCAGAAAGTACCCTATTTCCGGGCGAACTATCTGTTGCGTGCCATGCCGTTGAAGGCCGGCCGGTATGAAGTTGAGTTCCGTTTCGAGCCTTCGGTGGTATCGACATCCATGATGATCTCCCTGATTTCTTCCGTACTGTTGATTTTGTTGGCGGGAGTTGCCTTTTATTTCGGTTATTGGAAGAAAACGACTGTAAAATAAGGAAAGATATATCCGGATACCGGATTTAACGGGGAATTTTATTGTCGGCAGATAATAGTCCGCGGGTGACGTACCACCGGAAATAAATCAGGATGGTTCCTTTTTGCGGAGTGCATTTTAACAGATAGCCTAAGCATAATGTACAGGAAGCACCCCATTTGATGATTTCAGACAGGATACGTTTCAGGTAAGCCGTTCCGGATATTTTCCGGGTTCTGAGGCGTTCGCTCATGCCGACTCCCAGAGCGAGCTGACGGATGTATGCCCGGGTTGTACGTTTTTCCGGGATAATATGCCGTACCTCGACATCGGGAAAATAATATATTTTGGCTTCCCGGGCTTTCATCCGGTTGAAAATATCTTTTTCTTCCCCTCCCATCAGATTGCCTTTTTTTCTCCCTAAGGTGGTGTTAAATCCGTCGGCAGGTATTTCTGTCCGTCGGAATCCCATATTGGCACCGATGGGGAAAGATTTGCCTTCGAACAGACATATTTTGTCTCCTTTATCGAGAGCCGATACCCAGATGTAACTCCATTTACTCATCCAGACGGGTGGTTGTCCGGTTTCGTATTCCGGGATGATTTTTCCTCCGAAAGCCGAAGCCGGATGATTTTTCAGGTTGTTTTTCAGGTTGTGTAAATAGTTTTTATGCATAAAAGCATCGTCGTCTAAAAAGACCAGAATATCCCCTCGGGCTTCTGCAATTCCCCGGTTACGTGCAAAGGAAAGCCCTTGATTGGCTTCAAGAAAATAGAAAAAAGGAATGTCCGGATAATTTTGGCGAAATCGTGCACACTCCGGAACGGTCCGGTCTGTGCTGTTGTTATCGACCAGAATGATTTCATAATGCTGTTTGGGAAAATCATTTTGTGCAATATGTTCCAGGGTTTTATATATGTATTTGTCCCGGTTATAAGTACAGACGATGATTGAAATTTGTGTTTTCATTTCCAGCATATTTTATCTTTACAAAAATAGCATTCTTAAGGACTGGTTTGGTATGGATAATCCGGATTATTTCATAATTTTGAAAGATTTATCGACTATTTTATGAAAATTGTAATTTTAGGTCCGGCACATCCTTATCGGGGAGGAATTGCAGCTTTGAATGATCGTCTGGCAGTAGAGTTAATAAAAGAGGGGCATGAGGTGACGGTATTCAATTTCAGTTTGCAGTATCCGAAGTTCCTTTTTCCCGGTAAAACGCAGTATACGGATGATCCGGCTCCCCGAAATGTTACTATTCTTCGCAAGGTCAATGCGGTAAACCCTCTTAACTGGTGGAAAGTCGGGCGGGAATTGCGGCGTTTACGCCCGGAGTTGATTATCGTCCGTTTTTGGTTGCCTTTTATGGGACCGGCTTTGGGAACGGTTTGCCGGATTGCCCGCCGGAATAAGTATACCAAAGTTATCTGTATTGCAGACAATATCATTCCTCATGAAAAGCGGATCGGGGACGTCCCTTTTACCTCTTACTTTGTGAAAGGAGTTGACGGATTTATCGCCATGTCACAGGAAGTGTTTAAAGATTTGGAAAAATTTGTGCCTCATCCGGTCCGGCGTTTTGCCCCCCATCCGGTTTACGATCATTATGGCGAGATCATTCCCCGGGAGGTTGCTCTGGCGCATCTCAAGCTGGATGCAAAATTCCGCTATTTATTGTTTTTCGGTTTCATCCGGGAATATAAAGGGCTGGATATTTTATTGGAGGCGATGGCGGATCAGCGGATCAGAGAGCAGCATATCAGATTGATTGTGGCGGGAGAATTTTATGGAAATGCCGATTTTTATCAGAAGCTGATTGAACAATACGGGATAGAAGATTTGTTGGTTATGCATACCGATTATATTCCATCCGAGGTAATGAATGATTATTTTTGTGGGGCAGACCTGGTTGTACAGCCTTATCGCTCTGCGACTCAGAGCGGCGTGACTCAAGTCGGTTATCATTTTGATAAACCGATGTTGGTCAGTAATGTGGGTGGACTGGCAGAGATTGTCGCGGATGGAAAATCCGGATATGTCGTGGAGCCGCAAAGCCGGGCGATTGCCGATGCGATTATCGATTTTTATGTGAATGAACGGGCAGAGAGTTATCGTACGGAGACCCGGAAGTTGAAACAGAAATTTTCCTGGACGAATTTGACCCGGAATATTTTTGAAATTTATGACGAATTGAAAAATAATTGAGAATATGCAAGAAAGACATGCCGACGGGGAACGCTATTTCAATGAATTGGCATATACTTCTGAAAAATATTTGCTTCCTTTTATTGAATCGGTGAAGGAGGTGACTTCCGGTATGCAGGTATTGGAAATCGGATGTGGAATGGGAGGAAATTTACAGCCTTTTGTACAGAGAGGATGCCGGGTGACCGGAGTCGATCTGGGCCAAGACCGTATAGAGAATGCTGCCCGCATGTTGGACGCCGCTCACCGGCCCGGTATTGAGCTGATCAGCGCGGATATTTTTACCGTAGAACATTTGAAAGGCTGTTTCGATTTGATTATTGTGCATGATGTCATTGAGCATATTCCGGATAAAGTCCGGTTTTTCCGGTTGATCCGGGAATTTCTTCGTCCGCAGGGGTTGGTATTTTTAGCTTTTCCGGCCTGGCAAATGCCTTTTGGCGGACACCAACAGATTTGTAAGAGTAAATTTTTGTCACATCTGCCTTTTTATCATTTATTGCCTCGTTTTATGTATAAAGGGATGTTGAAGCTTTTCGGCGAAGCTGAAAATACAATAGACGAATTACTGTCTATAAAAGATTGCGGACTTACGATTGAAGGCTGTAAAAAGTATATTAACCGCTTTAATTATAAGATTCACAAACGGGAATTTTATTTTATAAATCCTCATTATGAAGTGAAATTCAAGCTCAAACCGCGTAAGTTATCAAAGGTAATTGTGGCTATCCCTTATTTGAGGAACTTTTTTTGTACCTCCAGTTTTTGGCTGATCAGTGACGATTTATAGAATTGTCCGGAAATAGGCAATTGTTTCCTTCAGGCCCTCTTCTAATGAAATGTGGGGTTCCCAATTCAATTTTGTTTTGGCCAGAGAGATATCCGGTCGCCGTTGTGCCGGATCATCGGGAGGTAGCGCTGCATGTATAAGCTGGGATTGAGAGCCGGTGAGTTTCAGTATTGTTTTGGCAATATCCGTTATGGTTATCTCACAGGGGTTTCCCAGATTTATCGGACCGGTAAAAGAAGATTCCGTTGCCATCATTTTAATCATTCCGTCCAGCAGATCGCTGATGTATTGAAAGCTTCGTGTTTGTCCTCCGACACCGTAAATCGTGATGTCTCTGCCTTGTAATGCCTGTACGATAAAGTTCGAAATTACGCGTCCGTCGTGTTTTTGCATGTTGGGACCGTATGTATTGAAAATGCGGATGATTTTAATATTTACGCCGTAATATCGGTGAAAATCCATAAATAGGGTCTCCGCACATCTTTTTCCTTCGTCATAGCATGAGCGGAGGCCGATGGGATTGACATTACCCCAATAGTTTTCCTGTTGCGGATGTATGATGGGGTCGCCGTAAACTTCACTCGTTGAAGCCTGGAGTACTTTTGCTTTGGTGCGCTGGGCCAATTCCAGTACATTGTTTGCTCCCAAAACGGAAGCTTTTATGGTCTTGACCGGATCGTATTGGTAATGAATGGGAGAGGCTGGGCAGGCTAGATTGTATATCTCGTCGACTTCGACTTCGAAAGGAACCGTAATATCGTGTTCAATTAATTGGAAATCAGGATTGGATAAAAACGGAGAGATGTTCGTTTTATTTCCCGTAAAAAAATTGTCCAGACATATGACTCTGTTGTTTTCAGCTAAAAGCCTTTTACATAAATGAGAGCCTATAAATCCGGCACCGCCTGTAACTAAAATACGTTTTTTCATACAAAATTCATCTTCCCCTTGATGCTTTTGCCCTTGGCAAACAAATGATTGTACAAACGTATTACAAAATTACTAGATATACAAATTACACAAGGATTATGTTAAAAAAAACAGGAGGGAATTAACCCTCCTGTTCAAACATAAGTTTGTGGGTTGGGATATTAGTAAAATTTGTAACGAGTGTCTTTTACTTCAGCGTTTTTGATCAAAGCCTGCATGGCCTGGTAGTTGGCACGGTACATGTTGGACTGTGTCAAACCGTTTTTGGTTTGTTCAACCATATCCGGAGTTACTTCTTCCTCGGTGCGGTTGTTTACCATGATTACGTATACGCCCTGGTTTCCTTCAATCGGAGCGGAGATTTTTCCTTGTTCCAATAAGGTTGCCGTTGCGATAACCTTGGGTTCAATGCCGGCTCCCGCGATTTGGAATGAATTGAAAGTAACTTCCGGAGCCTCTTTTACTTCAAGTCCGGCTTTTTGTGCTACAGACAATAAACTTTCACTTCCGCTGGTCGCATTTGCTAATTCTTTTGACAATATTTCCGCTTTCTTTTTGCGGATCAATTCTCTTTTTATATTAGAAGCAACGGATTGAAGAGGAGCAATGCCTTCTTCATTGATTTCGGTCAGAATAGCAATTGTAAATTTATTGTCCGACTCGAAAATATTGGCACCTTCTCCGGTGAGTACAACTCCGTTTAATTTGTCGGACAAATAACTCTGACGTACCAAGTCTCTGGCATTTTCCATACCTGCAATGCCTTTGTCATTTTTGCTCAAAGTTGCGATACGTTTGGTCATTCCTGTTTCTTCTACTTTTTTGTTGAAGTCTTCCAGTGTGTTGACAGCATTGGCAAAGTTACGTGCTTCGTTATAAATTTTGTTCGTTGTTTTAGGTGAAGCTACAATTTCTTTTTCTACGGTTGCAATCTGGATTTTTTCCACCGGCTTCGCTTGAGCTGTAACTTGTACGATATGAGCACCGTATTGTGTCAGTACGACTTTTATATCTTTCGGTTTAGCGAAAAATACGGTATCGCTGAAAGGCTGTATCATATCTTTCTGTCCAAACCATCCCAAATCTCCTCCGTTTACTGCAGAATTCTGATCTGTCGAATATTGGCGTGCTATTGTTTCAAAATCTCCTCCTTTTTTCAATACATTAGCCAAGCTGTCTGCCATATTCTTCGCATGAGCATAATCATTGTTCTGGGGAGTGATCAGGATGTGGCGTGCTCTGACAGAGTCCGGAAGCATCCGGCGGTCTGCTACGCGGCTGATCCGGAATGAATTGTTTTCCAGATAGGGGCCGAAAACGGCTTTCGGATTCTTGAAAAGGAATTCGGCCAGACTATCATTGGTGATTTCGCTTTTTTTGTAATAGGTTCCGTCGAACTTTTTATCGGAAGATAAGCTAACGAATTCAGCCGGATTTTGAGCTTCTGTAAATTCATCAACGAGATCGGCAACCAATTTTTCTGTTTCATTATAGTCGTCAGAAGAAGCTTCGATATCAAAATTTACATATACGATTTTCCGGGATTCCGGCTGTTCGAACAGTTTCTTTCTGGAATCGTAATAAGCTTTGATTTCACTGTCAGAAACCTGTATTGTGGAATCGTCAATGCTGGAATAATTTTTTACGATGTAACTGATGTCCGATTTTACGGCATTGCCTTCAACTGCTTCCTCTGCCTGAGCATCTGTTGTAAACAATGCTTTCGCCAGGAGATTGTTGTATTTTGATTGTTTACGGGTATCTGAAACTTGTTCTTCTATGTTCAGCCAATACGCTTTCTGTTGTGAATTTCCCGGAGAATCAATCAAATTTTTAATGACTGTGCGGGCTTGATTTAAATCCAGTATCCCGGTATTCGGATCAGTAAACATCTGACGGATGATCGGACTAATATTTTCACCCAACAGCATGTCGTACAGTTCGTCTCCGCTTACATTGATTCCCAGTTCTTCGTATTCCCGGTTCATGATGTCCTGCATCACCATCTGTTGCCAGGTATTTTCCCGTAACATGGTTTGTTGTTCATCATTTAAAGCGGTAAGACCGTTCATCATTTTCACTACCTCTTCATTCTTTGTTACTTTGTTTTGGTATTCCTGAATGGAAATACCTTTTCCTGCAATTTCTCCGATTTGGTTGCGGGAACGGTTGAACACACTTGCGCCCGAGCTTAAAGCATCACCGACGATGAATGCAACGAGTGCCAGACCGATGATAATACTTACAAGGAGTCCACCACGATTTCTGATGTTTTGTAATGTTGCCATTTATTTTCGAATTTTTAAATTTTCTTATCGTTTATCTCGTTTTTTTGAAGCTACGAATATAGATAAAAGCCTACTGTTGTGCAAATATTTAATCCAAATTCTCTGTGCCGGCGGATTTTTGTATTCCTCTCTCTTCCGGCTTATTTTGTGATGATTTTGTCGTTACTTCTTTGTTTTTTTCGTACTTCCGGAAGTTTTTTTTGCAGTGCTCTTTTTTCCGGTTGCTTTTTTTGAACCTTCTTTTTCAATGATTTCCATACATTCCTCCAGTGTTAATTCGGCCGCATTCCGACTTTTGGGAATCTTGAAATTTTTCTTTTCGTAGTTGATATAGGGTCCGAATCTTCCGTTTAATATCATCACACCGTTATCAAATACCTTGATTTGTTTGTTTTTGTCACTCTCCCGTTTTTCCAGGATGCGTTGAATAGCCGTATCCAATGTGATGGTTCCGGGATCGTCTTCTCCTTTTTTCAGGGATACAAAGTTGTTGTTGTGCTTGATATAGGGTCCGAATCTGCCGATGCCGATACTGATTTCTTTGTCTTCAAAGTTGCCGAGCTTCCTTGGAAATTTGAAAAGTTCCAAGGCTTCTTCCAGTGAAATGGTTTCCATCAACTGTCCTTTGCGCAGACCGGCATAACGAACTGTATCACCTTCTCCGATTTGTGCCATCGGTCCGAATCTGCCGATCCTCACACTGACCGTTTCCCCTGTAGTAGGGTCGCTGCCCAATACTCTGGCCCCGGTGTTCCGTTCAGAATTTTTCAGTGTTTTTTCGACATTTTCGTGAAAAGGACTGTAAAATTGTCCGATCATTTTTTGCCATTCAATATCTCCTTCTGCAATATTATCCAAGGCTTCTTCTGCCTGGGCGGTGAAGTTGTAATTCATAATATTGGGGAAATTGGCAGCCAGAAAATCCGTTACCACCATTCCCATGTCGGAAGGAAAGAGTTTTTTCTTTTCCGCCCCGAAATTCTTTTTGGATTTCGTCGTTGTGATATCGTCTTTTTTCAGCTCATACTGGATAATTTCTCTTTCAGCTCCTTCCCGGGATTCTTTGATGATATATCCCCTGTTTTGTATGGTTGTTATGGTCGGTGCATAGGTTGACGGGCGTCCGATTCCCAGAGCCTCCATCTTTTTTACAAGGCTGGCTTCCGTGTAACGGGGCGGATGTAATGTATATTGTTCCGTAGCGATAATTTGTTTCCGGCCGAGTTTGTCACCTTCGTTAATCGGAGGTAAGAGTGCCGATTTTTCGTCATCGTGTTCATCGTCATTGGACTCCCGGTAAACACGTAGAAAACCGTCGAATATGATGACTTCCCCGGAAGCTACAAAGGGAATTTTGCTTTCTGAAGCTTCGATCGTAATATTGGTTTTTTCCAGTTCGGCGTCAGCCATCTGTGAAGCAATCGTTCTTTTATATATCAATTCGTATAGAGATTGCTCGTTATGATCTCCCTCGATATGGGGTTTGTCCATATAGGTCGGACGAATAGCCTCATGCGCTTCCTGTGCTCCTTTGCTGTGGGTGGTGTATTTTCTACTGTGGGAATACCGTTCTCCTAAAGTTTGACAAATGACGGCTTTTGCACTACGAATAGCAAGATCGGATAGGTTGACTGAGTCTGTTCTCATATAGGTGATCCATCCGTGTTCATAAAGCTTTTGGGCTACGGCCATGGTTTGTGAAACAGAGAAACCGAGTTTACGGGAGGCTTCCTGTTGCAATGTCGATGTCGTGAAAGGAGGTGCGGGCTTCCGGATAGAAGGTTTGGTTTCTATGTCGGAGACCTTAAATACCGATTGTTTGCAGGCTTCCAGAAACTGAACCGTGAGTTCGGGCGTTTCAAAGCGTTCCGATACTTCAGCTTTCAGTTCAGCTTTTTCTGTGGTTTCAAAGGTTCCGGTGATTTTGAAATACCGTTGTTCCCGGAAGGCATTTATTTCCCTTTCCCGTTCAACGATCAGTTTGACTGCAACAGATTGTACACGTCCGGCAGAAAGTGAAGGTTTTACTTTTTTCCATAATACAGGAGATACCTCGAAACCGACTAAACGATCCAATACCCTTCTGGCTTGCTGGGCATTTACCAGGTTGCGGTCTATATCCCGCGGATTTTGAATGGCATGTAAAATGGCATCTTTTGTAATTTCATGGAAAACAATCCGCTTGGTATTTTCCGGTTTTAATTTCAACACTTCGAAAAGATGCCAGGCAATTGCTTCTCCTTCACGGTCCTCATCGGAAGCGAGCCATACCGTTTTCGCTTCTTTGGCCAATGCCTTTAATTCTTTTACAACAGCTTTTTTATCTGCTGATATTTCGTATTTCGGTTGGAAATTGTGCTCAATGTCAATTCCGAGATCTTTTTTCTCTAGGTCTCTAATGTGACCGAAGCTGGATTTTACCGTATAATTACTACCTAAAAATCGTTCTATGGTTTTGGCTTTTGCCGGGGACTCCACTATAACCAAATTCTCAATCATGCCTTATATACCTAATCTAAAATAATTAATGACACAAAAACTTTGCTAGTCTCTAAAAGAAACTAACATTAAATAAGTCGATGGACTTAAAATAATTGCATATGGACTGTGCCGAAGTTATAAATTTTAATTCGGCTGCAAACCTACGAAAAAATAATGGAAAATTGAAAGTAGAATTTTGAAAATAAAAAGTTTTATACTTTAGCTGTGTTGCCTTTATCTGTTTTTACCTCATTTTTCTTGTTGTTTTTCCCGGAAAAAAATTTTCGGTGGAACAGGATCAATATTAAAACTCCTATTGTAATATAGGAATCCGCCAGATTGAATACAGGCCGGAAGAAGACCAGATAATCTCCGCCCCAGATCGGAATCCAGGAAGGTAGGAAATCTTCATAAATAGGGAAGTAGAGCATGTCTACCACCCGCCCGTGTAGAAACGGAGCATAACCTCCGCTTTCCGGTAAAAATGTGGCTACTTGGCTATAACTATCGTTGAAAATGAGTCCGTAAAACATACTGTCGATGATGTTTCCCAAAGCTCCGCAAAAAATCATCCCGAAAGAAAAGATAACGCCTATGGGGGCTTTTTCTTTGAGTAATCTCAACGTATACCAGGCAATTCCAACGACAGCGACAATGCGGAAAAGGCTGAGGATGGTTTTGCCGGTTTTCCCGCTTTCCGATGCCATGCCGAAAGCCATACCGTTATTTTCGATGAAATGAATTTTGAACCAGTCACCCAGCACATTGAATTCATCCCCGATCATAAAATGGGTTTTTATCCATATTTTTGCGGCCTGATCTATGACCAGCAAAGCGATTACAAAAATGAAAAGCTTATTTTTCAGACTCATGTATATTATCGAAAAATAAAACTAAGAACCGTTTTACAGGTCCTTAGTTTTTCGTTTTTATCAGGACTCCTGTCCTTCTTTTGCTTCAATACTTAAAGTGGCATGAGGTACGGCACGCAGTCTTTCCTTGGAAATCAACTTGCCCGTAACCCGGCAAATGCCGTATGTCTTGTTCTCAATTCTGATTAGGGCTGCTTCCAGGTGTGCAATAAATTTGGCCTGTCTTTGCGCCAGTCTGCCTGCTTCTTCTTTAGATAATACAGAAGCCCCTTCCTCAAGTACTTTGAACGTAGGTGAGGTGTCTGCAATATCATTCCCGTCACTTCCCGAGATAACGGCTTTTAAAGTCTCATAATCTCTCTTTGCTTTTTCGAGCTTTTCAAGAATAATTTCTTTGAATTCCTGTAGCTCCGCGTCCGAATATCTGGTTTTTTCTGCCATAGCTTTTAATTTTTATCCAAGATAATAAAAAAGTAGTCTAAAATGTGATCTTATACTTTTCTTATTATTCGGAGGTTACATTTTTTTCGATCTTAATACTTGTGCTCATGTCGTCGATTTCAACTTCTTTTGCTTCACCCGGGATAGAATCAACCAATTCAATGCTTTCGGCCAGAACCTGACTGGCAATATAAGTTGAAAAATTTTCTACAGCCTCGTTGATCTGTTCGTTTTTCTTTATGTATAAACGGATTTTATCAGTGACATCGAAATCGCTCTCTTTGCGTAAGTTTTGGATCCGGTTGATAAATTCACGTGCTATACCTTCTTCTTTCAGTTCTTTGGTGATGTTGATATCCAAAGCGACTGTAACACGTCCTTCGTTGGCCACCAGCCAGCCGGGAATATCTTCTGAAAGAATTTCCACATCTTCCAATCCCAAAGTTAGTATTTCGTCGCCGATTTGCAACCGATATTCGCTTTTTTTCTCAAATTCAAAGATATCGCTTTGAGTCATTGCTGCGACAGTTGCTGAAATCTGTTTCATGTATTTACCGTATTTCGGTCCCAGGGTTTTGAAATTCGGCTTGATTTTTTTGATCAATACGCCTGTGGTATCGGTGATGTATTCGATCTCTTTGACATTGACTTCCGATAATATGATATTTTTTACCGCTTCCAGTTGGAGTTTCATGTCTTCGTTCAGGATCGGAATCATCAGTTTAGATAACGGTTGGCGAACCCTGATCTGCACTTTGCGTCTCAATCCCAACACCATGGATGAAATTTGTTGAGCCAATTGCATACGTTCTTCCAGCTGCTTGTTGATCAGTGTCTCATCTGCTGTCGGGAATTTGGCTAAATGTACGCTGCCAGCAAATCTTCCGGTAACGGTATTTAAATCGTGGAATATTTGTTCCGTATAAAACGGAGCGATCGGAGCGGCCAAAAGTGCTACTGTTTCAAGACATGTGTACAATGTCTGATAAGCAGAGATTTTGTCGGTGGAATATTCTCCGCCCCAATATCTTTTCCGGGATAACCGTACATACCAGTTGGATAGATTTTCAATTACGAAATCTTGTATGGCCCGGCCTGCTCGTGTGGGTTCATATTTCTCATAAGCTTCTGTTACTTCTTTTATCAAAGAATTGAGCAGAGAAAGTATCCACCGGTCGATTTCCGGTCGTTCCTGTACCGGTACTTCCGGTTCGTTGTATGAAAATTTATCGACATTTGCGTATAAAGCAAAGAACCCGTAGGTGTTGTATAATGTTCCGAAAAATTTACGTTTTACTTCGTCGACTCCCGCTATATCAAATTTCAGATTATCCCAGGGCTGAGCGTTTGTGATCATATACCAGCGCAATGGGTCGGAACCGAATGTTTCGATGGTTTCGAACGGATCGACTGCATTCCCCAGACGTTTAGACATTTTGTTGCCTTTGGCATCCAGTACCAAACCGTTCGAGATGATATTTTTAAAGGCAACGGAGTCGAAAGCCATTGTAGCGATGGCATGTAATGTGAAGAACCAGCCGCGTGTTTGATCGACTCCTTCTGCAATGAAATCTGCCGGAAAGCGCAAATGCTTGTCGATATCCTCTTTGTGTTCGAACGGATAATGCAGTTGAGCATAAGGCATGGCACCCGAGTCAAACCATACGTCGATCAGGTCTTTTTCACGGAACATTTTTTGACCGCTGGAAGACACCAGGATAATGTCGTCTACATAGGGACGATGTAAATCTATTTTGTCATAGTTTGCCTTGGAATTATCTCCTGCAACGAATCCTGCGTAGGGATTTTCAGTCATGAATCCGGCTTTGATGGAAGCTTCGATCTCTTGGATTAATTCTTCGACAGAACCGATGCATTTTTGTTCATTGCCGTCTTCGCTGATCCAGATCGGTAGCGGAGTTCCCCAATAACGGGAACGGGACAGGTTCCAATCTACCAGATTTTCCAACCATTTTCCGAAACGTCCTTCTCCGGTGCTGGCCGGTTTCCAGTTGATCGTTTTATTCAGTTCGATCATGCGTTCGCGTACGGCTGTTGTCTTGATAAACCAGGAATCCAGCGGATAGTACAATACCGGTTTGTCGGTGCGCCAGCAATGCGGGTAACTGTGTTCGTGCTTTTCAACTTTAAACGCTTTGTTTTCTTTTTTCAACATGACGGCAATGTCAATGTCCAGTGTCGCATCGTTTTCGGTTAGGCTCGGATCATAGGCGTTTTTTACAAAACGGCCGGCATATTCGCCGTATAATTCTGTATTTACATTGTTTTCTACAAATTGCGGATCGATTTCTCCGATCACGAAAAGCCGGCCGCGTTTGTCGACCATCGGCTGTTTGTTGCCGTCCTTATCGACAAGCAACATCGGTGCTATGCCCGCTGTTTTGGCTACCCGGTCGTCGTCAGCACCGAAGGTCGGGGCGATATGCACGATGCCGGTACCATCTTCGGTCGTTACAAAATCACCGGTGATTACCCGGAAAGCATCACCTTCGGGGCGCATCCAGGGCATCAGTTGTTCGTAACGGATACCTTCCAATTCGGCGCCTTTAAATTCACCTACCTTTTGGTAAGGAATCAGTTTATCGCCTTCTTTGTAATCTTCTAAAGCCAGGCCTTCGGCTTTCGGATTGAAATAAGCGTTGAAACGGTCCTTTGCCAATACAACGGTTATCGGCAAATAGGTATAAGGGTTATAGGTTTTAACCACATAATAAGATATGTTGGGACCGACTGCTAAAGCCGTATTCGAGGGCAATGTCCACGGTGTTGTGGTCCAGGCCAGGAAATAAACGACATCGTTGTTTGCAAATAGTTTTTCCGATTTTTCGTCCCGGATAACTTTAAATTGCGCCACACAAGTCGTGTCTTTTACGTCCCGGTAGCATCCCGGCTGATTCAGCTCGTGGGTACTCAGTCCGGTTCCGGCAGCAGGAGAATACGGCTGAATCGTATATCCCTTGTATAAAAAACCTTTATCGTATAATTTTTTCAATAAATACCATAACGTTTCGATATAACGGTTGTCATAGGTGATATATGGGTTTTCCATATCCACCCAATACCCCATTTTTTTTGTCAGGTCTTCCCATTCTTTTGTGAATTTCATCACATCAGCCCGGCATTCTTTGTTATAATCGACAACACTGATTGTTTTACCGATGGCTTCTTTGGTTATTCCTAATTTTTTTTCAACACCCAGTTCGACAGGAAGTCCGTGGGTATCCCAACCGGCTTTACGTTCGACATAAAATCCCTGAAGCGTTTTGTACCGGCAGATGACATCTTTAAGAGTTCTGGCCATGACATGGTGAATACCAGGCATACCATTGGCAGAGGGAGGGCCTTCATAAAAAACAAAAGAAGGATGGCCTTCCCGTGTTTTCAGACTCATCTCGAATGTATTATTTTCTTCCCAGATTTTTAAAATGTCTTTGTTTACTTGTGAAAGATTTAAACCTTTGTATTCAGGGAATTTTTTGTCCATTGTTATAATACTTTAAAATTGTAAATTTTAGATTTTAAATTTTAAATTGTTTGGCAATCTGCTTCGTTATCAGATCCTTTCAATCTAAAATCGTAAATCTAAAATTAAAACCTAAGTTATATTTTATTTTCAAAAACTAAGGTGCAAATATATGATTTTTAATTGAAGATAGATAACGACTTAGCTTTTTCTTACGACAAACCTGGCCGTTAGCCGGCTACGTTGTTCGACCAAAGCTTCGGTGTCTCCGATCAGTTTGTCGATGATTGCTTCCGTATAATGACGGATCGTAATCAAACGGACATCTTTATTATATAATACCTCGAAATCGTCTTTCATTTCGAGAATGAAGCTGTCAAAAACCGCTTCGTTGTTGTCGATACAGAATGAAAAGCTGATTGCCGAATTCTGCATGAGATTGAGGCGTAGGCGGTATTTGGCCAAAGTTCCGAAAATCTGGCTTAGCTTGGCTTCTGCAATAAACGAGAAGTCCCTGGGTGTCAGGGTCAGTAATAACTGATTGTCTTTATTGATGTATATCGGCGGTAGTTTCAGTTTTTCTTCCAGATCCCGGATGACCGACCCGTGTTCTTCCGGATGGAGGAACGACTTGACAAATAAAGGTATTCTTTTATTTTGTAACGGTTTTATTGTTTTGGGATGAATGACTTTCGCCCCGAAATTCGATAATTCGATCGCTTCCCGATAGGATAGTTTGGGTATGATCTCCAGATCGTCGTATAATTTCGGATCGGCGCTCATAATACCGGGAACATCTTTCCAGATCGTTACATTTTCGGCTTCCAGTAAATTAGCAAGAATTGCCGCCGTATAATCCGAGCCTTCCCGGCCTAATGTCGTGGTTTGGTTGGTCGGGGTTCCGGCTATAAAGCCTTGTGTAAGATACATAAATGTATCCTGGAACGTGAAAATTTTCCGGCACAGTTGTGTCGATAAATCCACATCTATGTTGGCATCCCGGTAGGTTTCGTCAGTTTTCAGACATTTCCGGATGTCGATCAGTTTAATTTTACGTCCTTGCTTATTCAGATAAGCGGATACAATCGTTGTGGAAAGCAATTCTCCGAAAGATACAATACGGTCGTATTCATAATCGTAACACAAAGACGGTTCGCTGTCCAGAATTTCTTGCAATTCTTCGAATAGAGCATTGATTTTGCCGTTTACTTCCTCATCGTTGTCTCCGAACAGATCGTGTACGATGTTTTGGTGAAATACTCTGACCTTGTCGAATGACTGTCCGAAACTTTCGGTTTTGTGGAAATAATCATTGCACACCTGCTCCAGTGCATCGGTCATTTTTCCCATGGCGGAAACGACAATGATCAGATTCGTCTTTTGTGTATTGAGAATCTTAAGTAAATTTCTGATGCTTTCCGCATTACATACAGAAGCACCACCGAACTTGAAAATGTTCATATTGTTCAAAATTTGCCGACAAAAATAAGGATTAAATTGTAAATTTCAGATCGTAGTTTTTAAATTCTGATATAAGCCGGAAGGAAAATGGGTATATTCGACCGGACGATTGTATTTTTCAGATGAAAGGAGTAACGACGGAAATTATTTTAGACGTTGTATTTTGCCTCTTGATCCGTCTTTACGGACATTTTTTATGTTAGATTTATCTGACAGGTAAGTGCTTTTCTTTCGGGGAACGGTAAATGTGTAAATTAAAATTCGTAAAGCTACAAGTAAATCTATCATTCTTTTAGTAACAAACGTTTGCAGATTATAATTCGTAATTATATATTTGCTTTTTCTAATAAAATAAAACCTTATCTAACAAGAATATGATTAACGATCAATTATTGAATCCATCCGGCATTGTGGTTGTCGGAGGTTCGGACGATATTCAGAAACCGGGAGGGAAGGTGTTGAAAAATCTGATTGACGGTCGGTTTTCCGGGAATTTATATGTTGTAAATCCGAAAGCAGAGGCTGTTCAGGGGGTGGAAACTTTTCAACAGGTAGAGCAATTGCCTCAAGTTGATTGTGCTATTTTGGCAATTGCGGCTAAATATTGTCCGGCAGCAGTAGAGGTGTTGGCACGGCAGAAAGGAACCCGTGCTTTTATTATCCTTTCGGCTGGATTCAGTGAAGAAAATGCGGAAGGGGCTGCTTTGGAGAAACAGATTGTAGATGTAGTGAATGAAGTGGGCGGGGCATTGATCGGACCGAATTGCATTGGCGTGTTGACGACTCATTATCAGGGTGTGTTTACGACACCGATACCCGAGTTGGATGCTCATGGGGTGGATTTGATTTCCGGATCGGGGGCTACGGCCTTGTTTATTATGGATACCGGCATGCAGAAGGGGGTGAAATTTTCCAGTGTTTTTTCTGTCGGTAATTCGGCTCAATTGGGCGTGGAAGAAGTGTTGGAATATTTGGACGAATCTTTCGATCCCGAAAAAAGTTCCCGGGTGAAATTATTGTATGTAGAGAGTATAGCGAAGCCGGCGAAATTATTGAAGCATGCTTCTTCTTTGATCCGTAAAGGTTGCCGGATTGCTGCGATCAAATCGGGAGGTTCTGCGGCAGGAAGCCGGGCTGCTTCTTCGCATACCGGAGCTTTGGCAAGTCCCGACATTGCAGTGGAAGCTTTGTTTCGGAAGGCGGGTATAGTAAGATGTCATGGACGGGATGAATTAGCGACGGTTGCCGGTATTTTTATGTATCCGGCTTTAAAAGGCAAAAATATGGCGGTAGTAACTCATGCCGGCGGACCTGCCGTTATGCTGACGGATGCGTTGTCAAACGGGGGAATGGAAGTACCTCATTTGGAGGGACCGAAGGCAGAGGAGTTGTTGGCGAAACTGTTTAACGGTTCATCGGTCGGAAATCCGATTGATTTTCTGGCTACCGGTACGGCTGAACATTTGGGGTTCATTTTGGATGCTTGTGATAAAGATTTCGATAAAATCGATGGTATTGCTGTGATTTTTGGAAATCCCGGATTATTCCCCGTTTTCGATGTTTATGACATGCTGGATCGTAAAATGCGGGAAGTGCATAAGCCGATTTTCCCGATCTTCCCTTCTTATACGATTGTTAAAGAGGAAATTGCTGATTTCGTAAACAAAGGGCGGGTATATTTTCCGGATGAAGTGATTTTCGGAAATGCACTGGTTAAGGTTTGCAGTACACCGCAGCCTCAGCCGGAAAAACCGGAATTGCCCGCGGTGGATGAGGCCCGGATCCGGAAAGTTATCAACGGAGCAGAGAACGGTTATCTGACACCTGTGCAGATTCATGAATTGCTGGATGCTGCAGGAATTGCCCGTGCTAAGGAAGGCGTTGCAGATACAGAGGACCGGATCGTGTCTCTGGCAAATGAAATCGGCTATCCCTTGGTTATGAAAGTCGTCGGTCCTGTTCATAAATCAGATGTCGGGGGCGTAGTGTTGAATGTATCGGACGAAGAAACTGTGCGTAAGGAATTCCGCAGAATGATGCAAATCAAAGATACCTATGCCGTCATGTTGGCTCAGCAGTTAAAAGGAACTGAAGTATTTATCGGAGCTAAACGGGAAGATAAATTCGGGCATATGGTGCTGTGCGGTTTAGGCGGTATTTTTATCGAAGTGTTGAAGGATGTAAAAGCCGGATTGGCTCCTGTGTCCTGTCATGAAGCTCTGGACATGATAAAGGGTTTGAAATCGTATAAAATTATTCAGGGTGTAAGAGGACAGGAGCCTGTAAATGAAATTAAATTTGCGGAGGCTGTTGCCCGGGTATCTGTTTTAGTTAAAGTTGCTCCGGAAATTTTTGAGATGGACCTCAATCCCTTGTTGGGAAATAAGGAAAATGTGGTCGCTGTGGATGCCCGTATCAGAATAGAAAAATAAGGGCTGGAAAGATTTTGAATTGTAGATTTACGATTTTTCTTTTTTACAGGGGAGGAGCGTTGGTTTAATCTAAAATCTAAAATCGTAAATCTGAAATTAATTTCATGTTTGTTTATGAAGAAATGGAATGAGTTTAGTGGTTCGGAAAAACGAATGATTATTGTTCTCGGGGTCTTGGTCATATTGATTGTATTGACTTTTGGCCGGGTTAATCAAGGTGTACGCAATGGTTTCAGTCATTTCTTTTCCACCCCGGCGGATACCGTTCAGGAGAAATAATTCAGGCTGGTACGAATGAAAAAACAGGATTTGATTTTTATTTTGGGAGTAACCGTTTTGTTGCTCCCTTTCTTCATCTGCAAGCCGGTGTCCGAATGGTATTATGCTTTTAATGCTTCCCATGGCATGATAATGAGTTTTCTGAAATTTGCCGTTTTGTCAACGTTGGGAGAAATGATCGGATTGCGTATCAGTTCCGGGGTATATAATCGCCGGGGGTTCGGTATTTTGCCCCGGATGTTGGTGTGGGGTGTTTTGGGAATGGGAATCAATATCGCTATGATTATCTTTTCCAACGGTACTCCGGTGGTGTTGCAATATTTGGGAATGCAGGATGCGGTACAGGTTATGCATGAAACGCTATCCTGGAAAAAGGCCGGTGTTGCCTTCGCCGTATCGGTCAGTATGAACACTCTGTTTGCTCCGGTATTTATGACTTTACACAAGGTAACGGATATCCATATTTTAACGCAGGGGGGTACTCTTCGCGGTTTTTTTACTCCGATACATATACGTGAGATATTAATAAATCTGAATTGGGGGGTATTGTGGGGATTTGTTTTTAAAAAGACGATTCCTTTGTTTTGGTATCCTGCCCATACGATTACTTTCCTGCTGCCTGGAAATATGCGGGTGTTGTTTGCCGCTTTACTCGGAGTGGTGTTGGGGGTATTGTTGGCGGTCGGGGCCCGGATGGGTGAAAAAAATACCGGGTCGTAAAAAAGCCGGTATTGTCAGATTATCCGTTTTGATGTGGATATCCTTTTTATATTTCCTTCTTTAACTTTTTCTTTTATTTGCCGTATGAATGAGGTATACAATATAAAAAATACGGTTTATGGAAAATAAGGAACAACCTCAGCTTACGGCAGATTTGGAAGGTAATTATCTGATTGATAAGGAAAGTGTCGGAGAAAGAGCGATCGGATTGTTTTATGCTCCTTCGGGGGGAAGTGTGCATAAAGTTGCTAAACGGATAAAACAAAAGGTGAAAGGTCGTAAAATTGATATGTTGTATATCCGGAATATCCGGCCACAGCAGTTTTTAAATTACCGGAATATTATATTGGTGTCTTCTACGTTGGGGAAAGATGCATGGAATAATAATGAAACGGATGAATGGGCTGCTTTTCTGCCTGAGTTGAGAAAATTGGATTTAGACGGCAGGCGTGTTGCATTAGTAGGTTTGGGAAATCATGTGTTATATCCGAATAATTTTGTCGACGGCTTGGCGGATTTGGCGGATTTGATAGAAGAACTTGGCGGGGTTTTAATCGGAAAAACGGAGGCCGACGGTTATATTTTTAATATGTCGAGGGCGGTGAAAGACGGGGTGTTTGCCGGATTACCGCTGGATGAAGATAACGAGACGGGTAAAACGGATGCCCGTATCGAAAAATGGCTGTCTTTCGTCCTGCCTGCTATGGAATCTTAATATTTACGATTTTAGACTTCTCTCTTTTGCGGGAGATGTGATTGTGCCCCTGATTTAAAATCGTAAATCTGCGATTATATATGTATTGTCAATATATCGCCGAAAGGAATCTCGTCGGAAAAGGCGCTTTTGAAATCGGTTTTCCCGATATAGATCCTTGCACAACGGATTGTTCCACTGTGAGCGAACAGGCATACCTTGTCGAATGTTTCCCGTTTGATTTCGCTTAAAAAGCCGGCGACACGCAGATATTGCTGATGAAAAGATTCTCCCCCGCCGGCGGGGATATTAACCCAGTCGGCATACCATTTCTCAATGAGCGGATCTTCTATTTTATTCCAGGCTTGCATTTCCCATTTCCCGAAATTTAATTCTTTAAGCCGCTCGTCGATGATGGGGGCGGGATAGCCACAAAATGCGGCTAATTTCCGGCAGCGTGTAAGTGGACTACAGAATACAGCATCGAATTTTTTGTCTCTTATATGCGAAGCAACGATTTGTGCTTCTTCCTCAAAAGTTGAAGCGACGTTGACATCCGTCGCCCCGTAAACGATACCCGGCGGAATAGCGACACGGGTATGGCGAATGAGCGTAATCTCCATTGTGTTTCGTCGTCTAAGGTAAAAAATAAATGATGCAGTATCCGCAGTAAATAACCTGCTCGATGATTAGAACGCAGGCGCCGCAGCAATCTCCGGTATATCCGCCTATCTTCTTTTTTAAATAATACCGGAGTAGGATGGCGGTCAATATTGCCGGAATGATGGCTAAGATATATATGATTTCTGTAATATGCAAAAAGGGAACAAGGGCGATAATGCTTATCGTGAGAATTTTGAAAAAATGATTTTTCCTGTAAACCAACTTTGTTTTACTTTCTTCTTCTTTTCTTGCATAAGGCAGGCTGTTGATAAGAATAGAGCTGCACAGCTTGGAAGATACATCGGCCAGGAATATAAGCGGTAGCAGGGTTGTACGATCTATGTTGTAAAGAAAGGAGGCGTAAAGCAGGAAATAGACGATCAATCCGATTGTTCCGTAACTGCCGATGTGTGAATCTTTCATGATCGCCAGTATTTTTTCTTTTGTGCTACCTCCGCCGAATCCGTCGAAAAAATCCGCTAAACCGTCTTCGTGCATAGCACCGGTTAATAAAAGCCGGGCTATTATGGCGAGTATGCAGGCCGGCAGTCCCGGCATAAAATAGGAGGCAGCCCAAAATACGCCTGCCGTTGTCCCGCCAGTGATGAAGCCGACTAAGGGCCAATATAGCAACGTATCACAGAAGTATTTTTTGTCTAAGGTGATGACACGCCATAAGGGAAGACGGGTCAGCGTCATGAGTGCAGCAAGGAATCCTCTCATTGTGTTTTATTTAGAAATATTTGGTGATAGCCGCTTTTTGAAATGAGTTGATTTCGTTGATCATGTGTACGGCCGATTCGATAATGGGATAAGCACAAATGGCACCGGTGCCTTCGCCCAGCCGCAGTCCTAAGTTCAGTAAAGGCCGGGCTTGCAATACATCCAGAACCAGTTTATGGCCGGCTTCATCTCCCTGGTGTCCGAAAATGCAGTATTCCAGAACTTCCGGATATAGTTTGCTGGCAGCTAAAACACAGTTTGTCATGATAAAACCGTCGATGATGATGATCATGCCCCGTTCCGCTGCCCGTAGCATGCCTCCTACTGCCGCTACCATTTCGAAACCGCCGAACCAGCGTAAGATATCTTCCGTGCTGCCGTCTCCTTTGTAGTTTGCCATAGCCTGACGCAGGACATTGTATTTGTGAGCAATTCCTTTGTTGTCGAGGCCGCTGCCTGCACCGACGCATTCTTTTAAAGGTATTCCTGTAAAGTAAGACATCCAGATTGAAGAGGCAGAGGTGTTCGCCATGCCCAGTTCGCCGAAGCTGATAATATTGGTGCCGTCTTGCCAGGCTAAATCCACCATTTCTATTCCGATTTCGATGGCCCGGTTCATCTCAGCCTTTGTCATGGCTGCCTGGTGGAGATAATTGGTCGTACTTTTCCGGATTTTCCGGTCGAAAAGTCCGGGTAAATGTCCGAAATCTGCGTTTACCCCGCAGTCGACCACTTTCAACATGAAATGATGCTGCCGGGCGAACATGTTGATGCCGGCTCCGCCTTTCAGAAAATTATAGATTTGTTGGGCCGTTACTTCCGGGGCGGAAAAGCTGACCCCTTCGACAATGACGCCATGGTCGGCGGCAAAAACAATATTCTGGGGATTTTTCAAAACCGGACAGAGAGTTTGTTGGATGGTACCGATTTGTACGGCAAGTTCCTCCAGGCGCCCTAAAGAGCCTTTGGGTTTGGTCAGGTTGTCGATTTTATCCTGCAAAGCCGGAATAATTTTTTTATCCGGAGTTTTAATGTTGAATGTATACATGTTTTATTATGTTATAAACCGATATGCTGGGGTGTTGCTGTTATTTTAAAAAGTTTGATTTTTATCTTTCATTCTGTCTTTTCGGACGTTTTCTGTTTTAAAATTGTACCGGTTTGATTTTCGTTGCAATTCCCGATACCATTAATACGACTTCATCTGCTTTCCCGGCAACATATTGGTTCATCCATCCTTGCAAGTCGGTAAAGCGTCGTTGAATAAGATTTTCGGATACTCCTCCCAGACCGATTTCATTGGTCACAAAAATAAACGTAGCCTTTGGAGTGGTAAATTTATCGAATTCCTGTTTTAATTCCTGTAATGATTGCCCGACATCGGAGTTGTTGTCAAAAAAGAAATTAGTGGCCCATAGGGTCAGGCAGTCGATTACAATAACCCGGCCTTGCAACGCATGACGGCTCAGTTGTTTTTCTTCTTCGATATTTGTCCATTGAGGCCCCCGGTCTTGCTGGTGGCGGCGGATACGCTCCCGGTATTCTTCGTCCCAGATCCGGGAGGTGGCCAGGTATACCGGATGGTCTGATAATTGCAATGCCAGACTTTGTGCGTAACTACTCTTACCGGAACGTTGTCCTCCGGTGATCAGAATAATTCTTTTTTCCATAATCGGTTTTTTCGATGGGTAAAGATAGAAAGGGAAATGGGAAATAAGAAATATTCGGGGTATATTCATTTTCTGTTAACTTTGCAGGCGTTAAGAATGAAGAAAAATGATTGAATTGTTATTGACGCGTCACGGTGAGACGCTGGAAAATAAAAGGGACATCATGCAGGGGCATATGCCCGGGACCTTATCTCCTTTGGGTATCCGTCAGGCCGAACAGTTGGCCGGTATGCTGGAAGACGAGAAGGTGGATGCGATTGTCTCCAGTGATTTGGCCCGTAGTTACGATACGGCAAAGATTGTCGGCGAACGGAAAGGATTGGAGCCCCGGCAAACAATATTGTTACGGGAGATCGATTGGGGAAAACATACCGGGGGACATTTGTCTTCTATCGATTGGAAACATCTGCCGGAAGGATGTGAGAGTCTGGAGAGTTTGATGGTGCGGGCCAGGGCTTTTATCGACTGGCTGTGTGCCGAATACCGGGATCAGGTTGTTCTGGCTGTCGGTCATGGGGCGATAGACCGGGCTATTGTTGCTTATCTGGAAGGGAAAACAGTAACAGAAATGATGGATATGCCGATTATGAAGAATACTTCGGTTATCCGATTTCAATTGTAAAAGTTTGTCTAAAGGATTTAATTTGAAATCATGTCTCTTCGTCCGATTATGTTTGTGGGTACCTGTTCAGATGCCGGGAAAAGTGTGTTAAATACGGCTTTTTGCCGGATATTCCGGCAAGACGGTTACCGGCCTGCTCCTTTTAAGGCTCAAAATATGTCATTGAATTCGTATGCGACACCCGAGGGGGGAGAGATTGGCCGGGCACAGGCTGTACAAGCAGAAGCATGTGGCTTATTGCCTCATACGGATATGAATCCGGTGTTGCTGAAGCCTTCTTCCGATCAGACGTCCCAGGTAATTCTCAATGGAAAGCCTGTCGGGAGTATGTCTGCCCGTGAATATTTCCGCACGGGAAATACACGGGAATTATGGGGAGATGTAGTACGTGCTTTCCGGCGTTTGGAAGCCCGGTATGAACCGATTGTTCTGGAGGGTGCCGGAAGTATTTCTGAATTGAATTTAAGAGACCGGGATATAACAAACATGCGGATGGCACAGGAGGCCGGAGCTGCAACTTATTTGGTGGCTGATATCGACCGGGGTGGAGTATTCGGTTCGGTTTACGGTTCGGTGATGCTTTTGCCGGAAGATGAACGAAAATTGTTGAAAGGGATTATTATTAATAAGTTCAGGGGAGATGCTTCTCTGTTTGAGGATGGAAAAGAGCTGATTCGGAAACTTACCGGAGTTCCGGTCGTCGGAGTTATACCTTATTTCAGGGATATTTTTATTGAAAAAGAAGATTCGGTAGCATTGGAAACAAGGGCTACTACTGCCGTGGAAGATAAAATAAATGTAGCTGTGGTATTACTCCGGCGGATGTCTAATTTTACAGATTTTGATGTGCTCGAACATGACAAGCGTTTTCATTTGTATTTTACAGACAGCCTGTCGGAAATACAGCGGGCGGATATTATTATTTTACCCGGAACTAAAAATACCGTCGAAGATTTACAAATTCTTCATTCCAACGGTATAGCGGAGGCCGTGGTTCGGGCATATCGGAATGGTAAAAGGGTGATCGGTATATGCGGGGGATATCAAATGTTGGGGATAAGGGTTGAGGACCCCGGTCGGATTGAAGGGAGACAGGAAAAGATGGCGGGTTTGGGACTGCTGCCTTTGGTTTCGGTGATACAGGATAAAAAAGTTGTTTGTCAGAGCCGCTTCCGGTACAAAGATTACGATGATATATGTGAGGGATATCAGATTCACATGGGACAGACCAGGCCGGAAGGGCCTGCACTTTTCCCCGGATTGAATGTGCTTGTCGACGGTACGACGGAGGGTTGCCGGTTGAATGACTATTGTTGGGGAACATATATGCACGGAATCCTCGATAATCCGGTGGTGTTAAACGATTTGGCCGCCGCTTGCGGAAATCCGGAAAAATCTGGTTTTAATTTTTCGGAGTTTAAACAGCAGCAATACGATTTGTTGGCCGGCCATGTACGTAAGGCTGTCGATATGGATTATATCTATTCAACGATTGTTGTCTGAACTGGTGTGGTTTTAATGTTTTGATTCTTTATTATGATTTACGGACACGGAGATGATATATACAATTTAACGGCAAAGGTAATAGCCAATTTTTCTACTAATGTATGGTATGGAGCCGATGAAAGGCTTTTGCGGAAACTGTTGGAAGAAAAAGCGGAAGTTGTTTTGCATTATCCGGAACCGGATGCGGCTTCTTTTCGGAAAGTCGTTGCGGCTTATCACGGACTTTCGCCGGAACATGTCGTTGTTGGAAACGGTGCTACCGAATTGTTTTATCTGGTGGCCCATGCTTTTGCCGGAGTATCTACGGTGATCCCAGTTCCTTCTTTTACCGAATATGAGGATGCATGTGCTTTGTATGGGCATCGGTTGACATTCCCCGGACATTCTGAAGTTTCGGCTATTCCGGAAGGTTCCCGGCTGATGTTTATCTGTAATCCGAATAATCCGGATGGGAGAATCTGGACGGAGAAGGAAATTAATAATCTGTTGACTGCTAATCCGGATATGATCTTGGTTGTGGATGAATCTTTTATTCATTTTGCTCCGGCTGCCCGAACGGTTTGTTCCTGGTTGGGGAAATTTTCTAATTTGCTGGTAATCCGGTCTATGACGAAAAGTTATGCCATCCCCGGACTCCGCTTGGGGTACATGCTGGGAGAGCCTGAACTGATAAGAAAGATTGTCCGTTTTAAACAACCCTGGACGGTAAATGCTTTGGCGATAGAAATCGGGAAATATCTTTTGGAGCATGGAGAAAAGCTCTTGCCGGATGCGATGTCTTTACTGGAAAGGCAGCGGTGTTTTTCGATGGAGTTATCGCGTGTGGCCGGTTATTATCCCCAACTGTCGGGAACTTCTTTTTTTCTGGTCAAAACGGATTATCCGGTAGGTGCTTTGAAATGCTATTTATTGGAGCGGCATGGTATTCTTATCCGGGATGCTTCTAATTTCAGGGGACTTGAGCCTGTTTATTTCCGGGTTAATACGCTTACCGGGGCGAAAAATAGATTGTTGACCGATGCGTTGAAGAGTTATGCCGGATAAATTTTATTTGATAGCTTTGCCTCTGGCGGGCGGATATCTTTTGGATTGGCTTTTCGGAGATCCGAGAGGGATTCCTCACCCGGTCGTCATTTTTGGAAAAAGTATTGCTTTTGCGGAAAAACGATTGAACCGGGGAAAACATCGTAAATTGAAAGGGTGTGCCGTTGCTGTCGGATTGGCGGTATTGACGGGTATTTTTTTCCGGGGTATGGCTTATTGGGCTTTGGAGCTTGGGAATTGGTGTTATGGAATGATTGCGACCCTTTTTGTGTTTTACGGCTTGGCAAACCGTAGTTTGATTCAGGAGGGAGGGGCTGTTATCCGAACTTTGGATGAAAAGGGATTGGAAGCGGGGCGACGGCGGTTGTCCTGGATCGTGGGACGGGATACTTCCCGTTTGAGCCCGAAGCAGATTTATACAGCCGTGCTGGAAACTATGGCGGAGAATTTGAGTGATGGGGTTGTTGCGCCTTTGTTTTATTATGCTTTGGGAGGATTTCCGGCTATGATGGTATATAAAATGGTGAATACACTCGATTCTATGATCGGCTACCGGGATGAGCGTTACCGGGATTTCGGGTGTTGCGCTGCCCGTCTGGATGATGTATTGAATTATATTCCGGCTCGGCTGACGGCCTTGTTGATGGTTTTTGTCGGTTATCGCCGGGGGTTACTGCGTTTCGTGTGGAAATACGGACAGAAACATGCCAGCCCTAATGCCGGTTATCCGGAAGCTGCTATGGCCGGCATTTTGAATTGCCGTTTCGGAGGAACACATATTTACCACGGGATATCAGTTAAGAAGCCTTATATCGGGAATAATGACCGGAATTTGAATCACCGTGATTATCGCCGGGCGGTAAAAATAAATCAAGGTGTCACCTTTTTAACTGTTGCTCTCGTGGTGGTGGGGTATTATTGTCTTTAATTCGATAGTAATACTTATCTTTGTAAAATAATTGAGACATGTCCCGGATACTGATGACTGCCAATTTTGCAGGCCGGGGCGTGTCGGTTCAATCTAAAGTTGTAAATCTGCAATTTGTAAGGTATGTTTGATTTTATTCGTAAATCATTGAGAACAGCCAAACATCATCCGAAATTAGGTGGTTTGGAAATATTAAAATATATAGGTCCCGGCTTACTGGTTACTGTCGGTTTTATCGATCCGGGAAACTGGGCTTCGAATCTTGCTGCCGGTGCCGACTATGGTTATGCTCTTTTGTGGATGGTGTCGTTATCTACGGTTATGCTGATCGTATTGCAGCATAATGTCGCCCACCTCGGTATTGCAACAGGACTTTGTTTGTCGGAAGCAGCAATGACTTATTTGAAGCCTCCTTATGCCAGAACGATGCTTTGGAGCGCGATGGGGGCTTCCGTGTCGACTTCTCTTGCTGAAATTCTCGGAGGTGCTATTGCTTTGGAGATGTTGTTCGATGTACCGGTCCGGATTGGGGCTGTCCTGGTGACTGTTTTTGTCGTTATTATGCTTTTTACGAATTCCTATCGGGTGATCGAACGCTGGATTATCGCTTTTGTATCGATTATCGGACTTTCGTTTATTTATGAATTGTCGTTGGTGCATATCGAATGGGGAGAGGCTGTGCGTGCATGGATTACCCCTTCTTTTCCCCGCGGTTCGATGGTGGTGATTATGAGTGTGCTGGGAGCTGTCGTTATGCCTCATAATCTTTTTTTGCATTCAGAAGTGATCCAGAGCCGTCAATGGAATCTTGAAGATGATAAAGTGATCCGTAAGCAATTGCGTTATGAATTCTGGGATACTTTTCTTTCTATGATGATCGGCTGGGCGATCAATAGTGCTATGATTTTGCTGGCAGCTGCTACTTTTTTTAAAAGCGGTACTTCTGTAAACGAGTTACAGGATGCCAGTGCTTTATTGCATCCGCTTTTGGGTAATAATGCAGCTATCGTTTTTGCTGTAGCTTTGTTGTTTGCCGGTATTGCTTCTACCATCACTTCCGGTATGGCTGCCGGTTCTATTTTTGCCGGTATTTATAAAGAACCTTACGATATTAAAGACAGCCATTCGCGTTGGGGAGTTTTGTTGTCCCTGATTATTGCATTGGTGATTATTATGTTGATATCCAATCCTTTCATGGGATTGATTTATTCTCAAATGATACTGAGTATTCAATTGCCGATTACGATTTTCCTGCAAGTTTACCTTACGTCTTCTGAAAAAGTGATGGGAAAATACAAGAATCGTCTTTCGACGAAATGGATATTATATACTTTGGGGATTATTGTAACGGTATTGAATCTGATGCTATTGGGAAGCATGATCTGGAACTTTTAAAGGAAACTGTTATAATTCACTCATTTCTTGTGTTTTCTTTTTTTGTTTCTCGTATTCTTTTTCTATCTTTGCGGCTCCTATCGGGTATAGGAAAATATTAATCTTTTAAATTAAAAGAATGGCTACAAAAATCAGATTAGCGAGACACGGACGCAAGGGTCGTCCATTCTATCATGTAGTGATAGCAGATAGTAGAGCACCACGTGATGGTCGGTTTATTGAAAAAGTAGGTACGTATGATCCGAATACGAATCCTGCTACTATCAATCTCAATTTTGACAGAGCATTGTATTGGTTGATGACCGGGGCGCAGCCTACGGATACGGCTAAGAGAATCCTGTCTTACAAAGGTGTATTGTTGAAAAAGCATCTTTTGGAAGGTGTTAAAAAGGGAGCTTTTGATGAAGCTGCTGCTGAAAGCAAATTCGAAGCCTGGTTGAAATCCAAAGATGCTAAGATTCAGGAGAAGATTGGCAAGTTGGCTCAGGAAGGTGATGAGGCTGCTAAAGCACGTTTAGAGGCTGAAGCAAAAGTACGGGCTGCAAAAGAAGAAATCGTGGCTAAAAAACGTGCAGAATTAGAAGCTGCCGAAGCTGCGAAGAAAGCTGAAGAAGAAGCTGCTGCCGCTGCTGAAGCTCCGGTTGCAGAAGAAGCTGCTCCTGCTGTTGAAGAAACACCTGCCGCAGAATAAGTCAGAAATGATAGCGAAAGAAGATTGTATTAAAATCGGCACAATAACAAAAACCCATAGTTTAGATGGGCAGGTTGTCGTAACGACCGATAATGATCTTCTTGAAAAGTATGTAAGTGAACCGGTATTCGTTCTTTTGGACGGAGCACCGGTTCCTTTTTTTATAGCACCGGACGGATTGGTCACGAGAAATCATACTTCTTATATCGTGAAATTCGATTATGTAGATAGCCTGGTTTTGGCGGAGCGATTGCTTGGAAATGATATACTGCTCGAAAAGAAATTATTGAAAGAGGAGGAAGAAGAGGAAGGAGAATTTGATATTTTTGATTTGAACGGTTTCGACGTGGAGGATGTGCTTTCGGGTGAAACAGGGAAAATAACCGATGTCGCAGATTATTCCGGTAATGTTGTCTTTTCGATCGATATTTTTGGAAAAGAAATCCTTTTACCGCTTTCCGAAAATTATATAAAAGAGGTAAGTTGGGATGATAAAAAAATAATTACTTCTATCCCCCGGGATATTATCGATCTTTATTAAATCATCTTCTTTATTGTTTACTGAAACTTGGAATAGGTCGTTGGAATTGACTGATCTACGATTTCAGGTTATAGTTATTTTAAGAATGTCTTAAATAATATTTTTGATATTGTTTCTCTGGTGATAAAATATTTTTTGGAAAACTTTTTGGTGTTTGAAAATTGGTATATATTTGATATATAACTGTTTGATTGTTTTGATTGGAAAACTTTTAAAAAAATGATACCTGTTTTGTTGTGCCTTTTTTGATTTTTTTCCATATCTTTGCTTCATTCAGTTCAATAAAAAATAGTACGATAAAATATATAGAAATGAATGAGCAGGTATCAGTAAAAGAAGGGACTTACACCCAGGAAGAGGCGTTTCAAAGTTCATTGGAATACTTTAAAGGAGACGAGCTTGCGGCTCGGGTTTGGGTAAATAAGTATGCATTGAAAGATTCTTTTGGTAATATTTTTGAAAAGAATCCGGATGATATGCATCGGAGATTGGCCAAAGAAATTTCTCGTATTGAGAAGACATACGAAAATCCGATGTCTGAAGATGAGATTTTTGAGGTTTTGCGGGATTTTAAATACATCGTACCGCAAGGGGGGCCGATGACCGGAATCGGTAATGACTTTCAGATTGCTTCTTTATCCAATTGTTTTGTCATCGGTCATGACGGACCTTCGGATTCTTACGGCGGTGTTATGAAGATCGATCAGGAACAGGTACAGTTGATGAAACGCCGGGGGGGAGTCGGTCATGATTTGTCTCATATCCGGCCCAAAGGGTCTCCTGTAAAGAATTCAGCTTTGACGTCAACGGGTATTGTACCTTTTATGGAACGTTATTCCAATTCTACCCGCGAAGTTGCTCAGGATGGACGCCGGGGAGCATTGATGCTGAGTGTGTCTATTAACCATCCGGATTCAGAAAGCTTTATTGATGCAAAGATGACGGAAGGAAAAGTGACGGGAGCGAATGTATCGGTAAAAATTGATGACAAGTTTATGCAGGCAGTGGTTGATGATCACGAGTATACGCAGAAATATCCGATCTATTCCGATACGCCTAAAAATGTAAAAGACATCAATGCGCGGCAATTGTGGAATAAAATTGTCCATAACGCATGGAAATCGGCAGAACCGGGCATATTGTTCTGGGATACGATTATCCGGGAAAGTGTTCCCGACTGTTATGCGGATCTGGGATATCGTACTGTATCGACAAATCCTTGCGGAGAAATTCCTTTGTGTCCTTATGATTCCTGTCGTTTGTTAGCCATCAATTTGTATTCTTACGTGCAGAATCCGTTTACGAAGAATGCCAGCTTTGACTTTGATTTGTTTAAAAAGCATGTAGCCATAGCACAACGGATCATGGATGATATTATCGACCTGGAGTTAGAGAAGATCGATACAATTCTGGAAAAGATTGACACCGATCCGGAAGATGAGGAAGTAAAAGGTGTCGAGATCCGTTTGTGGCAGAAAATCCGCCGGAAAGCTAAAGAGGGAAGACGTACGGGAGTCGGCATTACGGCAGAAGGAGACATGCTGGCAGCTTTGGGTTTGCGTTACGGTAGTGACGAAGCTACTGATTTTGCGGTAGAAATCCAGAAAACCCTGGCTGTAGAAGCTTACCGTTCGTCGGTAAATCTGGCTAAGGACAGAGGTAGTTTTAAGATTTTCAATGCCAAGCGGGAAGAGAATAATCCGTATATTCAACGTTTACGGGAAGCCGCTCCGGATATGTACGAAGAGATGGTGAAATACGGACGTCGTAATATAGCCTGTCTGACGATTGCACCTACGGGCACGACCAGTTTGATGACCCAGACGACTTCCGGAATAGAGCCTGTATTTATGCCGGTGTATAAGAGAAGAAGAAAGGTGAATCCGAATGATGTGAATGTGCATGTGGATTTTGTGGATGAATCCGGAGATTCTTTTGAGGAATTTATCGTGTTTCATCATAAATTTGCCGAGTGGATGAAGGTTAACGGTTATGATATGACCAAGCATTATTCGGATGAGGAAATAGACCGTTTGGTAGCTGAATCGCCTTATTATAAAGCGACTTCCAATGATATTGACTGGGTGGCTAAAGTCAGAATGCAGGGAATGATTCAAAAATGGGTAGACCATTCTATCAGTGTGACTGTAAATTTACCGTCTGATGTAACCGAAGAACTGGTCGGACAGTTGTATATCGAAGCCTGGAAAAGCGGTTGCAAAGGATGTACCGTGTATCGCGACGGTTCCCGTTCCGGCGTATTGGTTTCTGCAAAAGAGAAAAAAGGACCGGATGAATTCAAAATGCCTTCCAAACGACCGGCCGAATTGGATGCAGAGGTGGTACGTTTTCAGAACAATAAAGAGAAATGGATTGCTTTTGTCGGTTTGTATCAGGGACGTCCTTATGAAATATTTACGGGTATTGCCGATGACGAGGAAGGCATTATGCTGCCGAAGTCTGTTGTAACCGGAAAAATCGTGAAACATTATGACGAAGAAGGCAATTCCCGCTACGACTTCCAGTTCTGTAACAAAAGAGGTTTTAAGACAACCGTTGAAGGACTTTCTTATAAGTTCAATAAAGAATACTGGAATTATGCAAAATTGATTTCCGGGGTATTGCGTTATGGAATGCCGATACACCAGATTATTGCACTGATCGGTACAATGGAATTCGATAACGAGAATATCAATACCTGGAAAAACGGTGTTGAAAGAGCCTTGAAAAAATATGTTCCGGATGGCACGGAGGCTGCCGGAGAGGTTTGTGAGAATTGCGGCTCTCCTGTTGTTTATCAGGAAGGTTGCCTGATTTGTAAAACCTGCGGAACTTCTAAATGCGGGTAACAGGTATAACAACTCATGAAAACTGAAATACCCCCGAAGTCAGATAAAACTTCGGGGGTATGTTTTAGGTATAATTTTATGAAATACGATCTGTAAATTGCAGGATATGATATGCATAGTTAAATAAACGGTTGTCTGTCGGATTAAGAAGGAATCGAAAATCAGAAATCATAAATCTGAAATGTGAAATCCCTCTTTTCTTTGTCCTTTGGCAACTTGTTAACTTGTAACAATTTCGTATTTTTGTATCCTCAACCGAAAAGCTATTTTCACTTTTCATTTTTATTTGGATAGAATGCAAGTTCATTACGGATTAGAAAATATACGTATCGAGAAACCGGTTGTGACGATCGGAAGTTTCGATGGGGTACATAAAGGGCATGTGCAGGTGATTGAGGGTTTGAGACGTTGTGCCCGGAAGTTGCAGGGTGAATCGGTAATCATCAGTTTTGATCCCCATCCCCGGGAAGTTCTTTACCCTTTAGAAAAGCGTCCCGGTATTTTGACGACCTTGGATGAAAAGATAAAGATATTGTCCGAATACGGCATTCAGCATTTGATCGTTTTAAAATTCACGGAAGAACTGGCTAATTTGACGTATGATGATTTTGTCAAACATATATTGGTGGATAAGATCGGTATCGCCGGTTTGGTTGTGGGATACGACCATCGTTTCGGAAAGGACCGGGAAGGTGATTTTGAGGCATTGAAGATTTTAGCCGGAAAATATCATTTTCACATAGAACAGGAAGAGGTTTGTGTTACCCGGGAAGTCAATATCAGTTCCACCAAGATCCGGACGGCTTTGGAATTGGGGGATGTCGGTTTGGTGAAGGCTTTGCTTGGTTATGACTATCCTATCAGCGGGATTGTCGTACACGGTGATAAAATCGGACGGCAGATGGGCTTCCCCACAGCGAATATAAATGTAAGTGACCATCGGAAACTATTGCCCGCAGCAGGTGTATATGCGGCTCATGTATACATAGACGGGGAAACATACGAAGGAATGCTTAATGTCGGTGTCCGCCCGACAGTCAGCACCTCGGGTATTGTCCGCCTGGAAGTGCATATTTTTGATTTTGACCGGGATATTTACGGAGCCGGTATTACGGTGACTGTATTGGAACGGATCCGGGGAGAGCGGAAATTCGAAAATACCGGCGAGTTACAACTTCAGTTGCAGAAAGACAAAGAAGCCGTTTTAAGGCTGAAAAATGAGGGTTGAAAGTCCATAAAACCGAATAAATCCTTCATCTGTATTGTAGATTTTAGATTTACGGTTTTAGATTGAATACACAATCCTCTCCGGTAAAAAGGAAGAATCATAAATCTAAAATTGAAGGGGCCGTATAAATATGACCGGCTATTCGGTTTTATGGACTTTCATTTTTTATGAATGGAATCTATTAGAACCGGTATTGCAACATGGCATTGATACGATTGGCATTACCGTAGTTCTTGTCGAAATTGTTGCGGCGGCCGAAAACATATTCGATACCGGTTGTTCCGTATTCTGTAAAATTCCAAAGTAAATTCACGCCGGCATATTGGGCATATTTGTAATTGGTGGAAGCCAGGTCGCCAATGTTTTCCATGCGTGCATAACTGTAGGTCAATGTCGAATATAAATCCGGTGTCCAGTTTTGTTGTACAGCGGCAAAAAATCCCCACATGGCGGACGCTTTCAGACGTCCGTTTTTATCCGGATTCGGGATCAGGTCGTAACCGAGGTCGCTGATGTCCTGTATGTAATTGGCTATGGCTTTACCGTATACCCCCTGGAACATAAAACTTGTTTTTTGGCACATCGGAATGACTCCGCTTAAAGTTGTACCCCATCCGGTGACAACTTTGTCTTTGTCCCGGACATTGTCTTTGTAGTAGATATTCCGTAGAATAGCACCTCCCTGTAAATGTCCTCCGTTTTTGAAGGTATATTTGGCTACCAATGGGATATCCGGAATCCGTTGGCGTATATTGGCCGTATAATTATCTGCCTGATTTGTATAATCCGGGACAGCGTATTCCAGAGCCAGGGATGCCTGCCATTTATCGTTGAATTTGTGAGTATACCGGACCTGGGGTTGTCTGACTTCTATGCTGCTTGAGGGACCTTCCTGGTCGATCGTGGTCGGAACGGCGGGCATGTCACAGAAAGTACTCCAGGCTTGCCCTACCAAAAAACCTTTAAACTGAACGAAGGCCTGGTTTAATTTGGGTGTATTTGACGGTCCTTCAAACTGCATTTCGATGTAAGACACCAAACGTCCCCGGTCTGTATCGCCGACTAATTTGAAGAAAATCCGGGATTGATTGACGGTCATGCCGAAACTGGAACCGGCCTGATGGCCTTTGGGGGCAATGGCCGAAGTTGTGAAAAAGTTGTAGTCTTCCACTCCGTTGAAATCATATACTCCGGTTGCCTGTACATAACCTCCAATACCGAAAACAAAACGTCTGTCGTTGTCAAAAAAGATAAAACGGGGAGCTGCCGGATCATTATAGGCTAAAGGAAAAGCTTCTTTCATCATTTTGTAAAAATTATGCAGATCCTTTTTTTCAGAGATAGATGCTACATTTATTTTCTGCGCTTTTACCGGACGGCAGAGAGCAACAGCGATAAATGTCAGTAAAATCAGTGCAAAAATTTTTCTCATAGCTTGTGTGTTTTTATTTATTACAAGCTGTTATACGGTCGGTCTACTTAAAAGATTGGATGTGAGGTGTTAAATAAATTCGTTGAATGTTATATTCCCGTTTTTGTTATCGTTTAAAAATAATGGGAAATAAAGAAGACCTGTCTGACACTTTAAACCATAAGGTGAGATTTTTTCACAGAAATAATTGTCCGGACTCATCGATCCGTTTTTCAGGGTTATCGGCTGTTTATCTTGTAAAATTTTTAAAATCTGGGTATGTTTTTTCTTAACTTAATAGTCCGCATTACATCTTCTTTTGTCGTTATAGCTCTATTGTTATATACATACGATTATTCAAAAATTTCTGATAGGCTGAAAAAACTTGCAATACGATTTAATATTCAATGATTCACCCCAGATACGTTTAAATTTTTTAGTGGTGAAGCTACAAGATGATAATTTTTTAAATACAAAGAAGCTGCAGAAAAATTTAAAAGAAAATTACAATAAAAATATGTTTTATCACGATTTTCTTGCCTGAAAATTTACTTGAGATTTAAAACTCATCCTTAATCCGTTTTGTCTTGTTAAATCCATAGTGATAAAAGTTCTGACACAGCATAAATTGAAAAAAGTATCATAAAACTCATTTCTTTTGTTAATTGTCTTTCTCTAAAAAAAACTACGAGTGTAATAATAATTGGAATTATCATTGAAAACTTTATTACTTCTGTTGCTGGAAAGTGAAACAGTTTAGAAATTGAACTAATAGTCAAAAAGAATCCCATTGTAATAATGCTAATTTTTTTCAAAATATCAATTTCTTTAACTGTCTGTCCGTAAATAAAAGTTATAATAGATAGAAGAGTAAATACAATAAAGCTGCCTGTAATCATATACTTGTTTCTTGACCAACTAAATAAAAAAGAAATTGCCAGTCCAATGGAAATTATTTTATGAAACAATCCTTTGAATTTAAAGGCTACTAAAACTCCTAAAATTGCTACTGCTGTTAATATTAATCCTTTCATTGCTCTTTTAAGATAAAAATTTACCAAATTCGTTCTCTTGTATATTTTCTAATTATTTCACTTCTGATTAATTAATTCTTTAATCAAATTGTGTTATTTCTGCTACATTAAATGTTCGAAAATTTTCTATGCGAATCTTATTCCACCAGGTTTTTACCTTTGGGGATTGTTTAGTACTTTTTTCAATATTAAATATGGGTCTCACTGTTGATATTACACTGTTCGCTTCTTCTCAATCCTTAAAATTGCACCAACGGTTCTTTGTTGTCGTTTCCAGTTTTGCTGCGATTCTTTGCCGTTGTATTTGTAGCGGTTTTGTGCCAGTTGGGGATAATCGCTGCGGGAATGACGGGCACCGAAGGGGTAGTAGTCGTTTCGTTCCCTGACACTGCCATCGGAAGACAGAATCGTCCGCACACTCCCCAGATGGTCTGTCAGGTGGTAATAAGTTTGCGGAACCTGACCGGAAAAAGCAATACGACCCTCCGGAAAAACAATGCTTTCCGGATTCAGAGATTGCGCGAAGCCCATATATGTCAAAGAACCCAGATAGACGTATTCTATACCGGCTCCGCTTATCGCTCTATTCTTCAGCCCGTCGTAGCCATATACGTAGCGGACCACTTCCAATCCCGACAAATCCTCCGCCTATTCTGTCAAATTTAAAAGATTATACTTAAATTTCAAAGCCCTGCGGGAATCGAATCTTTTAACAGATGGCCGGAATGGTCATATTCATACGTAGCCTCTCCGGCCTTTCCTCTGGGATAAATATCTCCCGGACTATCGCTGCAGCTTTCAGTCAGGGACTTTAAAAGGTTCCCTTCATAAGCATACGTTAGATTATCCGCAAGCGCTGAGGAGGAAAAACGCTGCAATGTCAATAGATTTGCGTTTAAATCATAGGTCAGTTTCCTTTCACAGAAATAATTGTCCGGACTCATCGATCCGTTTTTCAGGGTATAGCGACGGCTGTCCGTAAAACGTCCGGGACTGTTGTAGGAAAAGGCGTATAGCTAAGTGCGGAGGAAAGATTACTTCTCTTTTCGAAAGTCTTTCACAAAATCACGTTTTTGAAAAGAAAGAGGCGCAAGTTCGAAAACTTACGCCAATCGGTACTATTTGTCGAAAATATATACAGTTATTACTCCCGGCTGTTTATCTTGTAAAATTTTTAAAATCTGAGTATGTTTTTTTCTTAACTTAATAATCCGCATTACATCTTCCTTTGTCGTTACAGCTTTATTGTTATACACATAGGATACTTTCAATTTGTCCAAATCGTAATCTAAACCTTTAATTTTATCCATAATGCTTTTATTCACAAATAAATAACTGTCTTTTGCTTTTTTAGTGTAGGTATGCACTTCTCTTTTTTGGTGAATGGTGTCAATTACTTGCGAAGTTTTAAAATCAGATGTTTTAAGTTTAGAATAATATAGGCTAACAAAGATGTCAGGAGTTAATTTTTGTGCCAAATTATCAATATAAATGCATTGCTCATAAGAATTATATTGTTCATTCCCTGCAATTCCTGTTTGGGCATTTAAATTAAAAAAAATATTCAAATAAATTAGCGTCAAATAAATATGTGTTTTCATTTTGTAGAATTGGTTCTTATTGTTTTACTGTGATTTAAATCGTATGGGCGAATAGGAAGTCCGATTACTCGCCTTGCATAGTTTTCAAAATCAATGATGGGTAATTTTCCGACTTTTATCCATCTTCCCCTTGTAATCATATCATTGTATACTTCTACAATAAATAAAATTGGTTTTTCGAATAAGATATCCAAACTTTCTAATTTGGCTTCTTTTACATGAATATCAAAGAAAGTTACTCCAAATTCCAAAATCTGTGCATAATTGTAATAACCATCCTCTAAATCAGTTCTCAAAATTGCACCAACGGTTCTTTGTTATCGTTTCCAGTTTTGCTGCGATTCTTTGCCGTTGTATTTGTAGCGGTTTTGTGCCAGTTGGGGATAATCGCTGCGGGAATGACGGGCACCGAAGGGGTAGTAGTCGTTTCGTTCCCTGACACTGCCATCGGAAGACAGAATCGCCCGCACACTCCCCAGATGGTCCGTCAGGTGGTAATAAGTTTGCGGAACCTGACCGGAAAAAGCAATACGACCCTCCGGAAAAACAATGCTTTCCGGATTCAGAGATTGCGCAAAGCCCATATATATCAAAGAACCCAGATAGACGTATTCTATACCGGCTCCGCTTATCGCTCTATTCTTCAGCCCGTCGTAGCCATATACGTAGCGGATCACCTCCAATCCCGACAAATCCTCCGTCCGTTCTGTCAAATTTAAAAGATTATACTTAAATTTCAAAGCCCTGCGGGAATCGAATCTTTTAACAGATGGCCGGAATGGTCATATTCATACGTAGCCTCTCCGGCTTTCCTCTGGGATAAATATCTCCCGGACTATCTTTATTGCAGTGGATGGGAAAAAGATGACTTTGAAAGAAAAGAAAATCAGAATGAAAAGAGCCTGTCTAAATAATAATCTATAGACAGGCTCTTTGGGTTTTGTATGTCGTTTGGTTTAGTCTGTGATTTTACGCAGCAGCGTTTGGATGTCGCACTTTTCTTTGAGAATACCGAATAGGCTGTCGATGGTTACACGATCTTGTTCCATGGTATCGCGGTTGCGGATGGTTACCGTATTGTCTTCTACGGTTTGGTAGTCGATGGTAATACAAAATGGCGTACCGATAGCATCCTGACGGCGGTAGCGTTTGCCGATGGAGTCTTTTTCATCGTATTGGCAGTTGAAGTCGTATTTCAACAAGTCCATGATTTGCTGTGCCTTTTCCGGCAGACCGTCTTTTTTGACCAATGGCATGATGGCCATTTTTACCGGTGCCAAAGCTGCCGGAAGGCGCATAACGACCCGCGAATCCTGTTTGCCGTCTTTGCTTAAGTCTTCTTCGCAGTATGCAGCAGAAACAATTTGCAAGAACATACGGTCTACTCCGATGGAGGTTTCGACAACGTAAGGTACATAAGATTCATTCAGTTCGGTATCGAAGTATTGAATCTTTTTACCGGAAAATTTTTGATGTTGGGACAAGTCGAAATCGGTACGGGAATGGATACCCTCTACTTCCTTGAATCCGAACGGGAAACGGTATTCGATATCCGAAGCCGCATTGGCGTAATGTGCCAATTTTTCGTGGTCGTGAAAACGATAGTTTTCTGCACCGAAACCGAGTAGCTGGTGCCATTTCATACGTGTTTCCTTCCATTTTTTGAACCATTCGAGTTCCGAGCCCGGACGTACGAAAAATTGCATTTCCATTTGTTCGAATTCGCGCATCCGGAATATAAATTGACGGGCGACGATTTCATTCCGGAAAGCCTTACCGATTTGTGCAATACCGAAAGGTATTTTCATACGGCCGGTTTTCTGAACATTCAGGAAATTTACAAAAATACCCTGCGCTGTTTCCGGACGTAGATATATTTTGCTGGCACCGTCTGCTGTCGAACCCATTTCGGTGGAGAACATCAGGTTGAACTGGCGTACTTCCGTCCAGTTACAGGTGCCTGAAATCGGGCAGACAATTTTTTCATCGAGGATGATCTGCCGTAGTTCATTCAAATCATTCGCATTTAAAGCATCAGCCATCCGCTCGTGTAGTGCCTCTTTTTTCCTTGCATGTTCCAATATTTGCGGATTGGTTTGGCGGAATAATGTTTCGTCGAATTTTTCTCCGAAGCGTTTCCGTGCTTTTTCGACGTCTTTTTCAATTTTATCCTCGTATTTGGCTATCTGATCTTCTATCAATACATCGGCCCGGTATCTTTTCTTCGAATCTTTATTGTCGATCAACGGATCATTAAAAGCATCTACGTGTCCGGATGCTTTCCAGATTGTCGGATGCATAAAAATGGCAGAATCGATTCCTACAATGTTTTCGTGTAACCGGACCATGGATTCCCACCAATACCGTTTGATATTGTTTTTCAGTTCCACACCGTACTGGCCATAGTCATACACAGCACCCAGCCCGTCGTAAATATCCGATGACGGAAATACAAATCCATATTCCTTGCAGTGGGCTACTAATTTTTTAAAAACGTCTTCTTGTGCCATAATATTATGAGTCTATATAATTGAATTACAAAAGTAGAAATAATTACCTGAAATAAGCATGCGATCGAAGATTCATTGAATCCTCGGTCACCATTTATTCATGTCCGATTTCTTTGATTGCCTGGGTAACATTGATTGCATAATCCCCGATTTTTTCACATTCGGCGAAAATGTCGTTGTAAAGTATCCCTGTCGGATAATCATAGCGTTTTTCTTCAATTGCAAGCAAATGTTCCTGTTGCAGTATCGTCCGGTAGTCATTGATGGCATGTTCCAGTTCGTAAGCCTTTTTAGCATTTACGTCCCTGTATTCCGTCGCCAGGTTTTTACACATGGTTACCAATGTTTCATCTACCAGGCTGAACATGTGTTTCAGTTTTACTGTCAGTTCTTCCGGGAAAGTCACTTTTTGGTCATTCCGGCGGTTGATGGCTTTGGCTACGTTCAGAGAAGAGTCGGCAATGCTTTCGATTTCGGATACGATTTTAAACATGGCCCGGACACGCTGTGAGTTTTCGGTTGTCAGCTTGGATTCGGAAACTTTTGTCAAATAATTGGCAATTTCAACTTCAATGTTATCGCTCTCGTCTTCCAGTTTTACCAAATATTCGAATGGTTTAGCGAAATCCTTGGCGGGAAGATCGAGACATTCTATTACTTTACGAAACATGGATAAGGTGTTTTTACCGTAAAGTGTGATTTCTTCTTTAGCCTGGAATAAAGAGGCATCCGGGGTAGAAAGTAATCCGATTTTGATGTGTTTCAGACTGAAAGCATCTTCTGTGGTTTCCCGTATGGGAATCAATTTGGTTACGATCCGTGCGATAAATCGGGTAAACCAGATTAAAATCAAAACATTGGTGATGTTGAATACGGTGTGGAACAGGGAGAGTGCCATCGGGACGGAACTGGCATTCGTGGCCGGGTTACCGATACCCAGAAATATACACAATTGTTCGATCCAATTCAAAAAAATGGGGAATATAGCCAATACCCAAAGGACTCCGAAGAAATTGAATACAAAATGGGCAAGTGCCGCCCGTTTGGCCGTCGTATTGGCGACGACGGCTGCCAGATTAGCTGTTACTGTGGTACCGATGTTTTCTCCCAATACCATCGAAGCTGCGATTTCAAAGCTAATCCAGCCATTGGCACACATGACCAAAGTCAGTGCCATTGTTGCGGAAGAAGATTGTATCAGGATTGTCAGTACCGTACCGATTAACATGAAAAGAATATAAGAGGCGTAGCCCATGTCCGTATATTCTTTTAAGAATGTGAATATTTCCGGATTTTTATGCAGATCGGGCATGGCATTTTTTAAAAATTCCAAGCCGATGAATAGCAAGCCGAAGCCGATAATCAACTCTCCCCAGCTTTTCCGGGAACGCTTTCCGGAGAATAATAGAGGCAGGCAAAGACCGATCAGGGGTAAAGATATTTCTGCCATGCTGATTTTAAAACCTAAAATGGAGATCAGCCAGGCCGTTACAGTTGTACCTACGTTGGCACCCATGATTACTCCGATCGATTCGATCAAACTCAATAATCCGGCATTTACAAAGCTGACAACCATAACAGTGGTGGCCGAGCTACTCTGGATAATAGCTGTAATCAGTATACCGGTGATTACTCCTTTTACCCGGTTAGAGGTCATAGCCGATAGAATTTGGCGCATTTTATTACCAGCTACTTTCTGTAGGGCCTCACTCATCAATTTCATTCCAAAGAGGAATACCCCCAGTGAACCAATTAGCTTTAAAAAATCGAAAAGTCCGTAATCCATAAATAATTTATTTGAAAATTTAAAAATTAGGAGATTGGGATTTAATCTTCGTGCCCAATTTCTTTGATTGATTGTGTTACATTTATTGTGTAATCCCCGATTTTTTCACATTCGGAAAACATGTCATTATATAAGATACCCGTTGAGTAATCGTATCGTTTTTCTTCGATGGCCAATAAATGTTCCTGTTTCAGAATTGTGCGGTAACTATTGATCGCGTCTTCAATTTCATACGCTTTTTTGGCATTTACCTGGGTATATTCTGTCGTTAGATTCTGACACATGATAACGATCGATTCATCGACCAGGGAGAACATATGCTTCAGTTTGTTGCTTAAGTCCTCCGGAAAGACAACGCCTTGCTCATTGCGGCGGTATATGGCTTTAGATACATTTAATATAGAGTCGGCCACACTTTCGATTTCGGATACGATTTTGAACATGGCCCGGACACGTTGTGAGTTTTCTGTCGAAAGCTTGGATTCCGATACCATCGTCAGGTAATCGGCAATTTCGATCTCGACCTGGTCGCTTTCATCTTCCAGTTTTAGCAACTGATCGAATTCTTTTTCATATTCGTTACGGGACATACTGAATGCCCGTACCATTTTGTGAAACATTTCCAGGGTGTTTTGTCCGTAATGGCATATTTCCTGCTTGGCTTGGAATAACGACGCATCCGGTGTCGAAAGCATTCCGATTTTAATATGTTTTAGCTTGAATGTATCTTCTCCTGTCTTCGGAGGTATGATACGGCTTACTAGGCGGGCGATGAATTTGGTGAACCAGATTAACAGAGCGACATTGATTCCTTTGGCTAATGTGTTGAAAAGGGAGAGGACAAGCGGCATAGCCATGTTGATGGAGGCGGTGACTCCGGCTCGGGCTTCCGGTGAGAATGCTTCGGTCAGCAGCCGGGGATCGGAATAGATGGGGTTGTATTTTGAGATATGGAGGGTAACGCATAAATCGCCGATAAAGTGGAGAAAAGGAGTGAAAATGACAAAGAGCCAGACAACTCCGAATACATTGATTATAAAATGAGCGAGGGCTGCCCGTTTAGCCTGGACGTTGGCCACTGTTGCCGCCAGATTGGCTGTAATTGTCGTCCCGATATTTTCTCCCATAATCATGGCTGCAGCATCTTCGTACCCGATCCACCCTTTGGAACAGATAACCAGTGTCAGTGCAACCGTTGCAGAGGAGGACTGGAAAAGTGTTGTTAAGGCAGCTCCGATAAACAGAAAGATCATCCACGACCGGAATCCCAGAAAACTGATCTGTTGGATAAACTCACCGACACCCGGATAATCGTGGATATTCGACGGCATACTTTCCTGTAAAAAGCGCAGAGCTAGAAATAACAGACCGAAGCCGATAAACATTTCCCCCCAGTTTTTTCGGGAGCGCTTCTTTGAAAACAGCAGCGGCAGTGTACAGCCGATAATCGGTAATGCCAGATCACTCATGCTGAATTTGCCCAACCCCAGGATAGCTACCATCCAGCTCGTTACGGTCGTCCCTACATTCGCACCTAAAATTACACCAATAGAACCGACTAAATCAAGCAAGCCGGCATTTACAAAACTAACAACCATTACGGTGGTCGCCGAAGAACTTTGGATAAGAGCCGTGATAATTAAGCCGGTAAGGACACCTGTGACACGGTTAGAAGTCATTGCTGTCAAAATCTGGCGCATTTTATTGCCAGCCAGCTTTTGGAGAGATTCGCTCAGCAACTTCATTCCATAAAGGAACAATGCTAATGATCCGATCAGCTTCAGCAATTCGAAGATTCCATAATCCATTGGAGCTGTTTTTAGATTTGATTTTTCGCGACGTAAAAGTAAATAACTCGATTTAATTACGAAAATATTACCATAAACTTTTTGATATAAAAATCAAATGTTTTTAACATATTCCGTTTGAGATACAGGAATTACGGCAGGCGGCTTTAAAAAATTTCGGGAATAAAAAAAGCCTCCGTTTTTCGGAGGCTCTCTTTATTTATAGAAAATTCAGGATTACATCATCCCCGGCATTCCGCCACCCATTGCAGGTGCTGCGGGTTCGTCTTTTTTCTCTTCAACCAGTACACATTCCGTTGTCAGGAACATTCCGGCGATAGAAGCAGCGTTTTCCAAAGCCACACGGGTTACTTTCTTCGGATCGATCACACCGGCTTTTTTCAGATCTTCGTATACATCCTTGCGGGCGTTGTATCCGAAATCGCCTTTGCCTTCACGTACTTTTTGTACGACAACAGCACCTTCTACTCCGGCATTGTAAGCAATCTGGCGTAACGGTTCTTCGATAGCACGTTTGATGATTTCAATACCGGTTTGCTCATCTTCCGTTTCTCCTTTCAAACCATCCAAAGTAGCCTGTGCGCGGATGTAAGCTACACCACCTCCCGGTACGATACCTTCTTCGCTGGCAGCACGGGTGGCATGTAAAGCATCGTCAATGCGGTCTTTCTTTTCTTTCATTTCCACTTCAGAAGCAGCTCCTACATACAGTACGGCTACACCTCCTGACAATTTAGCCAAACGTTCTTTCAGTTTTTCTTTATCGTAGTCAGAAGTTGAATTTTCAATCAATTTTTTGATTTGTTCAATTCTTTCCTGAATGAATTCTTTTTTACCGGCCCCTTTTACGATAGTCGTATTTTCTTTGTCGATTGTAATTTTGTCGGCACGTCCTAACATGTCTATTGTCAGGTTTTCCAGCTTTAAACCTTTGTCTTCAGAGGTTACAACGCCACCGGTTAAAATAGCGATGTCTTCCAGCATTTCTTTCCGGCGGTCACCGAATCCCGGTGCTTTTACTGCGGCGATTTTCAAAGAACCTCTCAAACGGTTGACAACCAGGGTTGCCAATGCTTCGCTTTCAACATCTTCAGCGATGATCAATAAAGCACGGCCGGATTGAGCAACGGGTTCCAGAACAGGAAGCAATTCCTTCATGGAAGAGATTTTCTTATCGTAAAGTAAAATATACGGATTTTCAAATTCAACCGTCATTTTTTCACTGTCGGTTACGAAATACGGAGAAATATAGCCCCGGTCGAATTGCATACCCCCTACGGTTTTTACTTCAGTCTCGGTACCTTTGGCTTCCTCTACGGTGATAACACCTTCGATGCCTACTTTTTCCATCGCTTCAGCGATTAAATTACCGATGGTTTCGTCCCCATTGGCTGAAATACGGCCTACCTGACGGATTTTCTCAAAATTGTTGCCTACAACTTCTTTTTGGCTCTCCAAATGCTTAACTACAGCAGCAACCGCTTTTTCTATACCTCTTTTCAATTCCATCGGATTGGCTCCGGCTGTAACGTTTTTCAATCCTACATTGATGATGGATTGAGCCAGGATGGTAGCTGTTGTCGTACCGTCTCCGGCATCGTCACCGGTTTTGGAGGCAACTTCTTTTACCATTTGGGCTCCGATATTTGCATACGGATCAGCTAACTCGATTTCTTTGGCAACAGTCACGCCGTCTTTAGTGATATGCGGAGCTCCGAATTTTTTTTCAATCACAACGTTGCGTCCTTTCGGGCCGAGAGTTACTTTTACTGCATCTGCTAATTCGTCGACACCTTTTTTCATCAGGTCCCGGGCTTCGATATTGAATTTTATTTCTTTTGCCATAACAATTTAATTATAGATTTTAAATTTTAGATTTTAAATTATAGAGTTCAATGTATTTTAATTTTGGATTAACTTACAGTTACAATCTACAATTTATACTTATAGAACTACCAGGATGTCAGATTGGTTCATGACCAGGTATTTCTTGTCATCGATATGAATTTCCGTTCCGGAATATTTTCCGAATAATACCGTGTCACCAGCTTTTAGCTCCATAGGCTCGTCTGCTTTACCCTGGCCGGTTGCGATAATCGTACCTTTTTGTGGTTTTTCCAATGCGGTATCGGGAATGATGATTCCCCCTTTGGTTACCGTTTCTGCTTCAGCAGGCTCAACAATTACTTTGTTAAGTACAGTCTTCAGTGTCATGATTCTATTTTTTTAGTTTATAAATTATATAAAATTCTTTGAGAGGTTCCAACACCAATATTCGTTGAAACGGTTGTAACGTCTGTAATGTTACAACTGTCTCTTCTAAATCATATTCTGTGCCAAAAAATAGAAAGGAGAGGATGATTAATAAATAAAAAATGTAACTTATTGAAAATTAATATGAGAGTAATAATGGGGTTGGGGTGGGGTTTGAAGAAGGCTGACAGGGAGGAAATAAAAAATGTCAGTATGACTGACATACTGACATTTTTTATTTTTCATTGACAACTATAAATTATTGTTGCGGTTCTTCGGTCGGTGTCGTTTCACCTCCGGAGGTCGTACCGTTATCATTGTTTTGCGGTTGAGTGGTAAAAGAAGGAATTACCTGATTTGCCGGAGCATTTTGAACTTGTTCCTGAATAGCGGATTTACCTCCTACTTCGTCTCTCGGAATAGCTAAAGCGGCTATTACACATAATAGCAACATCGCACCAGCTAATGTCCAGGTTGCCTTTTCCAAAAAATCGGTTGTTTTTCTTACACCCATAATTTGATTGGAGGCAGCAAAAGAAGAGGCTAAACCACCGCCTTTTGAATTTTGTACTAATACGATTAAAATTAGTAAAATGCAGACTATTACGATTAAAACTGAAATTGCAGTATACATGATTATTCGTTGTTATTAATATTTTCCCTTATTTTCTCAATTCGGTTTGCAAAGTAAACACTTTTTTCCGGAAATTTCAAACTTAATTTTATATAAGTTGCTATGGCTTTTTCGTATAGCTTTTGTTTGATGTATATTTTGGCAAGTGTTTCAGAGAAAAGATCTTCTTTTTCTGCGCTGCTTTCCTCCGATAGATCTTTGTCGTCTACACTATCCAATTGCCCTTTGGGAATGGAAGGTTCTTCATTGATAAATTTGTCAATCAGATTTTCTTTTTCCTGTTTTTTCCTTTTCTTTTTTAATTCTCCTGCCAGTTCCCCGAGTGGAATTTCTTGTTCCTCTGGGTCGTCAGATAGAAGATAAGCTCCCATTATTTCCGGTAATTCTTTCGGTGTAATAGCCGGTTGCCGGTGTTTCTCTACGTTTTTTACCGTTTCCTTTTCAACCGGCTCTTCTTTTTCGGGGATGAAAAATTCTTCTTCGATCAATTCTATCGGAGTGTATGTGATTTTTCCGGCTTCGGAATCAGTGGCAGACTCCGGACTTGTCTCCGGTTGGACCGGCTTATCGGGATGAACGGCTTCGATAATATAACCTTCATACTCATGGGACTCAACTTTTTCAAATACCGGTTTGTTTTGTCCGACAATTTCCGGTTGGGCATAATCATTGACAATCCCCGGTATTCCATCCAGCAGGATCGGATTTGAGATGGTTTCCGTATCCGGCTTGCCGGATACTGTACTGACAGGAGGTGAAACCGTTTGCTGCGCTTGATAATTGATATCAATCAACGTTTCGTCTTCGGTTTGTTGGAGACGATCCGGAGGTGTTTTTTGCGCCGGAATCCCGACCGTGTTGACCGGAATGTAACCGTTGATCTCTTTTATCCGGTCGGTGACGATATCACTTAAAGAAGAGTTTTCTTTTTTGTTTTCCGGTTGTAGATAATCGAATTCTAATAAATTATTCAGGTATTTGTATAATTGCTTATGATCGGCAATGTGAATGGTTCCTGCTTTTAGTTCATTGCGGAATCGTACACTGGCAAAGATGTGCAGGGCTTTGAGATAGAGTACTCTGCCGGCCTGGAAATAGGGATAGCGGTTCACGAGAGTATCTAATTCCCGTAAATCATCGCTCCCCATTTTTTCAGGGTGGCATGTCAGTTCTATCAACCTGTCTGCTTTCATGTTTTTCCGGAGGTTACCAGTTTACGATGGCTTTATTATATATATCGTCAATGATTTTATCAAGGATTTCATTGATCAGACTTTCTTCTATGGAATTGAAGTCTTCGTCAATACCATAATCCTTGTAATTGGAAAAGCGGGTATTGAAGTCGAATTTATCGTCTTTCGTATTGGTATATTTTACCTGTATTTCAATAGTCAGGCGGTTGTTGGTTGCTACCTCGTCCCGTTGGATGTCTATAGGACGTTGGTTATATCCGACAATCTGACCTTCAAAGCGGATGTCGCCGTTGTTGTCTGTGACCTCTTTGAGACTCGTTTTGGTACGCATGTAAGTTTGTAGTTTCTCCGTAAATAGGGTACTCAGGTAAGGTACTACGAGTAATGCTTTATTGGGGAAATAGTCTACGGAGAATGTTTTGATATCAGGGTTCAATGAACCGCCTGTCATGTTGTAACTCACCTTTGCTAATTTGCATGAATCGCAACAGAGGATAATAAATAGCGTGAAAACGAGAGGCTTAAAGTATTTCATGTGTATTGAGATTATTCTGACAAATATAGTAATATTAGTTTTAGAAATTTTCGATGTCGTATTCTTTTAACTTTCGGTAGAGTGTACGTTCTGATATACCCAGGTCTTTGGCTGCCAGTTTGCGCTTTCCGTGGTTTTTTTCCAATGCTTTTTTGATGAGTTCCTTTTCTTTCTCTTCAATAGAAAAAGACTCTTCGATAAAAGCTTCCGTGTCCTGTATCTGATCTTCGGCTTGTTTGGTGTTGACCGGAACGGCCGAATGCTTTAGCAGTTCTGATGTTTGAGGAGGATATTGATTTCTTAATATTAGAGATGTATTGGTAGTTGCGGGTGTTTCCGGCAGATCCTCTTTTTCAATAATGCCGTACACCAGCCGTTTCAAGTCGTTCATGTCTTTTTTCATGTCAAAAAGAATTTTGTATAGAATTTCCCTTTCTGACGCGAAATTATTTTCAGAATTGTCGTGTGTACCTGTGAGCGCCGGTAGTATCGGAGTATCTGCCGGAATATATTTTTTCAATGTTATGGCATCGACAAGTCGTTCTTGCTCAATAATGGATATTTGTTCGGTGATGTTTTTCAATTGCCGGATATTCCCCGGCCAACGATAGGTTTCTAATAGCCGGATTGCGTCTTCTGTCAACCGGATCGCCGGCATTCTGTATTTTTCAGCAAAGTCGGCCGCGAATTTCCGGAATAACAGTTGAATATCTCCGTCCCGTTCCCGCAAAGGAGGGATAGAGATCGGAATTGTATTCAGTCTGTAATAAAGGTCTTCCCGGAATTTTCCGTTTTTAATGGCGGTAGACATATCGAGGTTCGTGGCTGCAATAACCCGTACATTTGTTTTCTGCACTTTGGATGAGCCTACCCGGATAAATTCACCGGTTTCCAGAATCCGTAACAGACGGGCTTGTGTAGAGAGCGGGAGTTCTCCCACTTCATCCAAAAACAGGGTGCCTCCGTCCGTTACTTCAAAATAGCCTTTCCGGTCGGATAATGCTCCTGTAAATGCTCCTTTTTCGTGTCCGAATAATTCGGAATCAATTGTACCCTCCGGAATAGCCCCGCAGTTTACGGCAATGTATGGGGCATGTTTCCGGGAACTGTAGCTGTGAATGATGCGGGGAAAAATTTCTTTTCCAACACCGCTTTCGCCGGTAATTAACACGGATAAATCTGTCGGTGCTACTTGTCGGGCGACATCGATAGCCCGGTTTAAGCCTTCATTATTCCCGATAATCTCGAATCTTTGCTTGATCGCCTGTAATTCCTCCATCTTTTCGACCAGTTGAATATTCCTTTCTGCAAAAATAGCAGTTTCTCCTGACAATTTGCCATTAATATTATGAAATGTAGTCGAAAAAGTGGGATTGTTTTCCGATTGGATGGTGGTGGCGTTTTTATAAATATGTGACCTAATATATATAGGTATAAAATGAATTTTAGATTTACGATTTTAGATTTATGATTTTAGATTTATGATTTTAGATTTACGATTCGGTCTCAAGGTACCGGGTAATTGTTGGCTTTTAAATATGTATATGAATTCCGGGTTGTGTTTTTACAATTTTAGGTGAAAAGCATCCGATAACGAATCGGATTGCCGGATAATTTAAAATTTACAATCTGAAATTTACAATTTATACGAAGGATTCCGATTCTGGCTTTTTGCTTGGACGGGGTAAATATTGTCGTAGCCGGGCGATGAAGCCGTATATTTCATAATCGCTTGAAAATCTATGCTTTTTTTGGAAAAAAAGATATAAAGGTTTGGTAGTTAGGAAAAAGGTGCGTACATTTGCACTCCAATTTGAATAAAAGTATACTAATTAAAACTATTGTAATGCCTACTATTCAACAGTTAGTAAGAAAAGGAAGAACGAAAATTGTGGACAAGAGCAAGGCTCCGGCTTTGGATGCATGTCCGCAAAGACGTGGGGTTTGTGTACGTGTTTACACAACGACTCCGAAAAAACCGAACTCAGCAATGAGAAAGGTAGCTCGTGTAAGATTGACCAACGGAAAAGAAGTGAATGCTTACATTCCGGGAGAGGGTCACAATTTGCAGGAACACTCAATCGTAATGATTCGTGGTGGTCGTGTGAAAGACCTTCCGGGTGTACGTTATCACCTTGTTCGCGGAACATTGGATGCTGCCGGGGTTGCAGAACGGAAACAAAGTCGTTCTAAGTACGGTACTAAAAGACCGAAGCCGGGCCAGGCTGCAGCAAAAGGCAAAAAGTAAAAAGTGATTAACAGGAATTGTTTATGAAGCGTTCCCCGAAAGTTGAGTAAATGGTTGTGAAACCGTTGAAGACAAAAAAGGACAGCTGATCGAACCAATTCGTAAACTAAGAGAGATGAGAAAGACTAAACCGAAAAAGAGAATCCTGTTACCGGATCCGAAGTTCAATGATGTACTGGTGACTAGATTTGTGAATGACCTGATGGTTGACGGAAAGAAAACTATCGCGTTCAAAATTTTTTATGATGCATTAGACATCGTTGATGAAAAATTGGCTAAAAAAGAAGAGAAAAACGCTTTGGACATTTGGAAACAAGCATTGGAGAACATTACTCCCCAGGTGGAAGTAAAGAGTCGCCGTGTAGGTGGTGCTACTTTCCAGGTACCGATGGAGATCAATCCGAATCGGAAAAGAGCGATTTCTGTAAAAAATATGATTCTGTTTTCCCGTAAGAGAAGCGGACATAGCATGGCTGAAAAATTAGCGGCTGAAATTATGGCTGCATACAAAGAAGAAGGTGCTGCCTTCAAAAAGAAAGAAGATACGCACCGTATGGCTGAAGCCAACCGTGCTTTTGCACATTTCAGATTTTAACTAGGAGAGATAGATAAATGGCAAAGAGAGATTTACACTATACGCGAAATATCGGTATCATGGCTCACATCGATGCCGGTAAAACTACGACGACTGAACGTATCCTGTATTTTACCGGAGTAAACCATAAGATCGGTGAAACCCATGATGGTACTGCTACGATGGACTGGATGGTACAGGAGCAGGAAAGAGGTATTACCATTACTTCTGCTGCTACCACCTGTTTCTGGAAGTATCAGGATCAGGAGTATAAAATTAATATTATTGACACCCCGGGACACGTTGACTTCACGGTTGAAGTAGAGCGTTCTTTGCGTGTATTGGACGGTGCTGTTGCACTGTTTTGTGCTGTAGGTGGTGTTGAAGCCCAGTCTGAAACCGTATGGCGTCAGGCAAATAAATACGGTGTGCCGAGAATTGCTTTTGTGAATAAAATGGACCGTTCTGGTGCAGACTTTTTCAAAGCAGTTCGTGAAATCAAGGAAAAATTAGGTGCTAATCCTGTACCTCTTGTATTACCGATCGGAGCTGAAGAAAACTATCAGGGTGTTATTGACCTGGTAGAAATGAAAGCTTATGTATGGGAAAACGGGGCGATGGAAGGAACTGTAAAGGAAATTCCGGCTGATTTGATGGCTGAAGCTCAGGAATGGAGGGAAAAATTAGTGGAAGCTGCTGCTGTTCAGGATGAAGCTTTGATGGAGCGTTTCTTTGAAGATCCGGATTCCATTACGGCTGAAGAATTGAAAGCTGTTATCCGTAAGGCTGTGATTGCTATGGATTTCTGTCCGGTGATGTGCGGCTCTTCCTTTAAGAATAAAGGTGTACAGAATTTGTTGGATGCTGTTATTGCTTATTTGCCGAATCCATTGGATATTCCGAACAGCAAAGGTACTGACCCGAGAAGCGGAGAAGAAATTCTTTTCCCGGTTGATCCGGAAGCACCGCTGTCGGCTTTGGCATTTAAGATCGCTACCGACCCGTTTGTAGGACGTTTGTGCTACACCCGTATTTATTCCGGTAAAATCGAAGCCGGTTCGTATGTTTACAACCCGCGTACCGATAAAAAAGAACGTATTTCCCGTTTGTTCCAGATGCATTCTAACAAGCAGCAGCCGAAAGATGTTCTGGAAGCCGGAGATATCTGCGCTTGCGTAGGTTTCAAAGATATCCGTACCGGAGATACATTATGTTCTGAAGACAAACCGATCGTACTGGAAAGTATGACTTTCCCGGAACCGGTAATCGGTATTGCCGTTGAACCGCTGACTCAGAAAGATACTGATAAGTTAGGTATGGCTTTGGCTAAGTTGGCGGAAGAAGACCCGACTTTCCGTGTGAAAACAGATGAAGATTCCGGCCAGACTGTTATCAGTGGTATGGGTGAACTTCACCTGGATATTATCCTCGACCGTCTGCGTCGTGAATTCAAGGTAGAATGTAATCAGGGCGCTCCTCAGGTTTCTTACAAAGAAGCTATTACTGCAACTGTGGAACATCGTCATGTATTTAAGAAACAGACCGGTGGCCGCGGTAAATTCGCTGATATTATTTTCCGTATGGAACCTGCAGAAGAAGGTAAGGAAGGCCTGACTTTTGTAAACGAAGTGAAAGGTGGTAATATCCCGAAGGAATTTATTCCTTCTGTTGAGAAAGGTTTCAAAGAAGCCATGGAGAACGGTGTTTTGGCCGGTTACGGATTGGAATCTTTGAAAATAACTTTGCTTGACGGTTCTTTCCACCCGGTTGACTCAGATGCTTTGTCTTTCGAAATGGCTGCCAAAATCGGTTATAAGGAAGCTGCACAGAAAGCTAAACCGGTGTTGCTTGAGCCGATTATGAAATTGGAAGTTGTTACTCCGGAAGATTTCATGGGAGATATTATCGCTGACTTGAACCGTCGTCGCGGACAGGTTGAAAGCATGGACTCTCGTACGGGAGCTCGTGTAATCACGGCCAAGGTACCTTTGTCTGAGCAGTTCGGTTATGTAACCGTATTGCGTACATTATCTTCCGGACGTGCAAGTTCTTCAATGGAATTCTCTCACTATGCCGAGGTTCCGAAGAATATTGCCAAGGACGTTGTTGAAAAAGCAAACGGAAGAGCAGATTTAATTTAAAAATTTTAGATTGTAAATTTTAAGTTGGGAAATCAATTTAAAATTTACAATTTACAATCTACAATAATCAAAAAACATGAGCCAAAAAATCAGAATTAAGTTGAAATCTTACGATCACAACTTAGTAGACAAGTCGGCAGAGAAGATTGTTAAAACGGTAAAAGCTACCGGTGCAGTAGTGAGCGGTCCGATTCCGCTTCCGACCCACAAAGGAATTTTTACTGTGAACCGCTCTACTTTCGTAAACAAGAAGAGTCGTGAACAATTTTTGGTATGCACCTTCAAAAGATTGATTGATATCTACAGCTCAACGGCTGGAACTATCGACGCTCTGATGAAGCTTGAGCTACCGAGTGGTGTTGAAGTAGAGATTAAGGTGTGATAACGGCGAACAACCTTATGTCGTTATTAAGAATGTAAACCTATTAAAAAAAAGTAAAAGAAAATGCCAGGTTTAATTGGAAAAAAAGTCGGAATGACTTCCGTATTCAGTGCCGAGGGGAAAAGTATCCCATGCACTGTGATTGAGTGCGGTCCATGTGTTGTAACCCAGGTTAAAACGAATGAGACCGATGGTTACGCAGCACTTCAGTTGGGTTTTGATGACAAGAAAGAAAAACACACAACGAAGCCGCTAAGTGGACACTTTAAAAAGGCAGGCACAACTCCGAAACGGAAACTCGTAGAGTTTTCAGGATTTGAGACCGAGCACAAGTTAGGTGATGTAATCGATGTTACCTTGTTTGAAGGAACTGCATTTGTGGATGTAGTTGGAACCAGCAAGGGTAAAGGATTTCAGGGCGTTGTGAAACGTCACGGATTCGGTGGAGTCGGTGAAGCTACTCACGGTCAGGATGACCGCCAGAGAGCTCCGGGTTCTATTGGAGCTTGTTCTACCCCTTCTCGTGTATTTAAAGGTATGAGAATGGCCGGAAGAATGGGAGGAGACAGGATTACTGTTGCTAACTTGCAGGTTTTGAAAGTAATTCCTGAAAATAATTTGTTGTTGGTGAAGGGATCTGTTCCCGGAACTAAAGGTTCATACTTAATTATTGAGAAGTAATGGAGTTAAGTGTATTAAACATTGCCGGAAAAGAAACAGGCAGAAAGATAGAGTTAAATGACGCTATCTTTGGAATTCAGCCTAACGAACACGCAATCTACCTTGACGTAAAGCAGTATCTTGCCAACAACCGGCAGGGAACGCACAAGTCAAAGCAGAGAAACGAAGTGTCAGGTAGTACTGTAAAGCTGAAAAAGCAAAAAGGTACCGGAGGTGCACGTGCCGGTGGTATCAAGAACCCGTTGTTCAGAGGCGGTGGCCGTGTATTTGGTCCCGTTCCCAGAGATTACAGTTTTAAATTGAATAAAAAACTGAAAAGACTGGCTCGTAAATCGGCTCTGGCTGTGAAAGCAAGTGCAAATGCGGTTACGGTAGTTGAAGATTTCAGCTTTGAAGCACCGAAAACAAAACAGTTTGTAGAATTGATTAATAATTTGAAAGTTAATCAGGGCAATTTGTTGGTAGTTTTGAGTGACGTAAACGAAAATATAGTGTTATCGGCTCGCAACTTACAGAATGTTGAAATTATGAGAGTCAATGATTTGGCAACTTACAACATTATGAAGGCTAGAAATCTTGTACTTGTTGAAAGTTCTGTGAAGGGCCTGAATGAAATGTTCAATCTTAACTAATTAAAGAAGAGATGGAAATTATTTTAAAGCCCGTCCTGACTGAAAAGATGTCAGCGTTGACCGACAAAGAACACAAGGTGGCCTTTGTTGTAGCAAAAGATGCGAATAAGATAGAGATAAAGAAAGCAGTTGAAGAAATGTACGGAGTGAAGGTATTGGCTGTAAATACGCAGCGTTACCAGGGAACGGTAAAATCCCGTTATACCAAGGCCGGTGTAATTACCGGACGTACCGCTTCGTTCAAGAAAGCAATTGTAACTTTAGCAGAAGGTGATAGTATTGATTTTTTTAGCAATATTTAAATAACATGGCTGTAAGAAAATTAAATCCTGTAACTCCTGGTCAAAGACATAAAGTAGTAAATACTTTTGAACAGGTGACTACAGATAGACCTGAGAAATCATTGTTGAGACCTATCAAAAGAACCGGTGGCCGTAACAATGCCGGTAAAATGACAATGAGATATATAGGTGGAGGTCATAAGCAAAAATACAGAGTAATTGATTTTAAACGGAACAAAGACAGTATTCCGGCTAAAGTAGCCTCTATTGAATACGATCCGAATAGAACAGCTCGTATTGCTTTGTTAGTGTATGCAGACGGAGAAAAACGTTATATTATCGCTCCTATCGGACTGACGGCAGGTCAGACTGTAATGAGCGGACAAGGCGTAGCTCCGGAAATTGGAAATGCTCTTTTCTTATCTGAGATTCCATTAGGTACAATCATACATAACATTGAACTGAGACCGGGACAAGGAGCTGTAATGGCCCGTAGTGCTGGTTCTTATGCTCAATTGGTGGCCAGAGATGGCAAATATGCTTCCATCAAATTACCTTCAGGAGAAATCCGGATGGTATTGGTAACTTGTAAAGCTACAGTAGGAACGGTATCTAATACCGACCATGCACTGGAACGTTCCGGTAAAGCCGGTCGTTCTCGTTGGTTAGGCCGTCGCCCGAGAGTTCGTGGTGTTGTAATGAACCCGGTTGATCACCCGATGGGTGGTGGTGAAGGCCGTGCTTCAGGAGGTCACCCGAGATCACGCAAGGGCTTGTTGGCTAAGGGCTATAAAACAAGAGCTCCGAAGAAAGCTTCAAGTAAGTATATTGTTGAAAGAAGGAAGTAATAACCGATTAATAGTTTAATGTTATGAGTCGTTCGTTAAAAAAAGGCCCTTTTATAGATGTGAAGCTGGAGAAAAAAGTGTTGGCGATGAATGAGTCCAATAAAAAATCGGTTGTTAAAACCTGGGCTCGCTACTCTATGATCTCTCCGGATTTTGTAGGCCATACTGTAGCAGTACATAACGGTAATAAATTTATCCCGGTATACATCACCGAGAATATGGTGGGACATAAGCTGGGAGAATTTGCACCGACACGTACCTTTAGAGGTCACGCTAACAAGAAATAAGCGTGATTAAAGTTGAACCAATGAAGATGTATTAAAATGGGTGCAAGAAAAAGATTAAGAGCAAATCAGATAAAGGAAGCCAAAAAGGAGAAGGCTTTTGCCAGCCTGCGCGGTTGTCCTTCGTCACCTCAGAAAATGAGATTGGTGGCAGACCTGGTACGTGGAAAAGACGTACAGAGAGCTTTGGATATACTGAAATTTTGTCCTCGTGAAGCTGCCCGTAAAGTGGAAAAACTTTTGCTTTCGGCTATTGCTAACTGGAGTGCTAAAAATGACGGTAAACGTATCGAAGATGCTTCTTTATTCGTTAAGGAAATTTTCGTTGACGGTGCCGGTATTTTGAAGCGTCTGAGACCGGCTCCCCAGGGACGGGCTCACCGGATCCGCAAAAGATCAAATCACGTGACTATCGTCTTAGGTAGCAAGACTGCAGTTGAAAATGTAAAAGAATAATTAGCATGGGACAAAAAGTTAATCCAATAAGCAATAGATTAGGAATCATCCGTGGATGGGATTCTAACTGGTTCGGCGGCAAAAACTATGGCGATAAACTGGTAGAAGATTATAAGATCAGAAAATACCTGAACGCCCGTTTGGCCAAAGCCGGAATCGCGAAAATTGTTATCGAGAGGACCCTTAAGCTGATTACCATCACCATCAATACTGCCCGTCCGGGAATTATCATCGGAAAAGGTGGTCAGGAAGTGGATAAATTGAAGGAAGAGCTTAAGAAAATCACCGATAAAGAAGTTCAGATCAATATCTTCGAAATCAAACGTCCGGAATTGGATGCTGTTATCGTAGGTAATAACATAGCTCGTCAGCTGGAAGGACGTGTTGCATATCGCCGGGCGATCAAAATGGCTGTTCAGTCTACCATGAGAATGGGGGCTGAAGGTATCAAAGTGTTGATATCAGGTCGTTTGAACGGTGCTGAAATGGCACGTGCAGAAATCTTCAAGGAAGGTCGGATTCCGTTGCACACTTTCCGCGCAGATATTGACTATGCACAGGCAGAAGCCCTGACGACTTACGGTCTGCTGGGTATTAAGGTGTGGATTTGCAAAGGTGAAGTTTACGGAAAACGTGAATTGGTACCGAATTCAGTACTCGGTTCACATGAATCACGTAGCGCTGCCAATGCTAACGCCGGCAAGAAGAATTTCAAAAAAAGAAAAAAGTAGTGAGTTATGTTACAGCCAAAAAGGACTAAATACAGAAGAAGTCAGAAAGGAAGAATGAAGGGTAATGCTCAGAGAGGGCATCAACTGGCATTCGGATCTTTTGGAATTAAGGCGTTGGAAGAAAAATGGATCGAAGGACGCCAGATTGAAGCAGCCCGTGTTGCCGTTACCCGTTATATGCAACGTCAGGGTCAGATATGGATACGTATATTTCCGGATAAACCTATTACCAAAAAGCCCGCTGAAGTGCGTATGGGTAAAGGTAAAGGTTCTCCCGAAGGTTTCGTAGCTCCGGTTACTCCGGGACGTATTCTTTTCGAAGCAGACGGTGTGCCGTATGCAATTGCAAAAGAAGCTTTGCGTCTTGCTGCTCAGAAATTACCTATTACGACGAAGTTTGTGGTTAGACGTGACTATGCCGAATAGTCGTCCGACTGTTGATTGTTAAACCAAATTAATTTGACAGAAAGATGAAAAATTCAGAAGTTATAGAAATGACCACAGAGGATCTTAAAGAAAAAGTAGCTGCAGAAAAAGCTGCCCTCAATAAGATGACCATGAATCATACGATTACCCCGCTCGAAAACACAATGCAGATTCGTGCCAAGAGAAAGGATATTGCTCGCATGATGACGGAATTACGTAAGAGAGAATTAACGGTAAAGAAGTAAAGTAATGGAAGAAAGAAATCTTAGAAAAGAACGTATCGGTCTCGTGGTGAGCAATAAGATGGAAAAATCCATCACGGTTGCCGTTCATTTTAAAGAAAAACACCCGATTTACGGAAAATTCGTAAGCAAGACCAAGAAGTTCACCGCTCACGACGAAAAGAACGAATGTAACGTCGGAGATAAAGTGAGAATTATGGAAACCCGTCCCTTGAGTAAAATGAAGAGATGGAGATTAGTTGAAATCATTGAAAGAGCGAAGTAATCATGATACAACAGGAAAGTAGATTAACAGTAGCAGATAACAGCGGTGCTAAAGAGGTGCTTTGTATCCGCGTTCTGGGAGGAACCCGGAAAAGATACGCACGCGTAGGCGATAAGATCGTTGTGTCTGTAAAAAGCGCACTGCCTGGCGGTGATTTGAAAAAAGGAACGGTTAGTAAGGCAGTCGTTGTGCGTACATCCAAGGAATATCGTCGTCCGGACGGCTCTTATATCCGCTTTGATGACAATGCTTGCGTATTGTTGAATAATGCCGGAGAAATGAGAGGTACCCGTATTTTCGGACCGGTTGCCCGTGAAGTTCGTGAAGGTTATACGAAAATTGTTTCGTTAGCCCCGGAAGTTCTTTAATTATTTACGGTTTTAGATTTATGATTTATGATTACATTGCTCTATGCTCATCAATCTGAAATCTAAAATCTAAAATCTAAAATTTTATAGGTAATGAACAGAAAGTTTCATATAAAGAAAGGTGATTTAGTTTACGTAAATGCCGGTGTTGACAAAGGGAAACAGGGTAAAGTACTCGAAGTACTGCCGGAAGAGGAACGGGCAATTGTCGAAGGCATCAATATGGTAAGCAAACACACGAAACCGAATGCGAAAAATCCGCAGGGAGGTATCATTAAGAAAGAAGCTCCGATTCATATTTCAAATCTGAACGTAGTAGATCCTTCTACCGGCAAACCGACCAAGATCGGACGGAAGAAAGACGAAAAAGGCAACATGGTTAGATTTGCTAAAAAATCAGGAGAAATCTTGAAATAAGAATAATGTTGGCATGAACAGGTGCAGGTTGCAGGTTTGCAGATGGAAACTTGTAACTTGTTAACCTGTAGCTTGCAACTTAAAAATTAAATTTGTAGCTTTGCCGCCGCAAAGTGCAAACGCTGTGCGATTACAGCAAAACAATGATTAAATAGATGAAATACGTACCAAGTTTAAAAACAAAGTATAACGAAGAAATTGTACCGACTTTGATGAAAGAGTTCGGATACAAGTCAGTTATGCAGGCACCCCGGTTGGAGAAGATAGTAATCAATCAGGGCGTAGGTTCCTCGATCCAGGATAAGAAAATCCTTGAATTTTCGGTGAACGAAATTGCAGCGATTACCGGACAGAAACCGGTTACCTGTAAATCAGTGAAAGACGTATCTAATTTTAAATTGCGTAAAGGCATGCCGATCGGCGTTCGGGTTACATTGCGTCAAGAACGTATGTATGAATTCCTGGAAAGACTGATTACTTCAGCTCTGCCGCGTATCCGCGACTTCAAAGGAATCAACAGTAAACTGGACGGAAGAGGCAACTATACATTAGGTCTCGATGAGCAGATCATATTCCCTGAAATTGTGCTCGACAACGTACACAAAATCATGGGTATGAATATAACATTTGTGACTTCGGCTAATACCGACGAAGAAGGTTTTGCTCTTCTGAGAGAATTTGGATTACCATTTAAAAAGAACTAAAACCAGAGAAAATGGCAAAAGAATCAATGAAGGCTCGTGAAGTGAAGCGTGCAAAATTGGTAGAAAAGTACGCAGCAAAACGAGCAAAATTAAAAGCGGAAGGTGATTATGCCGGATTGAGTCTTCTCCCGAAGAATTCCAATCCTATCCGTTTGCACAACAGATGCAAGTTGACCGGCAGACCGAAAGGTTACATGAGACAATTTGGTATCAGTAGAATCCAGTTCCGTGAAATGGCTTCTGCAGGTTTGATACCGGGAGTGAAAAAAGCTAGTTGGTAATATTAAAAATTGAAACGAAGATGACAGATCCAATAGCAGATTATCTTACGCGTTTGAGAAATGCGATAAGTGCCGGTCATAAAGTAGTAGATGTTCCCGGTTCCAAGATGAAACGGGAAATGACCAAAATCCTGAAAGAAAAAGGATATATTTTAAATTACAAGTTCGAAGAAGACGGAGCTAAAAGCAATATCAAGATTGCTCTTAAATATAACCCGGAAACAAAAGTATCAGCGATCAAGTCTTTGGTACGTGTATCTAAACCGGGTTTAAGACGCTACACCAACGTTGAGGAAATGCCTCGTGTATTGAACGGTTTGGGTATAGCCATCTTGTCTACTTCTATGGGATTGATGACTGACAAAGAAGCTCGCCAGAAAAATGTCGGCGGTGAAGTATTGTGTTATGTGTATTAATTTAAAAGAGAAGAAGAGATGTCACGAATAGGAAAATTACCCATTCATATACCACAAGGGGTTACGGTAGCCGTAAGCCCGGATAACACCGTCACAGTAAAGGGCCCGAAAGGAGAACTTTCTCAGAAGGTAAGTACAGACCTTACTGTAACAGTAGAGGATAACAATGTGCATGTAGCACGTCATACTGAAGATAAGGAACATAAATCAATGCATGGATTGTATCGTGCTTTGATTCACAATATGGTAGTAGGTGTTTCTGAAGGTTATACGATTAAACAGGAATTAGTCGGTGTCGGTTACAGAGCAAACGCTGAAGGTAATGTATTGGAATTGGGACTGGGATATTCTCACTCCATTTTCTTACAGTTGCCGGAAGAAGTAAAAGTATCTGCAGTAACAGAGAAACGTGCTAACCCGATTATTACACTGGAAAGTTGTAATAAACAATTAATCGGTCAGGTAGCTGCAAAAATCCGCTCATTCCGTAAGCCGGAACCTTACAAGGGTAAAGGTATCCGCTTCGTAGGTGAACAAGTACGCCGGAAAGCAGGTAAATCAGCTAAAGTTTAATCACCTAAAGTAAGTAAAAGTTATGGCTTTAACTAAGGAAGAAAGAAGATTAAGAATAAAAAGGAGAATTCGTAAGATTGTCTCCGGAACAGCTGAAAGACCGCGTATGAGCGTTTTTCGTTCAAATGCGCAGATTTCTGTTCAGCTGATCGACGATATCGCAGGTAAAACTATTTTAGCTGTGTCTTCATTGAGTAAGGATATTGCCGAGAAAAAAGGAACGAAAATGGAACAAGCTGCCAATGTTGGTGCTGCTGTTGCTGAAAAAGCAAAAACTGCCGGAATTGTAAATGTCGTTTTCGATAGAAACGGTTATTTATACCACGGAAGAGTGAAAGCTTTGGCTGATGCTGCCCGTAACGGAGGTCTTAATTTTTAAAAGTAAGCAGGAATGGAACAGAAAATAAATAATACAGACCTGGAATTGAAAGACAGATTGGTAGCTATTAACCGTGTGACTAAAGTTACTAAGGGAGGTAGAACCTTCAGCTTTGCTGCGATTGTTGTTGTCGGAAACGAAAACGGTATTGTCGGCTGGGGCTTGGGAAAGGCCAATGAAGTAACTACCGCTATTGCAAAAGGCGTTGAAGCTGCTAAGAAAAATCTGATAAAAGTGCCTGTTTTAAAAGGTACGATTCCTCATGAGCAAGTGGCTCGTTTTGGCGGAGCCGAAGTATTTATGAAACCGGCTTCTTCCGGTACCGGTCTTGTGGCCGGAGGTGCTATGCGTGCCGTTCTGGAAAGTGTCGGTGTTCGGGATGTGCTGGCAAAAAGTAAAGGTTCATCGAACCCGCACAACCTGGTGAAAGCAACAATTGCTGCATTGAAAGAAATGAGAGATGCGCGTGCTGTTGCCCGGCAGAGAAATGTCAGCATGGATAAAGTGTTTAATGGTTAATTTGATGAGAGTTATGGCAAAGATTAAGGTTACATTGGTAAAAAGTAAAATCGGTAGCGATAAACGTCAAGTTGGCACTTTAACCGCACTTGGATTGAATAAAATCAGCAGCAGTGCTGTGCATGAAGCTACTCCGCAGATATTGGGAATGGTCGCTAAAGTGGCCCACCTGGTGAAAGTGGAGGAAGTAAAGTAATTGTCAAACTATTTTAACGAAGATAAAATGGATTTAAGTAACTTAAAACCGGCCTGCGGATCCACTCATCACGAAAAGAGAATCGGTCGCGGACAAGGTTCCGGAAAAGGAGGTACTTCTACAAGAGGGCATAAAGGTGCCAAATCAAGATCTGGTTACAAAACCAAGATCGGTTTTGAAGGTGGTCAGATGCCTTTGCAGAGAAGAGTACCGAAATTCGGTTTTAAAAATATAAATAGGATTGAATTCAAAGCCATTAATGTCAGCATGCTTCAGGAATTGGCAGAAAGAGATAATCTGACTGCTATCGATAAGGATCTGCTGGTTAAGGCTGGATTGATATCCAAAAATGATTTGTTGAAGGTCCTGGGTGACGGGGTGCTGAAAGCTAAACTGGAAGTAAAAGCAGATGCTTTTTCTCAGAAAGCGAAAGAAGCCATTGAAGCAGCAGGCGGATCAGCAGTCGTTTTGTAATACAAAACGGAGTTTATAAAGTTCATAAGGTTCATAAAGTTCATAAGGTTGTGGATTTTAACTTTATAAACTTTACAAACTTTATAAACTTTATGAACTATTAATAAGAAAGAACTTATGAAGTTATTTGATACATTAAAGAACATTTGGAAAATTGAAGAACTGAGAACCCGGATTCTCATGACTTTGGGACTGATCGCTGTATATAGATTGGGTACAGAAGTTGTATTGCCGGGTATCGATCCGGCCGGACTTGCTGCCTTAAAAGCACAGACATCAACCGGGGTGCTCGGCTTGTTGGATATGTTTTCCGGAGGAGCGTTTTCGAATGCTTCTGTATTTGCATTGGGTATTATGCCTTATATCTCTGCTTCTATTGTTGTTCAGTTGTTGGGTATTGCAGTACCTTATTTTCAACGAATGCAACGTGAAGGGGAGAGCGGACGGCGTAAAATCAATCAAATTACTCGTTATCTGACTTTGATTATTCTTGTATTACAAGGTTCAGCGTATCTTACCAACTTACATGCACAAATTCCGGAATGGGCATTTGTGATGAAAGGGGCTTTCTTTACAATTTCTTCTGTTCTTATCCTGGCTGCCGGCTCAATGTTTGTTTTGTGGCTGGGTGAAAAGATTACAGATAAAGGTATTGGAAACGGTGTTTCTATCATCATTATGATCGGTATTATTGCCCGCTTGCCTTTTGCATTTGTTGCTGAAGGTTCTTCCAGAGTAACACAGCAGGGGGGTGGTATGGTCGCTTTATTGGTGGAGTTGGTCGTTTTGTTCCTGGTATTCTGCGGTACGATCATGTTGGTACAAGGTACACGTAAAGTACCTGTACAGTATGCAAAACGTGTTGTCGGAAACAAGCAATACGGAGGTGTACGTCAGTATATTCCGTTGAAGATCAATGCTGCCGGTGTAATGCCCATCATTTTCGCCCAGGCGATTATGTTGTTGCCGATTTCCTTTGTGAACTATGCTGCCGCTGATTCTATGTCTGGGTTTGCTGCTGCATTTTCTAACTTTACCGGATTCTGGTATAATTTTACGTTCTTTGTTTTGATTGTTGCATTTACCTATTTCTATACGGCTATCACTGTTAATCCGATGCAAATGTCCGAGGATATGAAGAAAAACGGTGGTTTCATTCCGGGAGTAAAACCGGGTCGTAAAACGATGGAATTCCTGGATACGATTATGTCCCGGATTACATTACCGGGATCTATCTTCCTGGGCATTGTGGCTATTTTGCCCGCATTTGCTGTAATCGCAGGAATTAATAATCAATTCGCTCAATTCTATGGCGGTACTTCCCTGTTGATTCTGGTAGGTGTCGTATTGGATACTTTGCAACAGATCGAATCGCATTTGTTGATGCGTCATTATGACGGATTGATGAAGACCGGACGGATAAAAGGTAAGACACCAGGAGGTCCTGCTGCTTACTGATAAAATATTTGAAGATTCGGAAATTTGAAGATTTGGACTATCCTTTCAAGTCTTCAAATTTTCAAATTTACAAATTAAACAGAGGATTTGTGGGTTGGTATTTTTTTTGTAATTTTGCGGCATGATTTTTTTGAAAAACGCAGAAGAAATTGAGCTGCTTCGGGAAAGCAATCTTTTGGTAGGAAAGACTCTGGGCGAGATGGCTAAGCATATTCGTCCGGGGATTTCAACGTTAGAACTCGACCGTATTGCAGAGGAGTTTATCCGGGATCATGGAGCTGTCCCTGGTTTTCTAGGATACGGTGGTTTCCCGAATACGCTTTGTATTTCTGTAAACGACGCGGTCGTTCATGGAATTCCGGCTGCAGATTGTTTCTTAAAAGAGGGAGATGTCGTATCGATAGATTGTGGAACTTTGATGAACGGATACTACGGAGATAGTGCTTATACCTTTGAAGTAGGAGAAGTGAAAGAAGAAGTACGCAAACTTTTACGGGTTACCAAGGAAGCTTTGTATAAGGGAATTGAAAAGGCTGTTGCCGGCCTGCGTATCGGAGATATCGGTTATGCCGTTCAAAGTTATTGTGAAGAAAACGGCTACTCTGTGGTGCGGGAGTTGGTAGGGCATGGCGTCGGACGGGATATGCACGAAGAACCTCAGGTGCCCAATTATGGAAGAAGAGGCCAGGGGGTGAAGTTGGCAGAGGGGATGGTTATCGCTATAGAGCCGATGATTAATTTGGGAAAACGTTATGTTTTTCAGGATTCCGACGGTTGGACCGTCCGTACCCGCGACCGGATGCCGTCTGCTCATTTCGAGCATACAGTAGCAGTGGGGAAACACGGGGCAGATATCTTATCCTCGTTTGAGTTTGTAGAGAAAGAACTAAGCAGATTGTAAACTGTAGATTTTAGATTGTAAATTCTTCTCATCCGATGAGAAAAGCAATTTAAAATCTGAAATCTAAAATTAAAATAAAGTATGGCAAAACAGCCGTCAATAGAGCAGGATGGAGTAATAACGGAAGCATTGTCGAATGCAATGTTTCGTGTTGAACTAGAAAATGGGCATATTATTACCGCTCATATATCCGGAAAAATGCGGATGCATTATATAAAGATACTCCCCGGGGATCGGGTTCGGGTGGATATGTCTCCGTACGACCTGACAAAAGGAAGGATCACGTTTAGATATAAAAACTAAGGATTTAATTGTAAATTTTAAATTGTAGATCCTTCACCTGTGACAGGGAAAGTGTCTGATGATTTAAAATCTGAAATCTAAAATAAATTGAAAAACCATGAAGGTAAGAGCGTCCATTAAGAAACGTAATGACGATTGCAAGATTGTAAGAAGAAAAGGCGTTTTGTACGTCATTAACAAAAAGAACCCTAAGTTTAAAATGCGTCAGGGTTGATTCATTAATCTAAAATTTTAAAAGATTTATGGCAAGAATCGTAGGTGTAGATTTACCCTCAAACAAAAGAGGTGAAATAGCCTTGACCTATATTTTCGGTATAGGTAGAAGTAGTGCCCGGACCATTCTGAGTAAGGCCGGCATCGATTTTGACACTAAGGTGAAAGACTGGAACGACGATCAGCTCGCAGCTGTACGAAAAGTGATTAATGCAGAGTACAAAGTTGAAGGAGAGTTGAGATCAAGCGTTCAGATGAACATCAAACGACTGATGGATATCGGTTGCTACCGTGGAATCCGTCATCGTATCGGACTGCCCGTAAGAGGACAGAGTACAAAGAACAATGCCCGTACACGTAAGGGTAAGAAGAAAACTGTTGCTAACAAGAAAAAGGCGACTAAATAATTGAATTGAATTATGGCAAAGAAGTCTACATCAAACAGAAAACGGTTAGTTAAAGTAGAAGCCGTTGGACAAGCGCACGTTCATTCGTCTTTTAATAACATCATTATTTCCATCACGAACCAAACAGGACAGGTGATTTCTTGGTCTTCAGCTGGAAAAATGGGTTTTAAAGGTTCGAAGAAAAACACCCCGTATGCCGCACAAATGGCAGCTACCGATTGTGCAAAAGTGGCATTCGATCTCGGAATGAGAAAGGCAAAAGTATATGTTAAAGGACCGGGTAATGGCCGGGAATCAGCTATTCGTGCTATCCACGCAAGTGGTATTGAAGTATCGGAAATTGTTGACGTTACGCCACTGCCGCATAACGGATGTCGTCCTCCGAAAAAACGTAGAGTGTAAAACATAACGTGTAATGTATTTTAAATTTTAAATTGTAAATCTTTAATTCTTGCGACTTATAGCAAGTAGTTTGCAATCTGAAATCTAAAATCTAAAATTTAAAATTGAAATGGCTAGATATACAGGACCTAAGTCTAAAATAGCAAGAAAATTCGGAGAACCGATTTACGGCCCGGATAAGGCTCTGGAGCGGAGAAACTATCCGTCAGGGCAACATGGTTTAGCTCGCCGCCGGAAGAAAATTTCTGAATACGGTGTTCAGTTAAAAGAAAAACAAAAAGCAAAATATACTTACGGTTTATTGGAAAAACAATTCCGTAATTTATTTGAAAAAGCAGAACGTAGTGGAGGTATTACCGGTGAAGTATTACTTCAATTGCTCGAATGCCGTCTGGACAATACGGTATATCGGTTAGGTATTGCACCGACACGTGCTGCTGCCCGTCAGTTAGTGTCTCACCGTCACATTACAGTGAACGGAAAGGTATGTAATATTCCTTCTGCTTCTGTTAAACCGGGTGATATTGTAGCTGTTCGGGAAAAATCCAAAGCTTTGGAAGTGATTGCTGACTCTTTGAGAAGTAACCGCGTTACCAAATTCTCATGGTTGGAATGGGATGCCGTTTCCATGAGCGGCAAATTACTCAATGTTCCGGAAAGAAGCGATATTCCGGAAAATATCAAAGAACAGTTAATCGTAGAATTGTATTCTAAGTAATAAATAAAATATTTATGGCAATATTAGCTTTCCAGAAACCGGACAAAGTAATCATGCTCGAGTCTACAGACAAATTCGGAAAATTCGAATTTCGTCCGCTGGAGCCTGGTTATGGGATCACAATAGGTAATCCGCTACGCAGAATTCTGCTCTCTTCGTTGGAAGGGTTTGCGATTACCGGTATTAAAATTCATGGCGTTGAACATGAGTTTGCTACCATCCCGGGAGTGATCGAGGATGTAACCGAGATTATCCTGAATTTGAAGCAAGTTCGGTTTAAGAGAAAAGTAGAGGATGTGGAGGATGAGAAGCTGACTGTTCTTGTTTCTGGGCAGGAAACTTTTACTGCAGGCGATATCAACCGTTTTCTGACAGGTTTCGAAGTTTTAAATACGGACTTGGTGATCTGTAACATGGATACGAACGTTAATTTCCAAATGGAAATTACAATCCAGAAAGGACGCGGTTATGTGCCCAGTACAGAAAATATGCCGATAGATGCCGAAGCCGGATTTATTCCGATTGATGCAATTTACACCCCGATCAGAAATGTGAAATATGAGATAGAGAACTATCGTGTTGAAGGTAAAACCGACTATGAACGGCTTTTGCTGGAAATTGAAACGGATGGTTCTATTAATCCGACCGATGCTTTGAAGGAAGCAGCGAAAATCCTGATTCACCATTTCATGTTGTTCTCAGATGAAAAGATTACCTTGGAAACTGAAGATAAATATGGAAATGAAGAGTTTGACGAAGAAGTTTTGCATATGCGCCAACTTCTGAAAACCAAGCTTGTGGATATGGATCTTTCCGTACGTGCATTGAATTGCCTGAAAGCTGCCGAGGTTGAAACTTTGGGTGAATTGGTAAAATTCAACAAGAATGATTTGTTGAAATTCCGTAATTTCGGTAAGAAGTCTCTGACCGAGTTGGAAGCCTTGCTCGAAAACAATAACCTTGAGTTCGGTATGGATGTATCTAAGTATAAATTAGACAAGGAATAAGAAAATGAGACATTGTAAGAAATTTAATCATCTCAATAGAACGAGTGCTCATAGAAAAGCATTACTTTCTAACATGGCTGCTTCTCTGATTCTGCATAAAAGAATTTCTACGACTGTTGCTAAGGCGAAAGCGTTGAAAATCTATGTAGAACCTCTGATTACCAAGAGTAAGAACGATAATATGCATTCTCGCCGTGTAGTTTTCAGCTACCTCGGTCAGAAAGAAGCTGTTACTGAATTATTCAAAGAAGTAGCTCCGAAAATTGTAAATCGTCCCGGCGGATATACCCGTGTTCTGAGAACCGGTAATCGCCTCGGTGATAATGCAGAGACCTGTATCATTGAATTAGTGGATTTCAATGCCACATACACTGAAGTTAAACAGGAAGTGAAGAAGACTGCTACACGTCGTCGTCGTTCTTCCGGTGCCAAGAAAGCTGCTGAAACTGCTGAGAAACCGGTGGTTGAAGAAGCTCCGAAGGCCGAAGAAGCTGCTGCTCCTGCAGTAGAAGAGGCTCCGAAAGCAGAATAAGCTTACCCGTGATAATGTAGAAACCGTCTTGCCAACCGGCAAGACGGTTTTTTTATTTTTATCCGAATAATTATAGATATCTTCTATTAATTGATTCTATTTATAGATACGGCTTAATTTGTCCCCTTTTGCTTTTCGTTTTTTGATTGTTTTGTCGTAACTTGTCCCTGAAATTCTACGTTTAATAAAAAAAATCAGAAAATTATGACACATATTGTTGAAATTATCGGGAGAGAAATATTGGATTCCCGGGGAAACCCAACCGTTGAGGTAGACGTTGTTTTAGAATCCGGGGTAATGGGACGGGCTGCAGTACCTTCGGGTGCTTCTACCGGTGAAAATGAAGCTTTGGAATTGAGGGATGGGGATAAGTCCCGGTATATGGGAAAAGGAGTTTTAAAAGCCGTTGAAAATATCAATACCGTTATTTCGGATGCCTTGTTGGGGATGGATGTAATGGATCAGGTCGCAATAGACCGGCTTTTGATCGAATTGGACGGTACGAAGACAAAGTGTAATTTGGGAGCTAATGCTATGTTAGGGGTATCTCTGGCTTGTGCAAAAGCTGCAGCAAATTACCTGGAGATTCCTTTGTATCGGTATATCGGAGGCTGTAATGCCAAAGTTTTGCCTGTGCCGATGATGAATATTATCAATGGAGGTTCGCATTCGGATGCTCCGATTGCTTTTCAGGAATTTATGATCCGTCCGGTAGGAGCTTGTTGTTTTAAAGAAGCTTTACGGATGGGGGCAGAAATATTCCATACTTTAAAGAAAGTATTGCATGACCGCGGTTTGAGTACGGCGGTCGGGGATGAAGGCGGATTCGCCCCTTCTCTCGCCGGAACCGAAGATGCTTTGGATTCGATTGTAAAGGCTATAGAGAAGGCCGGCTATAAACCCGGAAAGGATGTGATGATCGGGTTGGACTGTGCTGCTTCGGAGTTTTATAAAGAAGGCCTGTATGATTATACGAAATTTGAGGGGCCGCAAGGAGCAAAACGTACTTCGGCCGAACAGGTACTTTATCTGGAAGAATTGATTTCTAAATATCCGATTGATTCGATAGAGGACGGCATGTCTGAGAATGACTGGGACGGTTGGGAGATGTTGACGGCAAAGATCGGAGACCGTTGCCAGTTGGTAGGAGATGATTTGTTCGTAACGAATGTCGAGTATTTGCAGAAAGGTATTGAATTGGGATGTGCTAATTCCATCCTGATCAAAGTCAACCAAATCGGAACATTGACAGAGACCCTGGACGCTATTGAAATGGCTCACCGTGCTGGTTATACTACTGTAACATCCCATCGTTCGGGAGAAACTGAAGATGCTACGATTGCAGATATAGCTGTCGCGACGAATTCAGGTCAGATCAAGACGGGTTCTCTGAGCCGTTCGGATCGTATGGCTAAATACAATCAGTTGCTTCGGATTGAAGAGCAGTTAGGAAAAAATGCCGTATTCCACGGAAGAAAATTTTCAAGATAAATGACCGGCTGACTTTTTCAGCCGGATCATAAAAAGGCTTGTTTGGAATAGTAAAGAGTCTGTTCCGGCAAGCTTTTTTTGTGATTTGTTTTTTATTTTTAAAAATACCGGCTTCTTGATCGTCCTTTTCACTTTTTAATTTACCTTTGCAATCAAGGGATGACTTGGAATTATAAACGTCCCATATAATAGATATTTGCATTTATTCTGATAGTGAAATCCGCCAGATTTCAATAAACACAGGAATAAATACAGTTTCGCATTGTGCGTGGACTGTGTTGTACTCATTTGTGTTTAGGCACCTGGCGGAGCCCCACTATAAATGAAACAGCAGGTCCACGTTTTTTGTTAATCGCAGGTAGGAGAATTGCTATTCTGTCAATTACGGAGAAAACGTCGGTTTCCTGTTAAAGAAAGTAAAGGTTGGAATATAACCGTACTTTCAGGATATAGTCATTGATCGTAAAAGGGCTTGGGAGTGGCATTCTTTCCTAATAACACACACAATCACACCTGCTGCTTCCTGCCCTTTTTATAACCATTTTTTTTTCTTAAAAAACAATAGCATAAAAATGGCAATTATAATCATGACACCCCATAGGATGAAGTAGGCTGAATGATGTTGTAGTTCCGGAATATAGTTGAAGTTCATCCCATATACGCCGACGATAAAAGTCAAAGGAATGAATATAGCCGAAAATATCGTCAGAACTTTCATAACATCGTTTACACTATTACTGGTGTTTGTATTGTAAATATTGTGTTGGTCGTTGACCATTGCATAGTAAATTTCGATGGCTTCGAGCGCCTGAGTGATAAGATTTTCCAAATCTTTTAGATAGTTGAATGTGTGGCTATTTATTAGATCGGATTCGGATGTTATAAAACGAGTGATGACTTCTTTGACCGGCCTCACGTTTTTTCGGATAAACGAAAGTTCGGTCTTGTAATGGTAGATGTTTTCAATAAGTTGTTTATTGGAGGTCAGCAGGTCTTTTTCCTGGGCTTCGATGTGTGTACCTAATTTCTCTATATTCAGAATATAGCTGTCTACAAGAGTATCAAGTAATGCATAACATAAGTAGTCGGGTGTGTAAGAACGGATTTTGGATGTTCCTGACTCCAGGCGTTTGTCGATATCTGCAAAATAAGGAGAATCCGTTTCCTGAATTGTAATCACGTAATTTGTTCCTACAATGATGGAAACCTGATCGATTTGGGCTTTATTGAGGTCAGAATGAAAAAACAGTGATTTTAATATGATAAAAATATGTTGATTGTCTTCATCGAATTTAGGGCGTTCGTCTGTGTTTAATATATCTTCCAGAATAAGAGGTGGAATCTGGAAAATTTCTCCCATGTTTTTGATATATTCCGTATTATGCAGCCCATAAAGCGATATCCAGGTTATATGGTCATCAGACAGGTAAGACTTTATATCTGAAAAAAAATCCGGATGCAGGATTTTTAATTCATCTTTATTGTATTGTACTACCCTGATTTTTATGTCCTCCATTTTTTGCCGTCCGATAAAGATCAGAGAACCGGGGGCTGTACCTTTCGATTTTTGTTTGTTTTTTAGGAAGCGGGCCATGAGTATGTATTTTATTAGAATTGTTTAAAGATAATGACTCCATTTTAAATTGTATATCGTAAATAATATTATTTCGATTCAAAAAATCGAAAAGATTTCAGGTTATAGATTGTAACTAAAATTCCTTTTTTGCTGATAATTACGCAAACGTAAGCGGAAAATACTGAAAAAAAGTCGTTTTTTCTTTACCTTCTTTAGAACCGGTCCATTTTATACCCCTCGTAAATGAGATTTTTCACCTGTTTTTGTGTTGATAGTCAATGTGATATCCGTGCGGAAAAATAGTTCATGTTAAACTTGTTTAGTATTTACGATTCGCTACCTTTACCATGTTTTACAACATAAAATAAGCTATCAAAGCATTAAAATTATTTAAAATATCAAACTTACTTTTCAATCATGAGTCAAGAGACAAAAGTTATCGAGAAACACGATGTTGTCATCCGTTTTTCCGGAGACTCGGGAGATGGGATGCAATTAACAGGGCAGCAATTTTCGGATACGGCTGCTTTATTTGGAAATGATGTGGCAACGTTTCCGGACTATCCGGCGGAAATCAGAGCGCCGCAAGGTACTGTCGGGGGTGTCTCCGGTTTTCAGGTACACATCGGGGAAGAGCATATTACTACGCCGGGAGATTACGCCGATGTGCTTGTTGCCATGAATCCGGCTGCTTTGAAAGCTAATTTACGGTGGGTGAAAAAAGCAGCTACCATTATTCTGGATATCGATGCTTTTACAGAAAAGCATATTGAAAGAGCCGGATATACGTCTAATCCATTGGAAGACGGTTCGTTGGCGGACTTTAACCTGATACCGGTGAAAGTAAGTGAGCTTACGGTTGAGGCTTTGAAGGAGACGGGGTTGGATCAAAAGTCTATTCTCCGGTGTAAAAATATGTTTGCCTTGGGAATGATTTATTGGATGTTTGAGGAATCTGTTGAACATACCGAAGCATTTTTTGATATTAAATTCGGTAAAAAGCCTGCGATTGCTTCTGCTAATAAACTTGTGTTGAGAGCCGGTTATAATTACGCAGCGAATGTGCATGCTTTGGCAACTCATTTTAAAGTGGCTCCGGCTACTATTGAAAAAGGGAAATACCGGACGATTACGGGGAATAAAGCTACGGCTTGGGGATTGCTGGCTGCTGCTGAAAAAGCAGGTTTGCCTCTGTTCTGCGGTTCTTATCCGATTACCCCGGCTACGGATATATTACATGAACTGGCTTTACGTCGGGATCTGGGAGCGAAAACTTACCAGGCAGAAGATGAAATTGGAGGAATCTGTACGGCAATCGGTGCCAGCTATGCCGGTAATTTCGCTTGTACAACAACCTCCGGTCCCGGTCTGGCATTGAAATCCGAAGCTTGTGGTCTGGCTGTCATGGCAGAGCTACCTTTGGTTATAGTAGACGTTCAACGCGGAGGTCCTTCAACCGGATTGCCTACGAAAACGGAGCAATCTGACTTGTTACAGGCTTTATACGGACGCAACGGAGAGTCTCCGATGCCCGTGATTGCAGCCAGTACTTCTGCCAATTGTTTTGACTATGCTTTTATCGCCGGTAAAATAGCTTTGGAACACATGACGCCGGTTGTATTGCTGACAGACGGATTTCTGGCAAACGGAGCTCAACCCTGGTTGATACCTTCGATGTCTGAATTACCGGAAATAAAATTACGTTTGGCGAAAGAAGGAGATGATTATAAGCCGTATGCCCGTGATCCGGAGACATTGGCCAGAACCTGGGCATTGCCCGGAACGAAAGGACTGGAGCATCGGATCGGTGGTTTGGAAAAAATGAATATTACCGGTACGATCAGTTATGTTCCGGAGAACCATCAGGTCATGACGGATTTGAGAGAAGAGAAGGTAGAACGTATTGCCAATGATATTCCGAATCAGGAAGTATACGGAAATGCAGAGGGCGGCGAACTGTTGGTAGTAGGATGGGGCGGTACTTACGGTCACTTGTATTCGGCTGTTAAGGAAATGCGTGCTGAAGGTAAAGATGTCAGTCTGGCTCATTTCAATTATATCAATCCGTTGCCTAAAAATACAGCCGATGTATTTTCCCGTTATAAGAAAATCGTGGTATGTGAATTGAATCTCGGACAGTTCGCTAAATATTTGAGAAGTAAATTCCCGCAGTTCAATTATTTGCAAGTCAATAAAGTGGCGGGTTTGCCTTTTACGGTGGTAGAACTGAAAGAGCAGATCAGTAAATTAATTTGAGAAAAGCTAATAGATTAAAAATTTACGATTATTGATTGCATGCATTCCAAGCTTGGCATCAAAAATTAAAAATCAAAGATTGAAATGGACGAATTAAAATATACTCCCAAAGATTTTAAAAGTGACCAGGAAATAAGATGGTGTCCCGGTTGCGGTGATCACGGTATCATAAATTCCGTGCAAAAAGCGATGGCAGAACTCGGCTATCCGAAGGAGTCATGGGCTGTAATATCTGGTATCGGTTGTTCTTCCCGTTTCCCGTATTATATGAACACTTACGGTTTTCATACGATTCACGGACGTGCGGCGGCTATTGCCTGCGGTGCTAAAAATGCGAACCGGAAACTGAATATTTTACAAATATCGGGTGACGGTGATGCTTTGGCTATCGGGGGAAACCATTTTATCCATGCTATCCGGAGAAACGTAGATATTACAATCCTTTTGTTTAATAATGAAATTTACGGTTTGACAAAAGGTCAGTATTCTCCTACCACAAAACTGGGGACAAAAACAAAAACCTCTCCTTACGGAACGATAGAACATCCTTTTAATCCGGGAGAACTTTGCATCGGTGCACAGGGGAAATTCTTTGCCCGGTCGATAGATACGAGTGTTAATCTGACAACGCAAATATTGGATGAAGCTGTAAAACACCGTGGAACATCTGTTGTGGAAGTATTGCAAAATTGTGTCATCTTTGCCGACGGAGCCCATAGTGCAATAACCGATAAGGAGCTGAGAGAAGATCGTCAGATTGTCCTGCGTCATGGTGAGCCGATGATTTTCGGTAAAAATAAAGACAAAGGTTTAGTGCTGGCTAAAAGCGGAGAATTGAAGGTGGTTGAGATCGGTAAAGACGGTATAACTGAAAAGGATATATTGGTACATGATGCCCATAATCCGAATCCGTTCTTACACTGGATGCTGGTGAATATGAAGGCTCCCGAATTTCCCGTAGCTCTTGGAGTTATCCGCGATGTAGAGGCTCATACTTATGATGAAGCCCTTGATCAACAAATCGAAGAGGTGAAAAAGATTTCTAAAATCCGTTGCATGGATGATTTGTTAAATAGCGGAGATACCTGGGAAGTGAAATAACAAATGTGACTGAAGATTATACTATGAAAAAGTGCAAATGTCGAAACATTTGCACTTTTTTATTTTGACGTTTAATTCATTTTACCGGAGATGTACCGGTAGGAAGCAGGGACCGTTTTTAGAATTTATACAGTAATCCGATGTTTCCTCCGATATTCAGCATTTTGTTAAATCCGATATATCCTTTATTACCTAACTCGTCCCGGTCGTAATCCTCTTTGATCTTCGGTACATAATCTCCCCGGATCTTTATATCCAGATCAACGTATTCGGAAAGTTCGATTAAAAGGCCGATATGTGCACCGACTCCCGGAGAAAAACGCCACAAGTTTTCTTTTGCATTGTTTTCAGGGCTGTAAATATCGCTTTGCTTTATGTTGATATTGGTAATGTATGCACCGAAATGTACGCCTAAATAAGGTAATAGCGTACGGTCCCAGGTCGGAATATAAAAAGTCCCCTCCACCAATACCGGAATCAGCCTGTATTTTGTCTCGTGCGTTTGATTGGCTGATTGGACATCCATTTTATCGCTTTGCTTGAAAGCGTGGTAGCCTGTTTCAAAACCGATACCGATCACATCGTTGATGAGATATTTCCCGGATATATTGCCTCCGAACCCGTTTTTCGCTACGTCGCTGAAATCCCCAAGCGGGTAGGTATACTGGGCATTTACTCCCAGGCGGAAGCCACCGTCACGACGATAATATTGGGCTTCACTGAGAATTGAAATCAATACAAAAATGAATAAACAGTATATTGTTTTCATGTTTATTTCTTTTTATAGTTCTAATGTCTTTTCAGTTCTTTCTCCGATGTTTTTCTCCACTTCTGCCAGGCGTTCTTTGGCATATTGATCGTTTTCTTTTACCTCTAAAGCTTTTTGGTAATAAAATTTGGCGATGGCATACGACTTGTCTTTATATGCCTGATCAGCCTTTTCGATCTGCTTTTTGTATTCTTTTTCGATCGTAGCCAGACGTTCGGCTTCAATAAGCTGATCAATTTCGGCGATGTGTTTTTCAATATCGTCTTTGTCGATAGGCAAAATATCTTTGGCTTTTTGATAATAAAATTTAGCGGAAGCATAATTTTTGGCGGCAGCAGCTTTTTCCGCCATTTCTTTATTTTTCTTGTATTCTGTCAGCTTCTGCTGGTATTTTGTCGAATTGACAATACCGTCGATCGCTTTTATCTGGTCCTGCGGGTAGCTTAAGCCGGTATTGAGCTGTACCGCTTCTGTATATCTCGTACGTGCAATGGCATAGTTTTCGCTTTTAAATGCTGCGTCTGCGTCAGTAATAATTTTATTGTATTTGTCCATTAATGCGGCTTTCCTTTGCTCTTCCTGACGACGTTTCTCGGCTTCTGCAGCTATTTGCTGCTCTTGTAATGCGATAGCATTTTCTGTCTTGGTAATCATTTCTTTGGGGTAGGCTTCCGCCGGCTTTATCAGACCGGCTTGCCGGTATCCTTCCAGTGCTTTGTCATATGTCTTACTGGCAAAATGATTGTCGGCCTCGGCGATGATTTTGCCGTATTTGTTGTTGAGTTCTGTTTCGATTCGTTGTTGCTCTGCCTCTTGTTTCCGTATTTCCGCTATACTTTTTAATTGATTCTCCGGGTATTCTTTTTCAAAATTCAAGGCCAGGGCTTCCTTGTATTTTAATTCGGCCTCGTCATAATTTTTTTGTTGCATAGACAGGTCCGCTGTTGCAATAAGTCCTTTGTATTTTTCCTGTAATGCTTTTTGTTCGGCAGCGGCTTTTTCCGCCTGGGCCAGTTGGGTCAATAATTTGTCGATTTCTTCGATTTGCCGGATCGGATAAGATTCTGCACTCTTGATTGTGCGGGCGGCTACATATTTTTCCCGGGCCGGGTTGTAGTTTTGTAGTCGGAACAGGCTGTCCGCACTACTGATTAACAATTGGTAATTGCGTTCGTTTTGTGCTTCGACGGCTTTTCGGGCGGCTTCCAATTCGCTTTCTTTTCGGGCGATCTCGATTTTTTCCTTTATTTCCTGCGCATCTGTTTTTATTTTCAGTGCTTCGCTCCAGGCCTCGATTGCATCCTGCCATTTTTGGGCGGCGAAATGTGCCTGACCTTTGTTACACCACTCGGCAAACAGACGTTCCTTTTCCCGGGCAGCCGCTCCGCGTTGGGCAAGTTCTGTCCGCACCTTTTGTTCTGTCTGTGCAATTTTATCCTTTATCTTGGAAGAATATTCCTTGTCAAAGATGAAATCGTCCAATTCGTGATTGTAGGATAATATAGCGATCGGTTGTTCAAAGATACTCAGATCGACTCCTTCTACCTGAGGCAATAGATTGATGATTAGTTTTACAGGTGGAAAATTCGGGTTGGTTTCTACGATTTCGGGTGGAACATCCGTGTTGATGCTGACAATTTTCGTGATATATCCCGGTTTTTCAAAAGATAGTTTATAATCGGCGTCCCAACCGAATTTAAGGTCGAACTTGCCTTTTTTGGAAATATTTTTTTCCTCGAGTTTCTCGTTGTTTTTATGTATGGTAATGCGGGCTCCTTCGGAACTGTCATCGTCGATGACAATGTAACCGTTAATAACGAGGGACTGGGCAGAAAGAAGATGTGCGCAGAGCAACATCAATAACACAGAGAAATATCTTTTCATGTTTGACACATATTTTGCACAAAGCTAACATATAAGCCAAAAAAAAAGCCCCAAACGGGGCTTTTTTTTAGGTGATGTCTTATTTTTTAAGATTCATTTGCGCTTTTGTAATGTATTTTTCAATATCCCGGGATTCCGGTGCATTGGGAAACTCTTTTTCTATCTGCTCGTAAATTTTCAGAGCAGAAGCGTAGTCTTCCGCTTTTTCGTATGCCAATGCATTTTTCATCAGGAAAATCGGTGTTGAAAAATCATTGACTTTGGAAGCTGTCGCTTTTTTATAGTATTCTGCCGCTTTTTTATAATTACCGAGTTGCATGTATGCATCTCCGATATTGGCAATGGCCATATTGGATAATAACAAGTCATCGGAAGAAAATTTCTCCAGATATTTGATGGCATTGTTGTAGTCTCCGGTATATAAATAGGAAAGACCTGCATAATATTTGGCTAAATTACCGGCAGGAGTAGAGCCGTAATTGTCTGCAATTTCCAGAAAGCCAATTACATTGCCGTCCCCGTTTAAAGCCAGGTTGAAAGAATCTTTCTCGAAATAATTTTGAGCTCCGAATATTTGTTTCGAAGCATCTTCTATACGAGGATGTTTGATAAATTTATTATACCCTAAAAAAGCTGCTATGAGGACGAGTATCACCACGACTGCATTAATCAGTACTTTTTGGTTTGATTCGATAAATTGCTCTCCTCGGGTTAACGCCTCTTCAATGTTCTCGAACTTGTCTTCGTGTTTCTTCTGTTTTGACATGATTATTCTATTTACCGTTATGGGATTCGGAATCTAGCAAAATTCGCAATCCTTCAGATTTGATTAACTTATTTATAACGTGCAAAAGTAGTTTTTTAATTCAAAACAGAAAATGAAAAATTGAATTTATTTTTGTTTTTCTTCTTATATATACAGGATGTTAGCCGTGTGTTTTTTATATCTTTGCAGCGGAAGGGGATTTCAAAAGTGTTTTTTCTTTTCGTTGATTCCTGAGAATATGATTGTAGCTTTTTGAATATCAAATAGAAGCAGGAGGTCTATGACCTTAAAAGAATTAAATATCGTCAATTTTAAAAATATCGGAGAAGCTACTTTGGCTTTCTGTTCCGGTTTCAATTGTTTCATAGGTAACAATGGTGTCGGTAAGACCAATGTGTTGGATGCTATCTACCAGTTGTCTATGTGCAAAAGCTTTTTTAATGTATCGGATTCCCAGAATATCCGGCACGGGGAGCCTTTTTTTGTTTTACAGGGCAAATACGAACGTCAGGAAGGTGAGGATATTGATATTTATTGTGGGGTAAAGCGGGGACAAAAGAAGGTGTTCAGAAAAAATCAGAAGATATATGACAAGTTATCGGAACATATCGGGTTGTTGCCTTTGGTGATGATTTCTCCGGAAGATGTTGCTTTGATTGAAGGGGGCAGCGAAGGAAGACGGCGGTTAATTGACGGGATCATCAGTCAATGTGACCGGGATTATATGTACCGGCTGATCCGTTATAATAAAGCATTGATGCAACGGAATATGCTTCTGAAAAACACGGCAGGCAAAATTCCGGAGGCAGACGTCATAGAAATCTGGGATGAACAATTGGCGGATCATGGAGAAGAAATTCTGAAAAAAAGACGGCAGTTCCTGGATGAATTTAAAGTCGTCTTTCAACAATATTACGAGTTGATCTCTTCGGGAAAAGAAAAAGTAGTTCTTGAATACAATAGTTCCGTTAAGGTGGAGAATGTCTGTGAGGCATTGCGGGAAAACCTGGCGCGGGATGCTGTATTGGGGTATACGACGGTTGGAATTCATCGCGATGATCTGACGATGAAAATCGACGGATACGATGTAAAAAAAATAGGGTCGCAGGGGCAGAAAAAGACATTTTTGATTGCCTTGAAACTGGCGCAGTATGTATGGTTATATCGTATAAGTGGGGTTAAGCCATTGCTTTTGTTGGATGATATTTTTGATAAACTGGATGCCGGACGGGTGCAGCAGATTATTCATCTTGTCGGAGGAGATATTTTCGGACAGGTATTTATTACAGATACCAATCGCGGCCATGTCGATAAAATGTTAATGTCCCAGCATAAAGATTACTCTTTATTCCGGGTAGAAGACGGGATATTTGTTAATTTTGCAGATAACTAAGAGGTTCGGGGAAGATTAGTGTTATATTTGCAAAACCAGATAACAGACTATGATAAGTCAGGGAAAAACGCAAAAATTGGATGAATTGGTCGGCCAGGTGTTGAAGCAATTGGGCTTGGAAAGTAAGCTCAAAGAGTATGAAGTGTCGGAAATCTGGCCGGAAGTCGTCGGTGGAATGATTGCCTCCCGGACAAAAAATATTTATATGACGGAGGGCAAGTTGTTTGTATCGTTTACTTCTGCTGTCGTTCGGAATGAAATTATGATGGTAAAAGAAGGGGTAATCGCAGCATTAAATACACGATTAGGCGAAAACGTGGTGAAAGAAATGATTATTAAGTGAGAGAATAGGATCGGTCGGGTATGGAGACATTAAGAACAATGCTATGAATTTAATTGAAACGAGTGATTTATTGAAGGCATCTGATGGGTTGAACCGGTTCGGGGGAAGTTTAGTCGCTCGCATGGTAATGTACATCATGCGGTTGAATAAAATAAATAAGTTATATTCAGATGTATATGATGAAGATCCGAATGCATTTCTGGATCGGTTGATTGAGGCTCTGGGGGTAACGATTGAAATTAATGAAGAAGATTTTCAGAAAATACCTGCAGACGGAGCCTTTATTACAATTTCCAATCATCCTTTCGGTGGGCTTGACGGTATTATTCTGATTAAATTGTTGAGTAAGGTACGGCCGGATTATAAAGTGATGGCTAATTTCTTATTAAAGAAAATAGTACCGATTAAAGATTACTTTTTGGGGGTTAATCCTTTTGAAAATCGCAAGAGTATATCGAGTACCGGAGGAATAAAGGAAGCCTTGCGGCACCTGTCAGAAGGAAAACCTTTGGGTTTGTTTCCTGCCGGAGAAGTGTCTGCCTATCAGGCTGATTCAAATAATGTTGAAGATAAAGAATGGGGGCCTTCCGTATTGAAACTGATAAAGAAGGCGAATGTACCCGTTATCCCTATTTATTTTAAAGGCTCTAACAGTTTGCTGTTCCATATGCTGGGCTTGATTCATCCCATGTTGAGAACTGTGAAGCTGCCTTCTGAGTTGCTGAATAAAAAGAATCGGATTATAAAATTGAGAATCGGAAATCCGATTACTGTGGAAACCCAGAATTCTTTTACGGATATTGTACAATACGGTAAATTTTTGCGGGCTAAAACCTATTTGTTGGGTTCTTCTTTGGAAGTGAAAGATTTTTTCTTGAAGTCTCCGAAAGCGGAACCGAAAGCGGAGCCGATAGCTGTTGCTGCGGAAGTCGCTGTACTGAAAAAGGAAATACAGGATATTGCAGAAGATTATCTTCTGTTCAATATGAAAAATTATAGTGTATATTGTGCGCCTTCGATAAAAATCCCCAATATCTTAAACGAAATAGGACGTCTTCGGGAAGTTACTTTCCGCGCAGTGGGAGAGGGTACAAACCGGAGTATCGATCTGGATGAGTTTGATCTTTATTATTTTCATTTGTTTATATGGGATAATGATGCGGATAAAATTGTCGGTGCTTACCGGGTGGGTAAAGGCAAAGAAATTATCGATCGTTATGGAATTAAAGGATTTTATATCAATACGCTTTTTAAAATAAAAAAAGCGATGTTACCGGTATTATACGAGTCGATAGAATTAGGACGTTCGTTTATTGTTGAAGACTATCAGCGTAGACCCTTACCTTTGTTTTTGTTATGGAAAGGAATTTTATATTTTCTGATTAAAAATCCGGAATACCGTTACTTAATAGGTCCTGTAACAATTAGTGGGAAATATACGGACGTTTCGAAAGAATTGATCATGAAATTTATTATCCGGAATCATTATAACAATGAATTGGCACGCTATATCTCTCCTCGTTGTAAATACCGGGTGGAGACAAAGGATCCGGATGTGGATGTTATGTTGGATGCTTCTCAGAACAATATCACCGTTTTGGATAAGATGATCGGCGATATAGAGCCTTCCAGCGATAAATTACCGATTTTGTTAAAGAAATATATTTCGCTGAATGCCCGTATTGTCGGTTTTAATATCGATCCGAAATTTAATATGTGTTTAGATGGCTTATTGATTTTGGATTTGTTCGACGTACCGATGAATACGATTGAATCTTTATCGAAAGAGATAAATGATGATACGATTTTAAGTCGTTTTTCATCCGATAATGTAGAATTATAATGAGTTAAAATTAGGACCGTATGTATGATGTCGTATATATTTTCAGAGGGATGCTGATTGGACTGATGGTTTCGGTTCCGTTGGGTCCTATGGGTGTCTTGATTATTCAGAAAACATTACACAAGGGGGCCTTATCGGGTTTTATCGCCGGAATGGGAGCTGCTTGTGCAGATCTTTTTTATGCGACCGTCGCTGCTTTTGGCTTGGGGTTTGTGATTAATACAATCAAAACTCATGAAGTAATTCTGCAGATTGTAGGGGGGATATTTTTGCTTATTATGGGATTGAATATCTATTTTGCCAATCCTCTGAAACAGATAAAAGCCCGTCGTAGAGTAACGAAAAAAGGATTGTTGGGAGATTTTTTGTCCCTGTTCTTTTTAACCGTATCAAATCCGGTTACAGTAGTCGTTTTTATGGCTGTTTTTGCAGGAACATCTGTATTGGGAGAAACGCCGACCTTTTCAACAGAGATCATGTTGCTGATCGGTGTATTGTTAGGAGGAAGTGCCTGGTGGTATACACTTTCCACAATCGTAAATATTTTCCGGAAAAAGTTTAAATTGAGAGTATTGGTTACAATTAACCGGGTTTCCGGAATTATTATTACGATATTAGGCGGTTTGGTTATTCTTGCTGCGTTCGAACCTTTCCGCTCTATGTTGCCTGCTACTTGATCATCGGCTTTTGATTTACAGCTTTACCATAAATAAGTCTGACAACGCATCGGTTTGTCAGATGATTTACAATAAAAACAGCCGGTTATATTATAATTATTTCCGGTTTTTAGTATGCCAGTGTCTTGAATCTCCCCATTCGCCGAGATTAACACGGCATCCGTAAGAAGCACAACTTTCAATCAGTTGCCGTAATATTTCTTCTGCACCTTCATCCGAAAACGGTTTGTTGGAATAGAGCTTGTAATTTTTCCGGTTGCTTTCCGGGGTTATATTGGGCATGATAACGTTGGCTCCCGCAGCTAAAGCCTTTTCTCTGCCCAGAGAGTCGATGGCTTGTAAGGCCGTTGTTGCAGCGATATTTATATCCGGAATCATAAGTCTTAAAGCAGCGACCATGTGTAAGCTAAGGCGTAATCGCTCTGATATCGGTAGTAGAACTTCCCGGCTTGAATAAAGCGGTGTGTCTTGATGTTCCAGATAAGGTCCCATTCCGACCATGTCGATATCGATAGACTTTAAAAATAATAAATCATTGACCAGATCTTCTGTTGTTTGGAAAGGAAGTCCGATCATTACACCGCTTCCGGTTTGGTAGCCGCATTCCTGCAAATATTCGAGGCATTGGAGGCGGGTAGCAAAATCGTGTAAAGAATCTGCCGGATGGATTTTACGGTAAAGTTGAGAGTTGGATGTTTCGATACGTAAGAGATAACGATGCGCTCCTGCTTCGAACCAACGTTGGTAGGTAGCTTTATCTTGTTCTCCCAGAGAAAGCGTGATGCCGAGTTGATTATTGCTGAGACGTTTTATTTCTTGTAAGAGCCGGGTGATCCGGTTGACATAGGTTTTGTCCGTTCGTTCCCCGCCTTGCAAAACGACTGAACCGTAATTGTGTTGCCAGGCGAAACGGGCTGCCTCCAGAATTTCTTCATCGGTTAGTTCGTATCGGTTTACATTCGGGTTAGAGTGGCGGATACCGCAATATAAACAGTTTTTCCGGCAAATATTCGATATTTCGATTAACCCTCTGAGGTGTACTCCGTTGCCGATAGCCTGATTGCGTTGTGCTGCGGCACGGGTATATAGTTGTTGCTCCTCTTCTCCCTGGCAGGTCAATAAATGTAAAAGTTCTTTTTGATCCATGTCGGTTTTAATTTGTAAGTCTGTTGACTTATTTGATATTTTCGTGGGCTTTTAGAGTACAGATGCTTAAAGTATTGAAATATGTAGTTGATTTTGAACAATTACTTGCATATACCTTTGATCAGGCTTTATTTTATCTTTGAGTGCCCATTCGCTTTTTCGTAACGCTGCAATATTACTAAAAATCTTCGAAGTCCCGTAGTTGATTATCAGGATATCCCTTCTTTACTTCTGTTTTTCCCGATAATTTTTTAAATTTGCTGTTTAAATACGTACTATTTATGAAGAAGGGGTTTTGGTTGGTGTTACTTGCAATATTGTTCGGGGGCGTGATTGTTTATGCCCTTTGGTATATTAATAAGCGTGGCGAATTGCAAAATAACAGCAAAGATTCATTCATCCCTTGCAATTCCGCGTTAGTGATAAATATCAACCCGGGAGTTGCTCTGTCATCCAAAATTAAGACAGCTTTTGCTTCCGATATACAGGAATTGGAAAAATTATTGCTGTACAAGGCTGCTTATGCATTGAACAACAGTGATTTGATTTCTTCCACATCTAAAGTTATGGCCCTCAGAACCGAAGGCAAAGATAAGTTGGTGTCTTTGTTTGTCATGGATAATAAAAATGTTCTTTCCGGAAGTGATATCGTCGATTTTTTGCAAAAGAATTTTGGAAAAAGTGCAGGGACATTCCGGAAATATGATCGTTATAAAATATACAGTTTGCAGGCTGAAAAAGAAGAGATTTTTTATGCTGTAGAAGAAGGTATGGTCTTATTATCTGATTCTGAATTGTATATAGAGGATGCATTAAAACAATTCGAGCAAAAGAGTGAAGGGATTGAGCAACAGGCACAATTTCAGCAAATCAATAAGTATTTTTCGGCTTCAGCCGGTTTGAATGTATTTCTGAATGCCTCTTGTTTCGCCGATTTGTTGCCGATGTTTATACAGACGAAAAAATTATTTCCGCACCTGGATATCGCTTCATGCTTTAGATGGGGAGCTTTGGACGGTGAATTGCAGGAAGATGGAATCGGTCTGAATGGTTTTATGGATTATGCCGGCCTGGAAGCTTCTTTTATGAAGACGCTGGAAGGGCAAAAGCCGGGGGAAGCGGGTATAGATGCAATAATTCCTGCAGATGTAGCGTCGTTTTTTGTATTGAATTTAAGTGATTTTAAGGCTTACCTCACGGCCTTGGACAATTACCGGTACAATGCGGGTTTAATAGAACAAATTCGCAAACGGAAGCAGGAATATACGAAATTGTTGGGGAAAGATTATGAGACTGAGTTGAAAGAGCTTTTGCAAGGCGAATTCGTACTTGTCAATATGGCATTTAATGAAAGAGAGAGCAGGAACGAGGGCATTGTGATTGCAGAGTTGAAATCCGGCGGTTTGTGCAAGACGTGGATCGAGAAAATAATCGGAAACCACGCTCGCCTGACAAATGTGCATCCGGATCGTTATGTACATAAATATGCTGTAGACCGGGAACAGTCATTTACGTATTACACTTGTCCGGAAGAAGATATGCCTGCTGTTTTCTGGGGATATCTTTTCGAAGGAATACCGGCTAAATATGTATTGATACAGGACAATTACCTGATATTCGGTTCCTCAGAGAAAGTAATCGGAGATTTTATCCGAAGCTATGTACATCGCAATTTTATCCGGGATACCGATTGGTTTAAGAAAATCAAAATCAAATTGTCGGCTAAATATAATCTGGCTTATTTTGCAAATACAGAAATGATGATGCCTTATTATAAAGCTGTTGTTAAGAAAGATTGGAAGCAATATATGCAATCACGGGAAGAGGCATTGTCGGTGTTTACGGCTTTGGCTATGCAATGGTCAAATGAGGGAGGAATTTTGTATAATACATCGTTTCTGAGTACCGAAAAGAGCAAAGATCGTAAACAACCGCATCTCCTTTGGCAAACAAAATTGGGCGCAAGGATAAGTATGAAGCCGGTGCCGGTGACCAATCATGTAACCGGAGAAAGAGAGATTTTTGTACAGGATGAAAACAACGATGTCTATTTGTTGAATGATGCCGGACGGGTTTTGTGGCGTTTGGCACTGGGAGAATCGATAAATAGTGATGTTGTTCAGGTCGATGCTTTCTGTAACGGGAAATTGCAATATCTGTTTTCGACGCCCTCCCGGTTACATTTGGTGGATCGTAACGGTGAATATGTTGGCAATTTCCCGGTAACACTGAAAGCTGATACTAAAGCAGGAATGGCGTTGTACGATTATGATAAAAATAAAAATTACCGGATATTTGTCCCTTGTGCGGACCGGCGGGTATATTTGTATGACATTCGGGGGCAATTGATTAAAGATTGGAAAAGTGGGAAGACGGATAAGGATATCGTTACCCGGGTGAATCATTATAGAATCGGGGATAAGGATTATATCGTGTATGCCGATCAATACCGCTTGTATATACAGGATAGAAAAGGGAAGGAGCGGATAAAAATATCCAATGTATTTGACTTGTGGGAAAATACAGAGCTTTACCTGACACGTAGAAACGGTAAAATGGTGTTGGCATTTGCCGGAAAAGACGGGGCTGTAAATATTGTCGACTTTCAGGGAAAAGTAGAAAAGGTAAATTGCATCGGTCCTGCGTCCGGTTTCCATTTCAATGTCGCTGATATAAATGCCGGTTCTGATGTTTTTATATTTACTTCCGGTAATCGTTTGAGTGTTTACGATTTGAATGGAAAATGTCTTTATGAGAAAGAATTGGATGCGGCAGGATTGGATTTCCCTTATGTGTATCGATTTTCAGGAGCCGATGTCCGAATCGGTTTGCTTGATAAAGTAAAGAGTCAGATGATGTTACTGAATTTGAAATCCGGGATGTCAGAGGGTTTTCCGATTAACGGAGATTCTCCTTTTTCCATCATTTTTGCCGATAACGGCAATTTCTATCTTTTTGCCGGTGTTGATAACGGAAGCTTGATTAAATACAAAGTACAGCGGTGATAATATTCTTGTAAATATTTGCATATTTGTTTCTTTTAACATATTTTTGCATCTTAGCATAAAAAGGAATTTGAAATGAAATCTTTGAAAAATCTTTGTGGTGTAATCGTTGTATGTAGTCTTCTTTTCGGTGCTTGTGGGGATGAAGAACTTTTGAAATTCGGTAATATAGAAGAAATTAAGAATTGGAAGCCCAGCTTTGCCCTGCCGGTGGCCTCCGCAACATATACTGTATGGGGACTGGTCGAACAGAACGATCCCGATGCGAATATTGTACTGAAAGAAGACAAGATTGTTATTCGTTATCAGGAAGACAGTATCTATACTTTTGATGTCAAAAAAGTAATCGATTTGCCTGAAACGGTAGCGACTTTAACTGCCCGGGTGCCAATGGGTAGTATCCCTGGCGGTGTTGTTATTCCGGACGAGGGAATTGATATCCGGTTTCCGGAATCCGGATATCAGGAGGAAAATATAGAATTTGAGGATGGAACAATAGACCGGATAGAGGGAAATGTAATTTGCTCCTATGTGTTGCCGGCAATGGGTTTTACATATCGGGTAAAGCTTACATTGGAAAATGTGAAAACAGACGGTGCTCCTGTCGTACAGGATTTTATTGTTGGGCTTGACGGAAAGACGGGAGAGTGGGAGTTGGATGAGGTGGTTTTTGACATGGCGGCGCAGGCAAATAAAATCAAATGGAATGTGTTGATAAGTGTCGACGGTGGTCAGACTATTGCGAATGCAGGAGATTTGTTACTTGCTTTTGAATTGAAAGATGTTCGTTTTACCCGCTTGGAAGGGGGTATTGATCCCCGGGTAATTGATATTGATCCGGGAGAATTTAATTTGGATATCGATTTCTGGAATAACTTCAATGGTGAATTCGGTTTTAATGATGCTAAAATCGAAATGACGGTTACAAATTACGGACTTAAAGTACCCATGTCCGTGAATATGGCATTTACAGCCTATGGTGATGGGAAAGTAAAAGAATTTGCAGGCGATCCGCTGGTATTTTCCGGTTGGAATAACGGTAACGAAGCCCATAAAGAAACACTGGGATACGATAAAAGCAATTCCAATATCAATGATGTACTTTCTTTGCCTCCTAAGGATAAAATTACATACGGAGGAGCGATTACCATCAACCCCGGGAATGGAAAGGTTGTTGTTTTGGGAGATGGGAATGCTAATGTAGACGCTTATATTGAGATCCCTTTGGATTTGAAAGCGAAAAACCTGGTATTTAACGATACTATTGACGTTGATCTGAACGAGAAATTGTCGGATAAGATATTGGAAGCTGCCATACGGATAAAAGCAGAAAACGGTGTGCCGCTTGAGTTGAAGGACGGAAATCTTTTGTTGCTGGATGCAAATCATGCATGTATGGATTCTGTAAAAGTCGATCGGTTTATCGATGCTCCGGTGGTGGGAAACAATGGGGAGGTGACGGTAGCAGAAAGTAATAACCTGATTCGTTTGACTCCGGATAACATCAGTCATATCGATGGTATGAAGTATATCGTAATACAGGTAAAGGCTGCGACGAGTAATAATGGTGATGTCCCTGTTCAGATAAAACCGGATGCTACCATAAAATTGAATCTGATACTTGAAGTCCGGGTTGACGGAGATAAGCTATAACTGATTCGGTGAATTATTATAAATAAAAAGGAACTGCTTCCGAAAAGGCAGTTCCTTTTATTTTTATTGCTTCGATGGTAAATAACTCTGGATTTTAATTGTAGATTTACGATTTTGGATAGAAATCCGTCCGATTTGCGGGAAAATGTCTGCAATTAGAACTTATTTATTCCTCCTCAAAATCTTCGTCATCATGTCTCTTTTTGCCTTCTACAAGGATGACAATTTCACCTTTAACACCTTTTTCCGTAAAATATTCGATTAATTCGGTAAATGTACCCCTTTTAAATTCTTCGAATTTTTTGCTGATTTCCCGGGCAACACAGGCCATCCGGTTTGTACCGAAAATTTCTCCCATCTGTTCGAGTGCTTTTATAAGACGATAGGGCGATTCATAGAAAATCAGTGTCCTGCTTTCTTCGGTAAGAGCAGTCAATCTTTTAATACGTCCTTTTTTCTGTGGTAGAAAACCTTCGAAACAGAAACGGTCACAAGGAAAGCCCGAATTGACAAGGGCCGGAACAAAGGCTGTCGCACCCGGCAGACATTCTGTTTCGATGCCGTGTTCAATACAGGTCCGGGTTAGTAAAAACCCCGGATCGGAAATCCCCGGCGTGCCGGCATCGCTTACCAAAGCTATATTTTCTCCTTTCTCCAGGCGTTCGGCAATTCTTTCGACCTGCTGATGTTCATTGAACTTATGATGAGATTGCAAAGGTGTATTTATATCGTAATGTTTTAACAATGTCGATGTTGTCCGGGTATCTTCGGCCAGGATAAGATTTACCTCTTTTAACAGACGGATGGCTCTTAAAGTCATGTCTTCCAAATTACCGACCGGAGTCGGGATTAAATATAATTTCCCCATTTTACGGTGTTTTATTCTTTTTTAAAGGCGTGTTATTTGTGCTTTCAAAGATAGTTTATTTATCAATAATTGTAAAGTAAAAAAATACTTCTTCTTGCTAAATGTCTTTTATACAATATTTTGAAGATGATATGCAGGTGTTTTTCTAAAAAAAAATAGCTATTTTTTGGTGTGAAATAAAAATGTCGTATATTTGCATCCGCTAAAGCAAATAATGGTCCGTTCGTATAGGGGTTAGTACGCAAGATTTTCATTCTTGTAACACGGGTTCGATTCCCGTACGGACTACAAGAAAAAAGAACACATACGGTCCGTTCGTATAGGGGTTAGTACGCAAGATTTTCATTCTTGTAACACGGGTTCGATTCCCGTACGGACTACACAAAAGAAGTTGAATATTATATATTTGAAGAGATGGCAAATCATCAATCATCAGAAAAAAGAATCAGACAAACTGCGACGAAGAATGCTAGTAATCGTTATTATGCAAAAACAACCAGAAATGCGGTGAAAAAATTGCGTAATACAACTGAAAAAGCTGTGGCTGTAGAGTTGTTGCCGAAAGTTTCATCTATGTTGGATAAATTGGCTAAGAAAAATGTTATTCATGACAATAAAGCATCCAATATAAAATCTAAGCTGGCTTTACACGTCAACAAATTGTAAGAACTTCTTCAAATTCAGATATGAAGAGAGTGTCCTCAAGACACTCTCTAGTTCTTTTTAGGGGTATATCATTGCACTCTTTTTTGTTTCATGGAAAAGTTGTAACTTGTTTATCCAAATTCGTGGTGTTATGGATAGACAATATATCCCGATAAAATCATGGTCAAAAGAGAACAGGCCGAGAGAAAAATTGCAGAAAGAAGGCATTGCGGCTCTGTCGACGTATGAGTTGCTGGCCGTCCTGCTTCGGGCCGGACGGGTGGGGGAATCTGCGTTAGATCTGGCGCGCCGTATACTGGAGGACTGCCATAACGATTTGAATGTTTTGGCTCGTATGAGTGTGAGGGATTTGAGAACGAAGTATAAAGGGGTGGGGGTAGCTAAAGCTGCCGCTATCGTAGTTGCGATGGAAGTCGGTCGAAGAAGGGCGATGGCTGCTGTGGATGTAACGCAATCCCTTTGCTCCAGTATTGAGGTTTTTAATTATATTTCGCCTGTTTTGAAAGATTTGGATCATGAAGAGTTTTGGGTGATCTATTTAAATCGTTCCAACCGGATATTGAGGAGTGAACGATTATCTTCCGGAGGAATGACCGGAACGGTGATTGATGTCCGGATTCTTTTCAGAAAGGCTTTGGAGATGAAATCCAATGCGATTATCATTGTCCATAACCATCCGAGCGGTTCGCTCTGTCCCAGTGAATATGATAAAATGATGACGGCTAAAATCCGGGAAGCAGGGAAATTGTTGGATGTTGTGCTTTATGATCATCTGATTGTCGGAGGGAGTTCTTATTTTAGTTTTGTTGATGAAAATTTGATTCATTTGCCGGAAGTGAAGATAAAAAAGGATAAAAAAATTGAAAAGGATTGAGAAAAGCTGTCAGATCGATTGCGACAATCTGGCAGCTTTTTGTATTGGCAAAGATTTTGCTTAATTTTGTTATTGTCAATGAGAAATAATAATCAAAATTATAAAGATATGGCGGAAGAAAAAGAGAAGAAGGCAAAAGAAACCAAAACAAAAGCCGAAAGTAAATCCGAGACTACAGATCAGTCTGGAAAATGTAAAAATTCTGAACATGAGAATGTTGCAGAAGAAGATGTGAAAACAGAAGAGTTGGAACAACAGCTTGCGGTTGCGAATGATAAATATTTACGGCTATCTGCAGAGTTCGATAACTACCGGAAACGGACGTTGAAAGAAAAAATGGAACTTACGAAAAATGCAGGCGAAAAAATATTGTCGGACATATTGCCCGTTGTGGATAATTTGGAAAGAGCATTGGCAAGTATGGAGCAATCGGATGATATCGATGCAATCCGGGAGGGTATCAAATTGATTTATGCCGGTTTTAAGGACTTTTTGGGCCGGAATGGTGTGAAAGAAATCGACTGCCAAAATAACGTATTCAATACGGACGAACATGAGGCCGTGACCAAGATCCCTGCACCGACACCGGATTTGAAAGGAAAAGTTGTCGATTGCATTCAGAAAGGATATAAATTGAATGATAAAGTAATGCGATTTGCCAAAGTGGTGGTTGGCGAATAACGGAATTGAATTTTTTAATTTACGTTTATAGCTTCTGCTATAGACGTAAACTTTAATATAATCTAAAAGATGGCTGAAAAAAGAGATTACTACGAAGTGTTGGGTGTATCGAGAAGTGCAAGCGCTACTGAGATTAAAAAAGCATATCGGAAACTGGCATTACAATATCATCCTGATAAGAATCCCGGGGATAAGGAAGCGGAAGAAAAATTTAAAGAAGCAGCAGAGGCTTATGATGTATTGAGTAATGACGATAAACGCAGGAGATACGACCAGTATGGTCATGCCGGAGTTGGCGGTGGAGCTGGTGGCTTTGGCGGAGGAATGAGCATGGAGGACATATTCTCTCATTTCGGTGATATCTTCGGAAATTTTGGCGGCTTTGGCGGTTTCAGTGGCTTTGGCGGTGGCGGAGGACGTGCTCGTCGGGTGAACCGGGGGTCTAACTTGCGTGTAAAAGTCAAATTGACGCTGGAAGAGATTGCTACCGGGGTAGAAAAGAAAATCAAAGTGAAGAAATATGTCGCTTGTTCACATTGCCACGGTAGCGGCGCAAAAGACGGTACCTCCTATACGACTTGTTCGACTTGTAACGGTAGCGGGCAGGTGACCCGGGTGCAGAATACGATTCTGGGACAGATGCAGACAACATCGACTTGTCCGGCTTGTGAAGGAGAAGGTAAGATTATCAAAGAGAAATGTTCTCATTGTAACGGAGAAGGAGTGCAGTTGTCTGAAGAGGTGATTCAATTGAATATTCCTGCCGGCGTTGCAGAAGGGATGCAGTTGTCTTTGAGTGGTCAGGGAAATGCCGCCCGCCGGGGAGGAATCAATGGAGATCTGATTGTCCTGATTGAAGAGCAGGAGCATCTGCAGTTGGTTAGGGATGGCAATGACCTTTTGTATAATGTTTTTGTGAGCTTTCCAGAGGCTGTCCTTGGTGATTCTGCAGAAATACCGACCCTTGAAGGTAAAGTAAAAGTGAAGGTCGAGCCGGGAACACAACCCGGGAAAATTCTTCGTTTGAGAGGAAAGGGATTACCGGATGTAAACGGATACGGAAAAGGAGATTTGTTGGTAAAAGTGAATGTGTGGATTCCTAAAACGCTTTCGAAAGAAGATAAGAAAATCGTGGAAAAATTGAAAGATTATGAGGTTTTTAGGCCCGGTAAAACGGATAACAAAACCGGATTTTTCAAGAAAGTGAAGGATTTTTTTGAATAGAAAACGTTCGTAAGGCCAAAATGAAAGGTAGAGAATAAATTTTCTTAAAATAAATATAAAGTGGTTACCCTTACCCAATTGGAATATGTCGTTGCCGTCGATGATTATCGCCATTTCGCAACAGCTGCAGAAAAGTGTTTTGTGACACAGCCTACTTTGAGTATGCAGATTAAAAAAATGGAAGATGATCTGGGTGTGATATTATTCGATAGATCCCGCCAGCCGGTTGTGCCCACGGATATAGGTTCGCGTTTGATCGCTCAGGCCCGTGTCGTATTGGCTGCTGCCGGTCGTCTGTCCGAAATTATAGCGGAGGATAAAGCAGAAGTTGCAGGTTCGCTGAAAATCGGAATCATACCGACCTTGGCGCCTTACCTGCTTCCGTTGTTTATCGGAGACTATATCCGGAAATATCCTGCGGTTCGGATTGAAGTGGAAGAAATGGTTTCGGAAGATATCATCCGTAGCCTGAAGCAAGATACGATAGATGTCGGACTTTTTGTCACACCTTACCACGATGAAAAAATTGTCGAGCGGCCTGTTTTTTATGAGGAGATGCTCGTATATGCCAGTCCGGGGCACTCTTTATTGAAAAAAAATAAGGTGAACGTCAGAGATATCGCAACACCGGATATATGGATGCTGGGGGATGGACATTGCTTCCGGGACCAGGTTGTCAATTTGTGTGAGATGAAAAATTTTCAACACCGTAACCTGCCTTTTGATTTCGAAAGTAATTCCTTGGAAACCTTGATGAAAATTGTAGACAAGGAGGGTGGTTTTACACTTATACCTGAATTGGCTTTGCAATATATGAGTGAAGAACATCGGCAACAAATAAGGAGATTTGAGGAAAATGTTCCGTTACGGGAAGTCAGTGTCATTTACTCCCGTTATTATATCAAACATAAACTTATTGATTTGTTGAGTGAAGAAATCTGTTCTGTCATACCTCCTCAAATGCTGAATAAAGAGAGAGGACGTATCGTAGAATGGAAAAATCATTGATTGTCATTTATAATATTTTTGTCTTATAAAGTCCGGGAGATAACTCCCGGCTTAATTGTTTAAATTATGGGAAATAAAATTAATGACCCGATAGCCAGATTAATGGGTTTGAGATATAAGTCTCATCCGTGGCATGGTTTGGAGGTAGGAGAGGATGCTCCGGAAGTATTGACAGCTTTTATTGAGATGGTGCCGACGGATACCGTGAAGTATGAATTGGATAAGGTAAGCGGATATATAAAAATCGATCGTCCGCAAAAATATTCGAATGTTGTGCCGGCTTTATACGGTTTTATTCCGCAAAGTTATTGCGGGGATTTAGTGGCAGAATACTGTATGCAACAAACGAACCGTACCGAGATTATCGGAGACAGCGATCCGTTGGATATTTGTGTCTTGACTGAAAGAACGATCGCTCATGGCGATATTATCGCCCGGGTAAGACCTATCGGAGGTTTCCGTATGCTTGACGGTAATGAGGCAGACGACAAAATTATTGCGGTATTGAGGCACGATGCTACGTATCACGGTTACAACGATATCAGCGAATTACCCCACGTTGTGGTTGACCGTTTGAAACATTACTTCCTTACTTATAAGGATATGCCGGGTGAAGACGGACAGAAAAAAGTTGAGATCGTAGGGGTATACGGAAAAGAAGAAGCCCATGAAGTCATTCGCCGTAGTTTGGAAGATTACAAAAACCATTTTGAAGGGTTGGAAGATATCTTAAGTCGGGTATGATATCCGGCTTCCCCAAGCTTCGCGGTCAAGACACCGGTATTGGATGGCTTCTGCAATGTGATGGGGGGTAATTTGTCCCGTACCGGCCAGATCGGCAATGGTGCGGGACAATTTAATAATCCGGTCATAAGCTCTTGCCGATAATCCGAATTTTTGCATTGCTATTTTTAAAAGTGAAATACATTGCGTATCTAAAGGACAGAATTTTCTCAATAAGGCAGAGTTCATCTGTGCATTGCTATGAATACCCGGGTAGGGACTGAAGCGTTCGTTTTGAATATTACGTGCCCGGATAACACGCTCCCGGATGTCTTTTGTCGGTTCGCCTTGCTGTGTGCCTGTGATCTTTTCCAGTTCGACAGGAATGACCTCAATGTGTATGTCGATACGGTCGAGTAAAGGCCCGGAAATCTTCGATAAATAACGTTGAATGGTTTGACCGGTACAGCTACATTCTTTTGTCGGATGTGTATAATAACCGCATGGACATGGATTCATGGAAGCTATCAGCATGAAATTAGCCGGATATTCTACGCTGAATTTTGCCCGGCTGACACTGATCTTCCGGTCTTCCAGCGGCTGTCTCATCACCTCGAGCGCAGATCTTTTGAATTCCGGAAGTTCATCAAGAAAAAGCACTCCGTTACAAGCCAGAGAAATTTCTCCCGGACGTGGAAAAGAGCCGCCACCGATCAAGGCAATGTCCGAAATAGTATGATGAGGCGACCGGAACGGACGTGTAGAAATAAGAGCGCTGTTGCGTTTTAACTTACCGGCAACCGAATGTATTTTGGTCGTTTCCAGAGATTCTTCTGTCGTCATCGGCGGTAAAATACCGGGAAGTCTGCGTGCCAGCATTGTTTTTCCGCTTCCGGGAGGCCCTATCATAAGCATATTGTGACCTCCTGCTGCTGCTATTTCCATGGCACGTTTTACGTTTTCCTGTCCCTTGACGTCTTTGAAATCGCAGGCTGTCAGTTCTGTATCGCCGATATTTGTTTGTGCGGGATCGAAAATAAAAGGGATGCCTTTGTCCTTTCCGTTGAGGAATGAGATCACTTCCCGGAGATGATGGAACCCGTAGACTTTTAATCCTTTTACAACAGATGCCTCATTGGCATTTTCGTAAGGCACGATCATATTTGTAAAACCGGCCGTCTGGGCATTGATGCTAATCGGAAGTACTCCTTTTACCGGAAGAAGTGTTCCGTCCAATGACAATTCTCCCATGATGACAAACTGCTCCAAACCCTCTGTCGGTATTTCTTCATTAGCAGCTAAAATGCCGATAGCCAGGGGAAGATCATAGGCAGAACCTTCTTTTTTTACGTCGGCGGGAGCCATATTTACAATGATACGCTTACCCGGTATACGGGACCCGATTTCACGTAAGGCTGAATCTACCCTTTGCTGGCTTTCTTTTACAGCATTATCAGGAAGGCCGACAATGATGAATTTTGCCCCCCAGAGAATATTTACCTCGATTGTAATGGTAGTCGCTTCGATACCATTAATGGCTCCTCCGAAAATTTTAACTAACATAGGCCTGAAATTGTATTTACGCGAGAATAAGTTAACACTTTTTTAGAAGAAAATCAAGGGATAGGTGCTGTCAATAGCTGAAATGATGATTTTTCTTCTGATCTGAAATCGCGGTTCTTCAGGGCCGGGCGGGCTTTTAGGCTTGATTTGAAATTAATACGACTTTTTCTCCGTCGAATACGGCATAACTGTACCAGGTAATCCAGTCGCCGGTATTGATATAATGGCTGTTACCGCCGAGAGATATGTCCAATGGTAAATGACGGTGACCAAAGATAAAATAGTCGTAATGCTCTTTTTGTAATTGTTGGCGGGCAAATAGTTCGATATCTTCTTGTTCGGCTCCCCGGTATTTGTCTGCTTCGACCTTCCCGTTGCCTTTCAGACGGGAATGGGATGACCATTTATGGGCGAGCGCAATTCCCCAATCGGGGTGGATGAGACGGAAACATTTTTGTAAAAAACGATTGTGGAAAATTTTTCGGATAAAAAGGTAACCTTTGTCCTTCGGGTCCAATCCGTCTCCGTGGCCGATATAGAATTTTTTACCGTCAATTTCAAATATTTCGTCGTGGGTATGAACAATTACACCACATTCCTGGGTTAAATAATCGAAAACCCAAACATCATGATTGCCTGTGAAAAAATGTACAGGTATGCCTCCATCCGTGAATTCGCAGATTTTCGCCAGAAACCGGACGAAACCTTTAGGTACAACCCGTTTATATTCGAACCAGAAATCAAAAATATCACCTAGTAAAAATAGAGTTCCGCACTCGTTTTTTATCGACTCCAGCCAATCGATCAGGCGTTTCTCCCTTTCCCGGTTATTGTTTAAGGCAGAGGCTCCCAAATGAGCATCCGAGACAAAGTAAATCTTTTTCCCGTCAGTCTGAATTGTCGATTTGTCTAACCTCATGGTACGGAATAATTAAGGTGCCGCCGGATGGAACCCTGTATTTATTTTAAGACATCCTGTAATCTGTCGCTTAAACGTTGCCCGTATAAATTTTTCCCGACAATATCGAATTTAGGGTCGATAATGTAATTGGCCGGAATACTCTGGACATTCCAGATCGAAGCGACGTAACTCTTCAGAGCCTGCGGGTCCCGGACACATTTCCATTTGATATCGTATAAACGTACGTATTCTTCCCAAAGGAGTTGGTTCTGATCCAGGCAAACCTGATAGATTTCTACGCCTTTGTTGCGATATTTGTTGTAGATGGTTTTTAATTCGTTGATATGAGCCTGACTTTCCGGAGTCCCCAATACAATGAAATCAAGTATAATAAACTTGCCCTTTAATGATTTGAGTGAAATATTGGTACCGTTGATATCCGGTAAATCAATGGCCGGTAAATCATTTTCAGAATTTACAATCAGTTCCCGCATTTTCATCGCTTGAATATTCTTTTTGATTTGTTCATAATGGGCAAGCAATGCTTTTGTGTATTGCGATTCCGGATACATAGCCATCATAGACGAAGCTACGATTTTGTAGGATTGTAGATCGTTTTCCGGAGTAAGAATAAAATTGTCTTTGCCTATTGTTTGATACAATGCGTAATAGGATGCCGGAGAAACAGCATGTTTGATGATAAAATCCTTAGAGAAACGGAATTGCTTCATAAATACAGAGTCCCATTCTGCGGCAATGGCAGTACGTTGAGCTAAGTTAGCCTTTTCGTCAGGAAGAGCTTCATAAATTTTTCTCAAAGAATCCAAAGCCCTTTGGGTCCTGTTCAATTGAAAATTTAATAATTTTATCCATTGGGAACCTTCCGAACCTTCTACCCAATAATTATTACTCAAATTATTGTAAGTACCGCTTAATTCGATTTTTTTGTCGGGTTCAGCCAATAATGTGATATGTTCTTTCTGACCGACACGTATGTTGTAAAAAGTCGGTTCGGTAACATTGATTTTAAAAGAAAACTCACCCTTTCGATTCGTTTTGGCCGAATCGGAAACAACGGTTTTATCGACATTCAGTTGTTCCAGATAAACTTTTTGCTTATCCGCTTCTTTAATCGTACCTTTAATTTCAACATTGTGGCTTTGACAGGAAGCGAGCAGAAAGATGACAATAGCGGCTCCGAAAATATGTTTAATCATGACGGTATTATTTATTTGCTGTTTACAGAGAATCATTCCGGATTGATGTAACTTATTTTTCCCCGAATGGATATCCCGATGCGCAAAGTTAAAAAAATAGGAGAAATATTCTTTCATTCGGGCTTTAGATTTGTGATTTTAATCAAATGATTCTATTGAAATTTATTTGATTTTTTCTATAAATTTTGCGAATTGCGAATTAAAAGATATTTTTGCAATAGATGAGAAAGAAAATGGCCAAAATATTGAATTTCTTTGTCTTGTTCATCCTTGCTGTAGCTTTGACAGGGGTGAATGTTTGTCGTTTCTATTGTACGCCTTGTGGACATGAATATATTTTGGTCAATACTTTTCCGCAGCCGGGCAAATGTTATTGTGACGTTTGCCGGCAGGGAGACTGCACGGCCATTGATAAATGTTGCAAAAACAAGAGCGTAGAGGGCTGTTGCGCCTGTCATAAAAAACAGGCACATAGCCATTCGGCTTGCGATCATGTATTTTATAAAATAACCGATGTTTTTCAGACAGAACCTGTTCTGGATATCCATTTTGTCGCGGTTTTGCCTGAAGATACTGAGTTTCAGGTCCTGCATTTCGATATTCTTACCGTTTTTATGCCGGACCATCGGAATATTGTTTCTTCTAAAGCTCCTCCTTTGGAGTGGTTGTGTACCTATCTTTGTTGATTTATTTCATTTTGTACGGTTGAATCCGGGTGTGGCCCGGAAAAGGATATGCTGTGTCCGTCAGAGACATTTGCATGGTCTGTTTATTTGAAAATGGGGGAATTTTCAAATAGTTAATCTTTAAATTTTCGAATGAAATGAAATATATTTTTTTTGTGTTGTGCTGGTGGTTAGCCGGGACATTGTCTGCACAACAACTGAAAGGGCGTGTATTGGAAGCCGGTAAAGACGGAAATGTCGGTTTACCCGGAGCGAATGTATATTGGCTTGGAATCCCGGGAGGAGTTGCGACGGACGTGGATGGAAATTTTGCAATAGAGAAAAGACCGAACGGACGGTTGATCATTAGTTTTGTCGGTTATGCTTCGGATACTTTAGAAATAGGGGAGAAAGATCACTATATAGAAGTGGTCTTGAAAGCAGGACATCAATTAGACGAAGCAAAAGTCTTCAAAAGGGGACAGACGACGATCATGAATACGAAGAGTCCTGTTATAGAACAAGTGATTACAGGCGAGGAATTGTGTAAGGCTGCTTGCTGTAATCTGGGAGAAAGTTTTACAACCAATGCCTCGGTTGATGTTTCTTATGCGGATGCCGTTACCGGTGCCAAACAGATACAATTGCTGGGCCTGAATGGGAAATATGTGCAGATGATGACGGAAAATATGCCTAATTTCAGGGGGGTGTCTGTACTCTATGGTTTGAACTATGTGCCCGGTCCTTGGATGAGTGCTATTTCTGTGTCGAAAGGTGTCGGTTCTGTGACGAATGGCTATGAAGCCATAGCCGGACAGATCAGTGTCGATTATAAAAAACCCCAGGGCAGTGAGAAATTTTATGTGAACTTGTACGGCAGCGACGAGGAAATGTTCGAATTCAATATGAATGGAAGTATTCATCTGAATGACAAATGGAGTACAGCGCTTTTAGTACACGGAGACTGGATGGAAAAAGAACATAGCATGCATCATAACGGTTTCCTGGATATGCCGAAAAAAGCACAGTATAATCTAATGAACCGTTGGGCTTATAAAACAGACGCCTGGTTTGTTCAATTCGGAGGTAAATTTTTGGATGAGAATCGTTTGGGAGGACAAAAAGGGTTCCGGGAAGAAATGCGGCATCAAATCGGAGAGGGAAATTTATACGGCATTAGTATAAACACCCGCCGGTATGAAGGTTTTTTAAAAGTCGGCTATTTAATGCCGCAATATGAAAATACCAGTATGGCCTTGCTTGTCAATTATACGGATCATGACCAGGAATCTTATTATGGTGGCTATGAATACGATGCCAGACAACGTTCGTTGTTTATGAATTATATTTATCAGTCGATTTTCGGTAACAATCCGAATCAGAAATTCTCCGCAGGAGCTTCCTTCAATTATGATAATTACGATGAGATATTCGGTGATTACAAGCGTACCGAGAACGGATTGGTAAAAAATACACCTGTGAATCCCCAAAGGGAAGAACGGGTAGGAGGTGTATTTTTCCAGTATACCGGTACATTTTGGACCAAACTGACATTGATGGCCGGTTTACGTTATGATTATCACAATCTGGCCGGAGGTTTTGTGACGCCCCGTTTTCATATAGCTTATATGCCGGATGAAATGACGACCTTGAAGTTTTCCGGTGGAAAAGGACGGCGGTATGCAGCCGTCCTGGCTGAAAATGCTTATTTATTAGCATCCGGCCGGTCTGTGAATGTAGCCGGACAATTGCTGTCCGGTCGTCCCGGAGCATTAAAGAATTTGGATATGGAAGAGGCCTGGAATTTCGGCGTTTTGTTAAATCGGAAGTTTTTACTTTTTGATAGGTTGCTGAATATAAATCTGGATTATTATCGTACGGATTTTTCACATCAGGTCGTTGCCGACAATGAAACCAGGCCGGGAATGATAAATTTTTACAATCTGGACGGCGATTCCTATTCCAATTGTTATCAGGTAGAAATTCGGTATGAATTGATTCCCCGGTTCGATATTATGGGAGCATATCGCTACAATGATGCCAGGATAACTTATTCTGCACCGGAAGGATTGCGTCGTGTCCGGACTCCGTTACAGAGCCGTTATAAAGGCTTGATCAATTTGTCTTATTATACAAATATGAAAAAATGGCAGTTTGACTTTACGACACAATTTAATGGACCGGGACGTTTGCCTGGAGGCAATCAGCAATTTGAATCGTTTCAGCTTATGAATGCTCAGGTAACGAAATTTTTCCGGAAATGGAGTATTTATGCCGGTTGTGAAAATATAGGAGACTTTACCCAAAAGCATCCCATAATTGCAGCAGATGCACCCTGGAGTGTTGATTTTGATGCGTCCCGGATTTGGGGACCTATCCACGGTCGTAAGTTTTATGTCGGACTGCGGTTCGGTTTTGACAGAGATTGAAACTCTATTTATAACATTAATACAATAAACTATGAAAGCGTTTAAATTATTTTTAGTAATGGCAATGGTTTTAGGACTTGCCTCGACAGTGAAAGCTGAGAAAAAAGAAGTTAAAACTGTTTTGTATCAGGTGGATTTACATTGTGCCACTTGTAAAGCAAAAGTGGAGAAGAATATCCCTTATGAAAAAGGAGTAAAAGATCTGGATGTCAACCTGGAAGCCAAGACGGTGAAAGTGACCTTCAGAGGAGATAAAAATACAACAGAAGGTATCCAGAAAGCGATTGAGAAACTCGGATTTAAAGTGACAGGAAGTCAGACGATCGACGAACCTTCAAAAGCAGCTACTGATGGGAAGAAGAAAGACGGGAAAAAGTAATAATATAGATTAAATGGAAATGCCCGTACCGGAAACGATACGGGCATTATTTTTAGCATTCGGATATTATAAATCCAGGTATTTACCTTCTTTATCAAAAGCGGCCAATGCTGCATTAACTCCCGGGGTATCTTCTTTGTAAGTTACGCCGAACCATTTTGCATCCGTTGGGATTACTTTAACCTTAGCGGCTTTTTCCTTTAACATTTGATCCACCACTTTCGGAATATAAAATTCTGATTTCAGGTTGTCTTTGTTTAACGGATAGAAATCTACGAATTGTTTTTCGATCTCTGCGAAAACAGTTGGTGTAAAGCCCCAGAAATTCATAGATACAACATCATCTGCATGCAGTACTTTACCTAACGCTTCATCTTTAATCGTACCGTCGGCTTGTGTTCCGATCTTCGTACATTCTGTAACAGCTGTCAAAAATCGGTCTTTATCTACTTCACATACACCTCTGGAAACGGTACCGTTTTCTGATAGAGTTGAAGCCAGACGATAACCGATCAGGCAGAATTCTTTCGGGTCCTGATTATTGGCTAAAAAGTCATGCGCTTTGATAAAAGCATCGCTTCCGTAAAAATCGTCAGCGTTCAATGCTGCGAATGGCTCGTTAATGGCGTCTTTGGCACACCAGATCGCATGAGCCGTTCCCCAGGGTTTCTCTCTGTCAATGGGAGGCATGCCACCGGGAAGCTTATTCATATCCTGATAACAATAAACGGTTTCTACCAGATTTTCAGCATATTTTCCTACGAAGTTTTTGAACTCTTCTGCAAAACTCTCACGAATGATAAATACAATCTTGTCAAATCCGGCATGAACAGCATCGTAAATGGTATAATGTAATAATGCTTTCTTGTGAGGCCCCAACGGAGTAATTTGCTTCAAGCTTCCGAAACGTGACCCCATGCCTGCGGCCATGATTAAAAGTGTAGTTTTATTTTTCATATCAGATGTATTTAAAGATACAGGCTTGAAGTCGTCGAATCGTTTACTTCAAGCCTGTGCTTAAATTATTTTTTCTTGTGAATATAACGGGCAAATACTTCCATGGCTTCGTATTCTGCCATACCTAATTTATTGTATATATTTGCCGTATTGCGATTGCGGTCCTCTGCTCTTTGCCAGAATTCCCGTGGGTCGTCTCCGGGGAATGCTGGACCGTTATTTTGTGAGCCGTGCTTGTAAATGGATTTCCGTTTGATGGAAAGTTCCGACGGACTGATGGGTACTGCCATATCTACTTTTTCGATTTCCCATTCCATCCAGGCTCCGCGATACCACCAGGTGTAACAGTCTTTAAACCATTCATCGTTGCATACAACATCGTAAGCCCGTAAAATGGCATCCAGGCAAACGCCATGTGTTCCGTGTGGGTCGGCTAAGTCTCCGGCTGCGTATATCTGATGTGGTTTTACTTCACGTAATAATTTGACAATAATATCGACATCTGCTTGTCCTAACGGATTCTTTTTTACAGAACCGGTTTCATAAAACGGTAAATTTAAGAAATGTACATGATTCTCGGGAATACCCAGGTAACGGTCTGCTCCACGGGCCTCTGCACGGCGAAGAGCTCCTTTAAAGGGAAGGAGTTCTGCCGGTTCGTCATCTTCCGGCTTCCGGTTGGCAATAATCTGTTTTACTTTTTCAAAAGCAGCATCCATGGTTTTTGTATCTCCGCCGACCAAACGGGTGAACGATGCCGCAATATCCATTTGCTGATAGATATAATCATCCAAAACGGCAATATTTCCGGATGTTTCATAAGCTACATGTACATCATGGCCTTGCTCTACCAGACGGGCAAAGGTACCTCCCATGGAAATAACGTCATCGTCCGGATGCGGACTGAAAATCAACACCCGTTTCGGATATGGATTTGCCCTTTCCGGACGGGTAGAGTCATCTGCATTCGGTTTTCCTCCCGGCCATCCGGTAATTGTATGTTGCAGGTCATTGAAAACTTGGATATTTACTTTATTGGCAGAACCGAAAGTTTTGATCAGATCGCTCATGCCGTAGTCCATATAGTCCTTGTTTTCAATTTTCAGGATGGGCTTATTGACTTTCTGACACAACCAGATAACAGCTTTGCGGATCAGTTTATCGTTCCACTCTACTTTGCTTACCAACCAGGGATGATTGGCTCTCGTCAATTCTTCTGCGGCTTTGTCGTCGATAAAAAATTGTACGTTCGGGTGGGTTTGCAGGAATGTGGCAGGAACCTTGTCACTGATACTGCCTTCTACTGTTTCTTGTATAATAGATGCTTTTTTCTCTCCCCATGCCAGTAAAACAATTCTTTTGGCTTTCATAATGATACCGACTCCCATAGTGATTGCCCGGGTCGGAACTTTATCTTTACCTCCGAAATCTCCGGCTGCATCATTAATGGTGATGTCGTTCAAATATACCATCCGGGTTTTGGACGTCAGTAAGGAACCCGGTTCGTTAAAGCCGATATGTCCTGTACGGCCGATTCCTAATACCTGAATATCTATACCTCCTGCTTCATCAATCTGCTTGTCGTATTCTTTACAGAATCCTTCAACCTTATCCGATTTAAGAGTACCATCCGGAATGTGAATATTTTTCGGATCGATGTCGATGTGATCAAATAAATGATGGTGCATGAAATAATGGTAGCTCTGTTGTGATTCTTTCGCCATCGGATAATATTCATCCAGATTGAAAGTGATTACATTTTTAAAAGACAAACCTTCTTCTTTATGCATCCGGATCAGTTCATCATATAGTTTGATGGGAGATGAGCCTGTAGCTAAACCTAATACACACTTTTCACTTTTTGCAGCCTTCTTGCGAATCAGTTCTGCAATCTCTTTAGCAACAGCCTTAACAGCAGTTGCCGGAGCTTCGTATATTTGTACAGGTATTTTTTCAAACCTGTCAGCCCCTTCGCCTTTGGCGATATAAGTTGTCATTAACATAGCGTATATATTTTTTATCAATTAATTTCAAAACGTTTACGGAAACCAAACAATCCCGGTTAGTATAAGGAAAAGTTGCTTTCAGAATCGTAATATAAATTTTTCATAACGACCATCAAAGTTCCCATAATGGTGGAATGAGAATTTAAGTCACTCAATTTTATTTCACATTGATTTTTTAAGCGGGTAAGTGTATATTTGTTGAGAATTTGCTGTATAGGAGCGATGATAAGGTCGCCGGAATCGGCAATTTCACCTCCGATAACCAATACCTGCGGATTAAATAAATGGATTAATGTGGAAATACCTTCCCCGATTTTTTCACCGGCTTTTTGTAAAAGATCGATTGCAAAAATATCATCTTGTTTCGCCGCTTTTATGATTATACTTAACGTAATTTCATTATCTCCTGCCAGGGTTTGGACAGAGGTTTTTACTCCTTTTTTAATTGCTTCATTGGCACTTTTTACAATAGCCCGCCCTGAAGCGACGGTTTCCAGACAACCGGCTTTACCGCAATAGCACTGTCCGTTAAGCCCGGAAATCCGGATATGTCCGAATTCTCCGGCCATACCTTTATAACCGGTATAGGGCTGTGAGTTGAGAATCATTCCCAAACCGATACATTCGTTTACGCTGATACATAAAGCATCCGGAATGCCTTTGGCAACACCAAATGTGTGCTCTGCCAATGCCATTGTCTTAGAGTCATTGTCGATAAATACCGGCATACCTAACATTTTTTCAAGCACTTTCTTTATGTTCGTATCTTCGTAAACAAAGTAAGTGAAAGCATTTCCATCACTATCAATAAGTCCGGGAATAGCGAATCCTGCTACCTTTATCTTGTTGTAAGGAATATTTAATTCGCTTAAAGTTAAATATATCTTGTCTTTGATATATTGAAGATTTTCTTCATTTGTTCTACCTTCTTCCAAAATAGAATGGTATACTTTGATTTCTCCGATAATTTCTTTGCGTAAATTAAAGATCGCTATTTTCAAATGTTCCCGTCCTACATCGACTCCCATAATGTATGCCGCATCCGGATTTAAGGAAAATATATGGGGTCTTTTTCCTCCGATAGACATGCCTTGCCCCCTGTCTGTGACCCAGCCTTCCTCGATTAACTCTTCGATAATCCTACTGATTGTAGGAGTGGTCATATTCGTTAATCTGCATATTTCAGGTTTAGATAATTCGCCCATTTTATAAAGGAAACCAATGATATCCTTTTTTTGTTGGTATCTTTTTTCTTTTAAACCTGGTAACGAGTTTTTGTTAGTTAGTTGCATTTCTGTTTATTTTCCAAATTTCCATTACAAAAGTAAAAAAACTTAATAAAAAAATTATTAAAGAGGATAAATATTTTACAATCGTTTTAAAATTTATTGCTACATGTTCTTTGTTGTCTGATAGATAGAGGGTTGTATGGAATGTAAAAAACCGTCTGATAAAGTCAGACGGTTTCTTTTATTACAGGATATCTATTCGTTTAAAAGCTCCATCCGGCAGAGAGACAGAACGTTCCCTTCACCGGCGAATCACTGCCTGCCAGCCAGTAAGCAAAGTTCACTTCTGCTCCGCGGTACATCAGACCGCAACCCAGAGTGGCGTAACTGGGCCCTGTCTTCTTATCGTCCCCGATGTGATAACCCCCGCGCACCGCTATCAGATCGTTGTAAAGGTATTCGGCCCCAAGACCAACATTCACGCCGCTGTAATCGGAAGGCATCAGACGGTAAGCCAGCTCCGCATGACCCGTCAGACGGTGCCGGTCAGAAAAGGTATGCCAGTAAGCCCCGCCCGCTTTCAGGCTGGCCGGAAGCTCATAGCTGTCGTAACCGTAATCGATCTTTGAACCCAGGTTCGTTACGGAAAGGCCCGCATTCCACGACGGCGCATGATACATCGCACCCAGATCCGCTGCAAAGGCAGAACCCTTCTTCGCTCCGGAGAAGTCCCCCAGATCCGAACTGATGTAATGAAGCACGGCCGAAACAGACCAACGGTCACAAAGCCGGTAAGCATAACCCAGGTCTATCGAAAATTCTTTCGGGGTAAAGCTCCCCGAAGTATTGCCCTCACCGTCCGTTACGACGATATCGCCGTGCGTAAAATAACGGAACCCGGCCAAAAGACCGCTTTTGTTCCCCAGACGGTAATATCCCGAAAGGGTATGCAGATTACTGCCGTCTGTCAGCTCCCGCTGCCACGGCAGATACGAATAAGCCACAGCCCCCTTCGAATCCCCGAAAACCGTAGCCGAAGGATTGAGATACAAAGAAAAAGCATTGCTTCCGAGAGCTACACCACCGTCTCCCATACCCGCAGAACGGACATCGGGATTGATATTCAGAAATGAGGCGCTCTGGCCCTGTGCCCCAAAGAAAGAGCACAAAAGCAGGGCCAATAATATATTTGTTCTTTTCATCATTACAGTTTCACTATGTTATTCTTGTATTCTTTACCGTTGTATTTCACTACCACCACATAACTGCCCCCCGGTAATCTGCTCAGATCCACCTGTGCCGGACCGAACGGAGAGATCGTCTCTGCCGATTCCCATACCTGTGTCCCTCCTGTATTGTAAAGGGTAACGCCGATCTTCCCCTGTACCTCTTTGCCCATGCGGATATTCATCCTGTCCTTTACCGGATTGGGATAAAGGTCGACAGGCACGCGGTTGTCCCTCGACATCACTACAAATTCGCGGCTGCATGTCTTTCCGAAATAATCGCCGGCAGTAACCGTGACTGTGGCCATCCCGTTTTTGAGGGAAGTAATGGTCAGCTGCCCGTTCTCTACGTCCGTTCTTATAAGTCCGGTGACGGAACTGGTGATATCGTAACTGAGGGCTTCCCCGTCTGCATCCGTAAAGTAGTCCTCCAGGGGGATAACCTGCTTTTCCCCGTTGCGCTCAAAGTACATGTTTTCCCAGGATGCCTGGGTGATAACGGGGGCGTTGTTTTTCTCTATGGCGAACGGGATGCCGACAACCGTTGCAGCTCCGGCTTCATCCGTGACGGTCAGTACGGCCGTACCGCTGTATGCTTCCCCTGCCGAAACTTCCGGGGCTTTGATGGTAACGACAACCGCATTGCCTTCCAGGGCAGCCGAAACGCCTTTCATATCGTTCAGGGTGAATGTATACCCCTGTCCTTCCGGCTCTGTCACGTCGAAGTATTCCTTCCTTGTCTGATAGGCTTTAAGCAGGATGTCCCCTGAATTCCTGCGCGTTACAACCGGGGGTTGGTTGCTCAGAGTTTCACCGCTTTCGAAGGCGGCAGACGAACGGTTTCCGAACATGTCGACGCCAACGACCGCGATATAGTAAACGGTTTTTGGGGTCAGATTGCTGAGCGTGGCAGCCACGCCTTCTCCGGCAGCCTTGTTTCCGACATCCACCCTCCCGGTTACGTCAAGGGTACTGAGGTCCGTGTTCCCGAACGGCTGTGTGCTCAGGTAAATGTCATAGTGGTCAGCCGTCCCGTTGTCCTGGTCGGCCGTAACACTCCAGGCAAGCTCTGCAGAATTTGATTTCCAGACAACCTGCAGGTCATTCACCGGTTCGGGAGCAATCCCAGCATCGGTCTGTACGGCGCGGGCGGCATCAATGTAGCCGACGCCGAGCTTTCCGGCGAACTCCGGATTGTGGGCATCAATATCCCTTGCCGTATTGAGGATGCGCTTGCGCAGGTCCTCCGGGGTAAAGCCGGGATGTCCCACGCCGTATTCGGAAACGATCAGCGCCGCAACCCCGGAGACATGGGGACAGGCCATGGAGGTGCCCTGCATGTATCCGTAGTTGTTGTCGGGCAGGGTGCTCAGGATGGCACAGTTGTCGTTGTATTTGCCGCCGTAGCGGAAACTTCCTCCGGGAGCGGTTATATCAACCCAGTCTGCATAATTGGAATAATAGGCCTTTTTGAAATCCGGAGCCATGGAGGCTACTGAAAGGACTTTATCATACTGGGCGGGATATTCGAGGTAGTCCCGGTTGCTGTTGCCGGCAGAGAAGATCACGATACCGCCCTTCATGGGGCCGGTCTGTATACCTGTTTCATCTATTCCCGCATAAGTGATAAAATAATCGATGGCTTCTTTGGTAGCCCTGGGGAAGGTCGGGGTAACCCCTTCGTCAAATGTATAGGACCAGCTGTTCTGGCTGATGACGGCCCCGTTGTTGGCTCCGTAAACAATGGCAGAGGGAATTTGCTGGGTGCCGTCGTCCTTGTTTGGGTCCTGTGCATTGGGGGCGAAAATCTGGCAGCTCATGACACGTACTCCGTCGTTGTTCCCGCTTCCTCCTGCAACGCCGCACACGCCGATGCCGTTGTTATTGACGGCGGCAATCGTTCCCGCAACGTGGGTACCGTGTGCGTGAGCCACGATGTTCGGGCTGTCGTGTACGAAGTTCCATCCGTATACATCCCCGTCATAGCCGTTGTTATCGTTGTCGTCCAGGCCTTCCTGCTCGTCTTCGTTTCTCCATACGTTGTCCCGGAGGTCTTCGTGGTTGATATCGATTCCCCCGTCAACGACGGCGACGATCACTTCGCGGGAACCGGCGGTGACGTCCCAGGCCCTTTGCAGGTTGATGTCAGCCCCCTCTACGGAGTACTGGATGCTTCCGTTGTTGTTGTAATGCCATTGTTTTGACAGAAGGGGGTCGTTGAAGGTACCCGTGGCAGCCGGTTTTGCAAGCGCTGCGGCATCAGCGGGGACAATGCGGTCGCCGCCTGTGCGGACGGCCCGGCGGACAGGTTCTATGATGTCGATGCCCGCTACGGATGAAAGACCGGCGGCGGCCCTTGTCAGGGGAACATCCTGATTGAAGCGGATGTCATACCACAGGTCGAGTCCGGCGGCGTGCTGCCGGGCTTCGAACTTTCCGGCTGGCGGGAATACCCTCTTGATCTGTGAGGCCCCGAGTTCGGCGGCGATGCGGTCGATTTCGGAAATCCCCATCTGTGCCGTCCCGGCGGCAGAAGAAAGGCGTACTTTTTCAGAACTTCCGGATTGCAGTTTTATCCGGATGACACCGGGAAGGAAGTTTGTCCGGCTTTCCCGGGTCCACCCGGGTTGCTCCTTGCTTTTATCCTCGTTTCCGAGTTTATCATCCTGACAGCCCAGAAAAAGAAGGCCGAGCAGGAGAAAGAATAGTTTATGGTTCATTGTATGGGGTAGATTAAATTAGCTATAAATATATGCTTTTATTTTATTTCATCATAATAAGTAAAGACTTTTATCAGGTCTTCCGGTTTCATTTTCAGCTTATTGTCTTTGAAATACTTTCCGATAAGATTCGCTTTGTCGCCGAAAACGGATAAGAATTCTTTTTTAGAGCGGGGCAATACCGATGCTTCCTGCTCATCCAGTTGATAATACAAAACTTCTTGTGCTGGATTTTTGATAGAAAAGAGACAAAGAGGGTGCCCTGTGAATGAGACACCCTCTTTAAAATTAAGTAGAACGGATTATTCTTGTTTTACAATATTTGATTTGTATCTTCCGAAATAACCTCCGCCACTCCATGTATATGCGGTCCATCCAGCAATAGAAATACCACGGAAAGTACATTGTCCGATAATATCCTTATCCTTAACAGTTTGTCCGTCAAAATAATCCATTGTAATGTCTCCGTACGAACTGTGTACGTATATCACCTGATCAGGATCAATAATAATCTGTCCTTCTTCTAAATCAACGGTCGCATTTATAGTCTTACCTCCAGCCCATACATTGTAAATTGTAATTTTGTTATCTGAAACTTTTGTTATTTCGACCAGATAAGTATCATCATCAGTTGTTTCTCCTGTTGAATAATCATAATCGGTCCAAACCCAAACTCCTTCCAGCCAATCCATGGTAATTTCAAAGAATCTGCTTAAATTTACAGTGGTTGTGGTAATTGTCGTACCGGCTTGAATCAGCGCTTCATCAGCATTCAGCTTGAGGGTTAATTTTACACCTTCGGGAGTCAGGTTGTCATAATATCCTTTTATTTTTATGACTCCTACAAATTCTCCGGCAGGAATGGTAACGTTCTTATTGATAAAATCATAATCCTGGCCTTCTACTGCTGTCGTATTGGCAGCATCGACAGTTACGCTGAAAGTGCGATCTGTATTACTTTTTTTGGCGACTCCTATTTTTATTTCAGTAATTCCGTCTTCGTTTTCCCGGATTATTTTGTTCTCCGTTTTATTCAAGAATGTAACGAAATCATTTCCTTTATATACGCCTGCTTCATGATCGTCACACCCCCATAAGCCAATACTTAAAAGAAAAATTAATAATATATATAACTTTTTCATAATGTGATTATTTTAAAGAAAATATTAATATTTATTCTGCTCCATATTCTTATTGGCATCCATTTCACTTTGTGGAATAGGCAATAAGAAATAAGGACTGTTAGCAGATAGATGCAGAAGAGAAGGTGCGACTCCACCACCGTTTGCCTCATCGCCTCTTTCATCCCGTACAATGTCCAGGCCCTTTCTTTTCAGTTCAAAGAAGCGGTCTCCTTCAAATGACAATTCCAGTCGTCTTTCTAAAGCTATTGCATTTTTCAGAGCTGTTCCCGTCTCGTTCGGGCTGGTGAAATTTACATAACGGTTACTTCTCAGATAGTTTAAGGTTTTTAATGCATTGGGATCGTCATTCAATTCTGTCAGGGCTTCTGCCAGAGTAAGATACATTTCTGAAGTGCGAATGGCTGTAATATCGACATTTCCGGCAGCTTCTCCGGGACGGCCGTTCCATTTCCAGACAGCAACGTAATTTTTACCCCCTGACGATACTCCGGTTAATGTCGTGATACGTACATCCGTGTTTTTTACCAGATCGACAAATGCTGCCGATGCGACATACTCTGCTTTATACGAAGTTTTGCTCTCGCCCTGTCCCCAGTTATTTCCCGGTATGACATCATCCGTGCTCAATACCGGATATCTCAAAAGTATTTCTGAAACATTGGTCATGGGAGAAGTCCATAATTTCTGGAACTGTTCGATGGTTGCAATATCCGATCCGTCTCCGGCGATAGCGGCTGCAGCATTATTGGCGGCCTCCTGATATTTTCCCATTGTTAAATATACTTTTGCCATAATCGCACAAAGTGATTTACGGTTAAGCCGGGTATTGTCTTTTTGATTGTACTCAGCCGTCATTAAAGTTTTGGCTTTTTCCAGATCTTTAACAATGTGATTGTCATACACATCCTTTACCGTATTACGGGAAGGTAAGGTCACATCAGCCAGGGTCTTGTAAGGAACTCCCAGGTCTGTTTCGGAAGCTGCCTTGTAGTCTTTTCCATACAGACGTACCAGTTGAAAGTGTAAAAAGGCACGCATGGCCAAGGCCTCGGCCAATATATTCTTGGCTTGTGCTTCATCTGCCGTCCCGGTGAACTTATTCGTTTCTCCTTCCAGGGTGTTGATGATTTTATTGGTTGCCATGATTCCATTATAGGCACCGCTCCACATGGCAGAGACACCGAAGGTAGTGGAATTGAAATTGAAGTTGAAAAACTCGTTGAACGATAAACGTCCAGCATAACAAAGCGTGAGATTGTCAGACATAATATCCGGCAGCAGAATATAATAGCTTCCCATTACATCCCGCATGCTTGCATACGGGTCTTTCATAAGCATATCATAGTCACTGATTGTTTCCAGTGAGTTTTTATCATCTGTAGCATCATGCGGGGTTACATCCAGAAAACCACTGCAGGAAGTAAATGTAAGCAATACACTTAATCCTACTGATTTTAGAATTGTATTTATTGTTTTCATATTTCTTGTCATTTCAAATTTAACATATTAGAAGCCTATTTCCAGTCCGAACATAATTGTACGAGATGCCGGGAATTGGAAGTCCGCATTACTGCTTGCAGGGCCAGTACCGCTGGTAACATTTCCGACTTCCGGATCGATTCCTGTAAAACCGGTCCAGGTCACTAAATTCAAGCCTTGTGCATACACTCTTAACTTAGACAGTTTAACTTTGTCGAGTAAATGTTTCGGGAAACTGTAACCTAGGCTTACGTTACGCAAACGGAGATAAGAAGCATCTTCCAAATAGCGTGTACTCATAACCTGGGAATTTCCTTTGTCCTGTCTCGGAATATTTGTTATATCGCCCGGCTTCATCCATTGATCATACAATAACCGTTTATCCTGATTGGAGTTTGCATTGGCTCCGTCACTCAAATTGAAGAAAGCAACATGGTTGTAGATGTAATTACCGTGTGAAAAATAAAAATCTGCCGAGAAGTCTAAACCTTTATAGCTGATATTTGTTCCGAAAGAACCGTAGAAATCCGGATACGGAGATTTTCCATCCAGTATAACAGCATCATCTTCTGAATATTTATTGGTTAATTGACCGTCTTTGGTATAATACAAGGCATCTCCGTTAACAGGGTTAACACCGGCCCAGCGTACCATTTTATAGACATTCAATTCTTTTCCTTCACTGATAACATTGTTCCAGCCGTTTTTGATGTCATTTCCTTTGTACAGTTTCAACACTTCATTTTTGTTGTGAGAAACCATTGCATAAAGATTGACAAAAAAGTCGGAAGATCTGTATACATCCCCACTTACAGAAACCTCTATACCCCGGTTTCTCATTTCTCCGATATTTTCTTTCCGGCTGGCAAATCCTGAGGTCAGTGAAAGATTGGCTGCCAATAACATATCTATTGTTTTTCTGTTATACCAGTCGAAAACAACCGTCAGTCTTTCATTGAAAAATTTACTATCAAATCCGACTGATGCCTGGAAATTCTTTTCCCATGTCAGTTGGTTATTGGGCAAACGTGACGGGTAAATTGTAGATGTTCCGTTATAAGAGCCCGTACTGAATAGTCCGAGTGCATCGTAATCCCCGATATTGTTGTTTCCGGAGGTTCCGACACTTCCGCGTAATTTGAACTGGTTCAGCCAGCCGGAATTTTCTGCAAAACTTTCATTGTGAATATTCCAGCCTGCACCGGCAGACCAGAAAGTACCGTACTGATTGTCTTTACCGAAACGTGAAGAACCGTCGCTTCGAACAGAAGCATCTACGAAATAGCGGGAATCAAAGTCATAAGCTGCCAGGGCAAAGAATGATAAAAGTCTCCAGTCCGATACATTGCCGGTGACTTTCAAAGGTTTTGCTGCTTTGTCCAAAGCATCTATTCTGCCGGAAGAGAATCCCTCTCCTTGAGCACCAAAGCCTTTCCATTGACTCTTTTGTGCTTCCGTACCGACAGTTGCGCTCAGATTGTGGACATCATTAAATGTTTTGGCATATTTTAACATATTAGTCCAAATGAAAGTAGCCCGATGTGCATAACTATCGGCTCTGAATCCCGGACTTTGAAGAACCTGCGATAATTTTGATTCCGGTTTGTTATATTGGTAGTCCAATACTTGTGAATAATCTACACCGGCTGTCGATACGAACCGCAAATCATCTATAATGTTGTATTCCAGTGTAAAAGATCCGATCCCTTTTATCAGATTCGAATAACTCGGGTTCATCGCGATGTTTTCGAAAATATTCAGGCCGTAATCCCATGTCGGGTCAGATGCCCAGCTACCGTCTTCATTGAATGGTTTTGTATACGGGTTGACACTGTATACATAGTTGAACGGATTCAATACATTCCGGTCGCTACGTAAATTACCCTCTTTGGAAGTACCTACAGAAGCTGTCATTCCGAATTTTAATTTTCTGCTGATTTTATGATCCAGATTTACCCGGAATGTATATCTCTTCAGGTAAGAGCCCGGAGCAATAGCTTCCTGGTCAAAATATTGTCCCGACAGATAAAATTTAGTGGATTCCGAACCGCCTGAAGCACTCAATTCATACAATTGGGTTTTACCTGTTCTGAAAACTTCCTTCATCCAGTCCGTATTGATTGGATAGTTATTGATCTCTTCATCCGTCATGGGTTTGCCTGTCGTGGGGCTGCTTGCTCCATAGCCTACACCTAATTGACGCTCGTAAGTCAATTTTTCTTTGGTGTTCATCATTTGATTTTTATCCCGGGTACGGGTAGAGAATCCCCATTGGCCTTTTACATTGAATATCGTTTTTCCCATCCGTCCTCTTTTAGTCGTAATCATGATAACACCGTTTGCTCCGCGTGATCCGTAAATAGAAGTTGCCGATGCGTCCTTTAATACAGATACACTTTCAATGTCACCGGGATTCAATGCATTGAAATCTGCCGAAGCAACGGGCACATTATCGATTACATATAAAGGAGAGGAACTGGCATTAATAGAGGAGATACCCCTCATTTTCACAATAGCACCTGCCCCGGGACGACCGCTGGAAGCAACAACCTGCATACCTGTTGCCTTACCCTGAAGAATCTGGTCGAAACTGGCAGTTGGTACTTCTTTGATTTTATTACCGTCTACGACCCCGACTGCACCGGTAACTGTACCTTTTTTTTGTGCTCCATACCCCATCACAACAACTTCATCCAAAGCTTCGGTTGCCGGAACCATTTCTACATTGATTACATTTTTACCTGCAACCGCAATTTCCTGATCCTTCATACCCACGAAAGTGAAAATCAAAATATCATTCTCATTCACTTTAATTGAGTATTTACCGTCAACGTTAGTTGCAGTTCCAACGGCCCGATTGTTTTTAATAATTACAGATACACCGGGTAGCGGTGACTTGTCGCTTTTGTCAATAACCGTACCGGTTATCTCCCGCGTCTGTGCAAAACATATCTGCATTCCGACGAAAGTCAGGAAAACAAATAGTCCGATTAATTTTCTCATACATTTTAATTTTAAGTTAGACATATTTAGGCTGTTTTTGATTTTATCGTTAATTTTTGTTTTCACCTTCTTAAATTCAGGTTAAAATCATTCCCTGTTTGTCATTTCCAAGGAAAATGCACATGCTTAGTAAGCATGTGACACCATATTAAATTTTTGTTGTTCAGCACTTTAACCCTAATTGCTAAATTGTGTTTCCTATAAAAATTGAGTTTTTAAGAATACCTTAACTCAATAAAAATACAATAATGCAAATATATGTAAAATATTATAAGTTGCAACATCAAGCCCTATTATTTTTATTATGTAAGTAATTTTGTAATTGTTCTCTCAAAACCCATCTCTAAATTTTAGAAAATCTTTCATATTCTGGGATAGAATGTCCTATTGAAATCCTATTATACTTTAATCAAAATATCTATTTAATACATTATATCCGCTTTTCCAATCTAATATGAAAATCAGTGTGCACAACTATTCGTTTAATAGATAAACATCTTCTTAAAATTCAATTCCCATAATTTCCTCAACTATCTTCATTATTTCCCATCTCACGCTTACTAAGCAGGTTTACACTTAGAATAAAGACTTATAAAACATTATTTTAAGAGCAATTTAATAGAATGAGACAAGATTTAACAATAATACAAACAGCCTAAATATGTCTAACTTAAAATTAAAATGTATGAGAAAATTAATCGGACTATTTGTTTTCCTGACTTTTGTCGGAATGCAGATATGTTTTGCTCAAACGCGTGAGATAACCGGTACGGTTATCAATAAAAGTGACCGAATGCCGTTGCCGGGTGTTACCGTCATGGTCAAAGGTGAACCGGGTAATGGGACTGCAACGGACATCAATGGTAAATTTGCATTAAAAATAAAAGAAAATGCCATTTTGGTAATAAGTTTTATTGGTATGCAAACCCAAGAAGTCAGTGTTGCCGGCAAAACAAATCTAACCATTGAATTAACGCCATCTGCAGAGACTCTGGATGAAGTAATGGTTGTTGCTTATGGTACGGCTAAAAATTCAAGTTTTACCGGTTCTGCTAAAGTGGTAAGTAGTGAAAAACTGGCAAAAATCCAGACCTCCAGCATTACAAAGGCATTGGAGGGGGCATCTCCTGGAGTACAGGTTGTAAGTGCTTCCGGACAACCGGGTGAGAATGCAACGATTCGTATCCGTGGTGTCGGCTCCATTAATGCTTCCAATACGCCACTATATGTAGTTGATGGTGTTCCTTTTTCTGGTTATTTAAACTCAATCAATCCTGCGGATATTGAAAGTATGACTATTTTAAAAGATGCTGCAGCTAACTCTCTTTATGGTTCTCGTGCCGCAAATGGTGTAATTGTAATTACGACTAAAAAAGGAAAAGCAGGGAAACCTATTGTCTCTTTGGATATGAAATGGGGAATTAACAGTCGGGGAATTCCATCATACGATATGATTAAGAATCCTGGAAAATATTATGAAGCAGCATGGACGGCTCTTCGTAATAATTTACAATACAATGGGGAATTGTCTGCTGCAGAGGCTGATGCAGAAGCAACCCGTACATTGGTAAATGAACTGGGAGGATATAATAATTATAATGTACCCGACGACCAGTTGGTCATAAATGGGAAATTGAATCCTGCAGCTAAATTATTATATCATGACGATTGGGCTGATGAAGCTTTTTCAAATAAATTACGTCAGGAATACCAATTTTCATATCAAGGAGGTAGTGATAAAACAAAATATTACATGTCATTGGGCTTTCTGGATGATAAAGGTTATGTTGAAAATTCAGGATTCAGAAGATATACAGCTCGTGTAAATCTGGACCAGGAATTAACGTCATGGTTTAAAGCTGGTGCAAATTTAGCGTATGCCAATACATTGCAGAATTTTCCTAACTCCGGTACAAGTGCATATGCAAATCAATTTATGTTTTCACAAGGTATTGCTCCTATTTATCCTGTATATTTATATGATCGTGAAGGGAATAGACAATACGATAAAGACGGAAATGTAATATATGATTACGGAACAGCATCAGAGTTCGGTTACTCTCGTAAATATGCATCCAATTCTAATCCGATAGCAACTCAGATATTAGATATCCATGATTATAAAACAGATGCTTTTGACGGGAACACATATATGGAAGTATCTTTCTTAAAAGACTTCAAATTCCGGGCTAATTTTGCCTACAACAATTCAAACCGGAAAGACATCGATTATCAAAATGCTTTATATGGCGATGCTAAAAATGTAGGAGGACGTGCATATCATTATCAGTACAAGAGAGATGTTATGACTTTTAACCAGATTTTATCATGGAATCGGGATTTTGGAAGACACAACATCAGTGCTTTAGCCGGCCATGAAGCTTATAAAGAAGATTACTATTATCTAGAAGTATCGAAAGAAAATTTTTACTATCCAGGTAATCCGGAATTGGCAAATGCTGCAAAAATTACCGGAGCAACATCTTACAAGAATTCAAGAAGAATCGAGTCCTATTTCGCAAAGGCCGATTATAGTTTTGATAACCGTTATTATGCTTCTTTGTCTTTCCGGCGAGATGCTTCATCACGTTTCCATAAAGACAACAGATGGGGTAATTTCTGGGCAATAGGCGCTTCTTGGAGAGTTTCTCAGGAAAATTTCATGCAAAATGTAAGTTGGATACAAAATCTGAAATTGAAAGCCAGTTATGGAACCAATGGGGTTGAGAACATATTGGATCCAGCTGGATACGAACAATGGTATGCTTGGCAAGATCAGTATGGGATCACTTCTGACGGAACGAACCTTGGTCTGAATCCTTCTTATTATAAAGGCAACCGGAGTCTGACCTGGGAAAAGTCTAAAAACTTCAATGTCGGTATTGAAACAGACCTTTTTGACTGGTTTTCATTAGATGCAGAATATTTTATCCGTAAATCAGACGATTTACTTTTTAATCGGCCGCTTCCCCCATCTTCCGGCTTTACTTCCTATCCAGACAATATTGGTTCTATGAAAAATCAGGGAGTAGAATTTGACTTGACTTTTAATATTTTCAAACAAACCGAATTTAAATGGTCTGTCAATTTGAATTTAACACACTATACGAATGAGATTACCAAATTACCGCCTGAATTTAAAGAATCGGGTATTATATCCGGTAACAAGAAATATATGGAAGGACATTCCATTTATGATTTCTATTTAGAAAGATATTTAGGCGTTGATCCGGCAAACGGTAAAGCGATGTATTATACCAATAATGCAGAAGTTGCAAACGGAACTTTGGCAAATGGTAAGATGTTCACTTATATCAATTCCAATGCGACACAAGAATACACCGGAGATTCTGCAATTCCGGATGTATACGGTGCTTTCACCAGTAATTGGGCATATAAAGGATTCGATCTTTCCTTTATGATGAATTATCAGATTGGAGGTAAACTGTACGATAGTAATTATGCTGCTTATATGGGGAATGATTTAGGTAGCGGATTCCATAAGGATGTTTTAAAAGCATGGACTCCAACCAATGTTAATACCAATGTTCCAATTCATCAACAAAATTACCAGGATGCTACAGGACGGTCGGATAGGTTTTTGACAGATGCCTCTTTCCTGGCCATAAAGAATATTATGCTGGGATATACATTCCCGAAACATATATGCAACAAATTACATATTGAAAACCTTAGAATTTATGCTGTGGCAGATAATGTGGCATTATTCTCAAAACGTCAGGGGATGGATCCCAGACAGTATATCTCCGGTGCGACAGGTTATAATTTTGCCCCAATCAGAACAGTATCGTTTGGTATTAATATGAAATTCTAAAAGTAAACATTATGAAGAAGACATTTATAAACTATTTAATTGTTCCTGTGATCTTAGTCATGTCGGGAGCTTGTAGTTCTGATTTTTTGGATACAAAACCTACAGGATCCTTATCCCAGGATCAGCAGGATGAGGTTGCCATAGAAGACCCTATCAAAGCGTTTTCTCCCATCATATCCGGATTGTATAATTCAATGGTAGGTTATTATAGTCAGCATGATGAATTCGGACATCCCACTGTATTTTTAGCTACAGATTTAATGGCCAATGACATGGTTCAACTTGCAAATCATTGGTTCTACAGTTATTATCAAAATGATAATCGGATGGCCAATTACCGTTCTTCAAGTCATTATTGGACGAAACTGTATTATCCATTGATTTATAATTGTAACCTTGTATTGAAATCTTATCCACGTGAAGGATATGATAATTTGTCAAATGATGCAAAAATTTTAGCGGGTCAGGCACTAGCAATTCGTGCTAATAGTTACTATTATTTGGTACGTCTATTTGCTAAAAACTATAAAGGAAATGAAGATGGGCCGGGTGTCCCGATTTGGTTAGCAGAGACAGATGCGGCAGATCATCAACCAAGAGCTAAAATCAGTGCTGTATATACACGAATTGTCCAAGATCTGGAAGACGCGATTAAATTGCTGGAAGGCCAACCTCGCGAAAGCATCAATAATGTGGATTATTATACTGCATGTGCAATTTTAGCGGATGTATCATTGACAATAAATAATTGGGGAGATGCTGTAAAATATGCACAGGAAGCTCGTAAAGGATCTGCGACTTTATCTACAATAGATACTTATATGAGTCAATTTAAAGGTAATCTCAATGCCAGTGAATGGATATGGGGTATGGATATAAATGGTGAAAATACCAATTTATATGCTTCTTTATACTCTCACCTTGATAATACAATTGACGGATATTGTGGTATTGGAGTATACAAAGCCTGGGATGCACGTCTTTATGAACAAATCCCTCAAACCGATGTAAGACGCCAATGTGCGCTGCCAAACAATCAATACATTAGTATGAAATATCAGACTCCCGGAGATTTTACAGGCGATATTTGCTACATTAGAATTGCTGAGATGTATCTGATTGAAGCCGAAGCCCAGGCGCGTGCTGGAAATGACGGTCTTGCTCAAAATGTTTTATACGAATTAGTGAAAAATCGTGATCCGCAAGCAACAAAATCAACAAAAACAGGTAATGATTTAATTGAAGAGATTTTATTTCAAAAACGTATTGAAATGTGGGGAGAAGGTCGTTCTTGGTTTGATTTGAAACGTATCGGAGGAAGCATTGAGAGAAAAAATACAATTAATGGTGTTGCGACCAACCATCGTGTAGATGCGCAGTTGCAATTTGGACCAAATGACAATCGCTGGGTATTCCAGATTCCTAAAAAAGAAATTGAAGCCAATCAAAATATTAATGAAGAGGATCAGAATCCGGCATAATAAAATCTAGATTTTAATATTTTTCTAGATCAGTTTAATTGCCATTATCGTGCAAATGGAGTTCTGCTTTCATTTGCACGATTTTGTTATTTCATACAATGCTAAAATTTCAATCCATGAAAAAAATATTCATATTTTTCCTGACTTTATGTCCTTGTATCGGATATACGCAACCTCCGGTTGGTGCTGAATTTATAGACAGCAATCCATTTAATATAATAGACCGAGAAATCAGTGTTGATTATTCTTCCCTTAATAATTTGTTCGATGCTTTCAGAAATAATCAGAATATTGAAGCCAACCAAATTTTTTCCCTTTTTCAAAATAGATTTGAAGGTAGCCCTTTCTTATTACAAGAATGGAAAAATTCTTCTGTAATCTTAAAAAGCGGAGAAAAAATAAATTATGATCTATTATACAATGTGTTTAAAAATGAGTTTTGGATAAAAAAGGAAGAAGGAATAAAATTATTATTATTTACAGAAGATGTCGATCATGTTGAATTTGATAATAAAAAATTTGTCAGAAAAACATATCCTTTGGGAAAAGACATAAAAGAGGGATTGTTACAGATAATAACGAACGATAAATATCCATTATTCAAATTATATACGTGTATTTTTTTACGAGAAGAAGCTGAATCTACCGGCTATGAGTCAAAAAAAAGAGATAAATTTCAAATTCGAGAGCAACTTTATTATCAAGATAAAAAAGGACACTTATATTCGATTTCTACAAAAAAAGATGATTTCTTTAAAATATTCGGAGATAAATCCTCTATTGTAGGAGCGTACTGTAAGATCAATAAATTAAAATACAGAAAGGAGGAGGACATAATTAAACTGTTTCACTATTATTCAACACTATAATATATTTCGTCATTAAAAAAGGAACGGTTTGAAATCGTTCCTTTTTTTATACCTATGATTATCATACTGTACTGTATAATATATAAAATTATGTAACCATCTTCGTCATATCCGATAATGCCTTTTTCTCTCCTTCTCATACCTACCCCATTCTTTCGCTTCCCTTGACATACCACGCTTACTAAGCAGGTTTACACTTAGAATAAAGACTTATAAAACATTATTTTAAGTGTAATTTAATAGAATGAGACAAGATTTAACAATAATACAAACAGCCTAAATATGTCTAACTTAAAATTAAAATGTATGAGAAAATTAATCGGACTATTTGTTTTCCTAATGTTTTTGGGAATACAATTTAGTATGGCTCAGGAAAAGCAAGTGACCGGTAAGGTTACGGATGCCACAGATGGTCTGCCGCTTCCTGGAGTTACAATTATGGTAAAAGGTTCTTCTATCGGGACAGCTACCGATATAGAAGGAAATTATTCATTAAAAGTTCCTCAGAATGCAGTATTGGTATTTTCATTTGTAGGAATGAAGGATCAGGAGATTGCAGTTACAGGCAAGAATGTTATTAATGTTAAAATGGTTTCGAAAACAGAAGCTTTGGATGAAGTTATGGTGGTTGCTTATGGAACAGCAAAAAAAGAATCATTTACAGGTTCTGCCGCAGTTGTGGATAATAAAAAATTATCAAAGCGAACGGTAGCCAATATTTCTAAAGCTATTGATGGTCAGACAACAGGTGTCGTAGCTACTTCTGGAGGAGGACAACCGGGAGACGGCGCTTCAATCCGTATACGTGGATATGGTTCCATCAATGCATCCAGTAATCCTTTGTATGTAGTTGATGGAATTCCTTATGACGGAACACTTAGTGCTATCAACCCGAATGATATTGAATCTATGACGATTTTAAAAGATGCTTCCGCTGGAGCGTTGTATGGAGCTCGTGGAGCTAATGGTGTCGTAATCATTAATACCAAAAAAGGAAAAGCTGAAAAGACGAATGTCAATCTGAAAGCCTCCTGGGGATGGTCATCCAGAGGAATTAAAAACTACAATCTTGTAAACCAAAAAGAATTTGTACAGTTAACCTATGAAGCTCTTCGAAATGATTATATTTTTAACAGTAATTATGACTGGGAAACGGCCAAGGTATTGGCAATGAATAGTTTGTCATCCACATTAGGAGGAGAGAGTTATAACCCTTTTAAAAATTATACTTGGGAAACAATTATTGATCCCAGTACAGAGCAAATTCAGGATGATGCCAAAGCAGCTTGGGATGAAAGTTGGATGGATCGGATTAACCGGAAAAATGCTTTACGACAGGAATACCAGTTTTCTATTTCCGGAGGTACAGAAAAAACACAGACATTGTTTTCATTGGGTTATTTAAATGAAGATGGTGTTTTGGAAACGACAAAGTTTGAACGTTACAATGCACGTTTAAATTTGGATAATCAACCCAAGTTTTGGCTAAAAGCCGGTTTAAATATAGCATTTTCACATTCTAAGCAAAATTATTCTATGTATACCGGAAGTTCAAATTCCAATGTTTGGTATACAGCCCAATTTATGGCTCCAATCTATCCTGTATATATGAAAGACAGTAAAGGAAATGATCTTTTAGATGAAAATGGTAAAAAACAATTGGACTACGGAAAAAACCGTCCAAAACTAAGTAATTTTAATTCGATCGCTACATTGGAGGATGATAAATCGGATTTAAAAAACGATAACTTAAGTGCAAGAACATATCTTACTTTGGGATCAGATGACGAGAAAGCTGGAATACTAAAAGGATTAAAATTTACAATGAATTTCGGAGTAGATTATTTGAACCAAAATCAAATGAATTATTACAATATGTATCATGGAAATTTTTCTTCCAGTAAAGGCTTGTTATCTAAATATAATACCCGTACCCAAAGTTATACATTTAATCAATTGCTTACTTATAATCGTTCTTTTGCTGATCATAGTTTTGACGTGATGCTCGGACATGAATATTATGATTATAGATACAATTATTTGTATGGGAGTAAAACCGGATTAGTTGATGGAATTTTTGAATTGGCTCCCGCAACTACAGTTAATGGAACTAGTTCTTATCAGCAAGACTACAGGATTGAATCATGGTTAGCTCGTTTGAATTACAATTATAAAGAAAAATATTATTTATCAGGAAGTTTCCGTACAGATGGTTCTTCTAGATTCCATCAGGATAATCGTTGGGGTAATTTTTGGTCAGTTGGAGCTAATTGGAGAGTTTCTCAAGAAGACTTTTTACACAACACAGATTGGTTAGATAATTTAGCCTTAAAAGTAAGTTATGGCGTACAAGGGAATGATGACTTACTTGATTCTCAGGGATATTCCATCTATTATGCTTGGCAAAGTTTTTATGATTTAACGTGGCCAAATGCAAATAATGCAGGAGGAGCTATTTCTTCATTGGAAAACAAGGATATTACCTGGGAAAAAAATAAAAACCTAAATATTGGTTTAGATTCCCGCTTTTTTAATGGACGTCTTGAATTTGCGATGGAATATTATAACAAAAAAACTACTGATATGTTATTATCATTTCCGATGGCTCTTTCTACAGGATTTGGTGGATATTCTGCCAATGTAGGAGAAATGGTAAATCAGGGATTCGAATTTACACTAGGGGGAACAATTATTGACAAGACTGATTTCAGATGGAAGACAACTTTAATGGTATCTACTGTAAAAAATGAAGTAAAAAAATTAACGGATAGTTCGGACGAAATGATTAATGGAATATACAGCATTAAAGTGGGTAAAGCAATAAACACATTCTATATAGCTAAATCGGCAGGAGTAGACCCTGCTACAGGAGCACAACTTTACTGGGCTTATGAAGCTATGGATGCGAATGGTCATGCCAGCGGTGAATACATTACTAGTGATTATTCTGTAGCGGCCAATTGTAAATATTATTTAGGAAATCGCATTCCTGATCTTTTCGGTAGTATTAATATGGAATTCAATTTTTTGAAAAATTTTGATGTATCTGTATTGTCAACCTATTCTGTGGGAGGAAAAGTGTATGATGGCTTGTATCAGGGAAGTATGAATATTCAGTATGCCGGTGATACGTGGAACAAGCATTCTATGAGACGCTGGAGCAAACCAGGAGACATAACAGATGTCCCACGTGTTGGTCTTAACCCGAAAAACACACCAACTGACCGATTTTTGGTGGATGCATCTTATTTTGCCATAAAAAATATCACTGTCGGTTATACATTACCAAACCGGATTCTCAATAGAGCTGGTATTGAATCCTTAAGAGTTTTTTGTACTTTGGATAACCTTGCTTTATTTACTCATTTAGATGGTATGGACCCACAATACAATTTTTCAGGAGGAACAGATTACAAATATGCTCCGAATAAAACAATTTCTGTTGGTGTAGATATAAATTTTTAAATAAAGAATTATATGAAAAAATATTTTATATATATACTTGCTGCCATAATCTTATCTAATTTTATGCTAGCTTGTAGTGATGAAAGTTTGAACACACTTCCAACCGATTCTGTCTCCGGCGAAGGGATGTTCAGTAATGCAACTGCTGCTTTAGTTCCGCTCAATGGAATTTATCGTATGATGTATACTCAGGGATGGTCAACAACAGGTAATACACAACAATGCGACGGTTTAACAGCCTGGAACCTAATGGGGGATGTAATGGGGGAAGACATGGTAATGAAAGCTGCTGGAAGTGGATGGTATTGGTATGATTGTATTTACAATGTGAAATCTAATTATACATCCAGCAGATGGCGTTCTTATGACACATGGAACGGCTATTATAAATTAATAGCAAACGCTAATTACATCATTGCTGCTCAAAATACGATGGCAGGCAACACTTCAGATGTTAATTATGTCGTAGGACAGGCGTATGCGATCAGAGCATATGCCTACCACTATCTAGCTATGACATTTGCTCGTACGTATATAGGACATGAGAATGAACCAGGCGTACCCTTGTATACAGAACCTACCTCTGCAGGAACTCCAGGAAAAGCGAGGGCGAGCTTAAGTGAAGTTTATAAACAAGTTCGTGCGGATATAGATACTGCTGTTAATTTACTGGAAAATGCACCTACACAGAAAGATAAAACTCATATTGATTACTATGTTGCCAACGGTATTAAAGCCCGGATTTGCCTGACAACCAATGAATGGTCTGAAGCGGCAAAAGCTGCTCGCATTGCTCGTTCCAATTATACTCCGGGGACAGGGAAAGAACTTACCGGAGGCCTTAATAGTGTCAACTTGGGAAATGTTATGTGGGGAGCCACAATCATTACTGATCAGACGCCAGGTTGGGGACCGTTTTTATTTCACATGGATGCTTTTTCTAAATACAATATAGACGGTACTCAGGTTTATGCTTTTAAGGCCCCTAAATGCATAAATGTAAACTTATACAAGAAAATGGGAGAAAATGATGTACGTAGAGCCTGGTGGGAGCCTAATAATAATACTATAAAAGACGACGCTGGCAATGTTCTTTCAAATTACATTCAAGTAAAATTTAGATTTTCAGATCCTATTACAGATTTGGGTGACAAAATATGGATGCGTATGGAAGAAATGTATTTGACAGAAGCGGAAGCTGAATGCAGGATGAATAATGACGCTAAAGCTCAATCAATACTTCGGGAATTTATGTCGTATCGAGATCCTAATTATCAGACATCCAAGACTGGTAAAACTTTAGGGGCACTAACTTCTGACGAAACCGGCTCTTTACTTGAAGAAATTTTGATACAACGCCGTATCGAATTGTGGGGTGAATATGGACGTATTTATGATATTAAGCGTTTGAAACAAGGATTTACTCGGACACAAGACATGGGATGGCCTATCCCAGCCTTGTTGAATGGTACAAATACTCAAAATCCCGAAACATATGCTTGGGTGTTAACTATCCCACAGGCTGAATTTGACGGAAATGTAAATATGGATGCATCAAAAGATCAAAATCCAGTAGGAGATGGTATTTAATAACTACATAATTCATGAGAATAATGAAAAAAATAATATATGGTAGTTTTATCGGTATATTTATTTGCCTGCTTACGGCCTGTGATACCGATAATAAAGGGACTGTTTATAGTCCTGTAACCGAAGAGGTCGGTTTTTTAACCAAAAACGTGAAACGGGAACTAACTGCTGATCAGAACAGTTTCGAAATACTTGTAACCCGTTCGGGTAAGAAAGGAGAATTAACAATGCCTTTTACAGTGACAGATCCTAGTGGTTTACTGGTTATTTCAGAAACAGTGACATTCAAGGACGGAGAAGCTTCTGCTAAAATTCAAATTTCAAATATACAGAAATTACAGATCGGACCGGAATATACTGTGACTTTAGCTTTAGAGGCAGAAAATATTACTGTAGGAGGGTTTAAAGAAACCAATATTGTATTGAATCGGACCTATACTTTCGAGTCAATCGGTATTGGGAAATTTACGAGTGAATTCTTCGGAGAAAGCTGGAATCAGGAAGTACAAAAAGCTAAAGAAGCAAATGTGTACAAATTACCTGACTGTTATGTTGAAGGTTATAGTATTATATTCAATTTAGATGATGCCGGTAATGTAGTTGAATTCAAAACCCAACAGACCGGTTACGAACATGCGGATTATGGTATGGTTTCTGCTACATTAGCCTCTTGGAAACGTGAAGGTAAAATGATTACTTTCGGCTTGGAATTTACCGTAAGCATTGGTACTTTTGGAGTTATGAATGAGATTTTGGAGATGCCAAATTAAGACTTAGATTAACACTTAAAAGATAGTCTATTCCGATCGTTTTTACAACCAGAGGGAGCTCAAAAAGTAAAAATCCTCCCCATGTAGAATCGGATATTTGACTTCAGTCTCCGATAAGAGATACAAATAAATTGAGGGTACCAAATATTTTTTGGATACCCTCAATTTTCTATTATGCAGAATTAAATTTCACCTACTGGCAAGTAGTGATTCCCCGGTGAAGGGAACGTTCTGTCTCTCTGCCGGATGGAGCTTTTAAACAAACAATCATAATGTGACTGGAAGTCGGTTCAGAAATGGACCGGCTTTTTTATTTCTTTATACTTCCTTTCAAAACGAATTCTTTTTTACCCTATTTTTTCGCTGCAAAACAGATGAGATGTTTTTTAATATTATGTAACCATCTTCGCCGTATCCGATAGTACCTTTTTCTCTCCTTCTCATACCTACCCCATTCTTTCGCTTCCCTTGACATACCACGCTTACTAAGCGAGTGCGTAATTCAAAAAAGGAGAAAAATATTTCGACTTTAACTTGGCTGAATTCAACTTGCAAATGCAACAGAATTCTGATTAATAATTTGTTTAAATTTTTCGTTTGGCGTGAGGTATCCAAGTCTTTTACGAGGTCGATTATTGAGTTTATTTTCAATCCACTTAATCTGTTTGTTGGTTACTTCACTAAAGTCCTTACCCTTTGGGATATACTGCCTGATAAGCCCGTTGGTGTTTTCATTGGCACCACGTTCCCATGAGTGGTATGGTTTGCAAAAATAGAATTTTATTTCCAATTTTTGCGCAATTTCCTCGTGCTTTGCAAACTCCTTTCCATTGTCAGCCGTAATTGTGTGTATTAAGTTTTTCACTTTCCGCAGTGCCCATACTGCAATCTTAGCTACCGGGATGGCTTCTTTTCCCGACAACTTGCGTATCCAGACCCTGCTTGTTGCTCTGTCGTTAATGGTAAGAATGGCACCTTTGTGGTTCTTACCAATAATTGTATCTATCTCTAAATCACCAAATCTCTCCTTCAGTTCCACTATCTCGGGACGCTCATCAATATCCACCCTGCCTGGGATAAATCCTCGCCCTGCATTTTTAGAACCACGTTTGGCATACCTGCGACCTTGTCTGCGAAGATATTTGTGCAGTTTGCCACCCCGCCGCTTATCCTCCCAAATCCAGCGATATATCGTTTCGTGAGATACCATCGCAATTCCCTCCAAGCGGCTCCTGCCGACAATCTGCTCCGGGCTGAATCCTTTCTTCAACAGCTTTATTATCCGTTTTCTCATTGCCGGTGTAAGCACTTCCTTGCGATGTTTTTGCTGCTTGCGCCTGTCTGCTTTTCGCTGGGCAAGCTCCATGCTATAGCTACCACTTCGGGCGTCGCAATTGCGCTTTATCTCCCTGTAAACAGTGCTTTTATCTACTCCGATAGCTTCCGCTATTGCTTTTTTGCTCATCGGTATTTGCAACATCATAGAAATTGCATACCTTTGTTCCTCGGTTATATGTTTGCTCATCTGCAACTTTTTTTTCTTTGGACGGACAATTAAAGCAAAGATAGCAAACTTTATCCATTCAGAGTGAGAGAAAGGGGGACATTGTCTCTCTTTCCTCTCTGAAAAATAAATGTTTTTATTGCTTATTATCCGCACCCAAAAAGTTGCATTTATAAGTTGAACTCAAGTTGAATTTAATAAGGGGAAACAGAATTTAACAACTGGATCAAAAACAGCCTAGATATGTCTAACTTAAAATTAAAATGTATGAGAAAATTAATTGGACTATTTGTTTTCCTGACTTTTGTCGGAATGCAGATATGTTTTGCTCAAACGCGGGAGATAACCGGTACGGTTATTGACAAAAGTGACAAGATGCCTCTCCCGGGAGTATCCGTCACTTTAAAAAGTAATCCATCCCAGGGAACAGCAACAGATGTAAACGGGAAATTTACATTAAAAGTAAACGACGGAGACGTTTTAGTATTTTCTTTTATCGGTATGAAATCGCAGGAAATTGCGGTTGCAGGAAAAACGAACCTTACTGTGGAAATGGAACCTGATGCAGAAATGTTGGATGAGGTCGTTGTCGAAGGTATGTACGGTACTCAAAAATTGGGTTCAATTACAGGTAGTGTCGCAACGGTGAAAGAGGAAAAGTTGAGAGACCGCCCTGTTGCTAATGTCGCTGATGCTTTACAGGGACAAGTTGCCGGTTTGCAGGTATATACTGCTTCCGGTGAGCCGAGTGCCAGTTTTTCAATGCGTTTGCGTGGTGTAAACTCCATGAATGCAAGTAATACTCCGTTGTTAATTGTAGACGGAACACCGGTAACAGCTTCTGCTTTCCGGGCCATCAACAGCAACGATATTGAAAACGTAGTATTACTGAAGGATGCTTCTTCAACAGCTATCTATGGTTCCCGTGCAGCCAACGGTGTATTGGTGATTTCTACAAAACGTGGTAAAATGGGCGAGAAACCGAAGATGCAGGTTCGTGCTCAATATGGTTGGTCACAAATGGCTATGGATAATTTAGATATGATGAATGCTCAGGAATATCTGAAATTCCGTGAAATGGTAGACCCGACTTTAATTACCAATTCAACTTTTCAGGAACATAAGGCTTGGGCAACCAAATACAATGTAGATACAGACTGGAAAGATTATCTTTTTAAAAGTAGTTCTCCTACTTATCAATTGGATGGTTCTGTAACGGGAGCTTCAGAAAAAAGTAACTATTATTTCTCAGCCGGTTATTTCAGTCAGGACGGTATCGTTCATCACTCGGACTACAAACGTATGACTTTACGTTCCAATGTAGATACTAAAATAGCCGATTGGTTAAAAGTAGGCGTTAATTTAGGTTTGTCTCATGAAAAATACCGGACGACTTTCTCTACGACAAATGGTTGGTACAATCCGGTTAACTTCGCAAGATGGGCCGATCCTTCTTATTCTCCCTATACCTATACTATTGATAACAATGGTAAAATTCATTGGGGAAAACCGTGGACGATAAATAATGAAATGGGAGGTTTGATAAACTGTTCCCGTGTTATGGAAATGCAACCACAAGTACAGAAAACAACCCGAATCATGGGTAATACCTTTATTCAGTTGACTCCGCTTAAAGGCTTAACTGTCCGGGCTCAACAATCGGCAGATGCTTATGACTACCGTTCAACATTGAAGGCTTATCCGGACCCTCTGAATGAAATGAATAAAAATGTCGGTAATGTAAGAGAAGCTTTCCAACGCTTTTACTCATTTACTTTTACCAATACAGCCGAATATAAATTCGATATACAGAACGATCATCACCTTAGCTTCTTAATCGGACAAGAATCTATCATTCAAAAAGATGAGGCATTTAATGCCCGTACTCAGGGACATTCCGACAGCCGCTTGATGTTGCTTTCTGCCAGCCAGACTCCATATGCAACAGATCCTTTCGGTTCTTCATTAACAGAGACCGTATTCAACTCTTACTTTGCAAGATTCAACTACGACTTTATGAACAAATACTACTTTGATGCTTCTGTCCGCCGGGACGGTTCTTCTCTTTTCCCGAAAGATGAACGTTGGGGTACATTCTATTCAGTGGGAGCCATGTGGAATATGAAGAAAGAAGCGTTCCTGGAGAATGTCGATCTGATTGATGATTTACGTTTGAAAGTAAGTTACGGTTCTACAGGTAACTCTGGAATCAGCGATTATGTATATATCGGTTCAATTGGAAACGGACAATATAACAATGAAGCGAGCTGGACAATCAGCGGAGTACAGAACGACGGTTTGACCTGGGAAACTGTGAAATCGTGGAATGTGGGTGTTTCCGGCCGTTTAATGAATGCTTTAAACCTGGATATTGAATTTTACAAAAAGACGACGACAGATATGTTGATGAGCGTACCTTTCTCTTATACGACAGGACACTCTTCTGCTAATGGTAACGTTGGTAAGATGACGAATACCGGTATTGACGTATCTGTAAATTACGATATTTTCAGTAAAGGTGATTTCTATTGGAATGTTAGTGCTAACTTCAACTACAATAAGAATGAGATTGTAAAATTGTATGAAGGTTTTGAGAATTTCGTACAAGCCGGTACCGGAATTAAATATGCAGAAGGACATGCTTTCGGTGAATTTTTCTATGCAAAATATGCCGGTGTAAATCCTGCTAACGGTAAACAGTTGTGGTATACTCCGGAAGGTGGTGTTACTGAAAACTACTCTGATGATCTGAAGCAATTTATGGGAAAAACCCGTTTTGCTCCTTGGGCCGGAGGTTTTGCAACAACAGTGGCCTGGAAAGGCATTTCTCTGAGTGCAGACTTTACATGGGTAGCTCAAAAATACATGTTGAACAACGACCGTTTCTTTGTTGAAAATTCAACGTTTGCAGCCGATCAAAATCAAGCGAAAAAGATGTTGAACATGTGGACAACTCCGGGACAGATTACGGATATTCCAAAAGCAGGAGAAGCTCCGCAATTCGATTCCCGTTTTGTGGAAAACGCCTCTTTCGTTCGTTTGAAAAACGTAACATTGTCTTATACATTCCCCAGACAATTATTGAAGAAAACCGGATTTATGGAAGGAGCCCGAATCTATGCTATCGGACGTAACTTGTTGACATTTACGGATTATTCAGGATATGACCCGGAAATTGACTCTAACTTGTCCATGGGTAAATATCCGAATACCAGACAGTATGAAATCGGTGTAGAGTTGAACTTCTAATTTTAAATTTAATCAGATGAAAAAGATATTATATACTTTGATAGGTATTACGGGTCTTTCCCTTGCTTCATGCGATATGGACAAATACCCGTATGATAAAATCCCTACCGACGAAGCTTTACAGACAGTAAGTGACTTTAAAAATTTTCGGAATGGATTTTATGAATATACACAGGTCCTGTTTACAGGTGATTATGTTATCCAACCCGAAGTTCAAGCTGACGGTTTAAATGCAGTTATTGACTTTACTAATACTTATGGCGCTTGGTACCGCTGGCAGCACACAGCAGAGAGTGGCGGACAATGGTCCGGTTTCTATGCATTGATCAGTAATTGTAATTTGGTATTGGAAAAAGGGGTATCACTGATGCATACTTTTTCTGACGCGGATCAAATCACATTAAAGCATTATTTAGGTGAAGCCTATTTTATGCGGGCATTGGCATATGAAGAATTGGCTATCCGTTTCTGTAAACCGTATAATGCATCTACGGCAGCAAATGATTTAGGTGTTGCTTTAGTAACAAAATATGCACCTTCCAGCCAGTCTTCTACTTATCCGGCACGCTCGTCATTGGCAAAGACATATGAGCTTATTACTGCAGATCTTGACTCAGCAGCCAAATATATAACGACACCCGGAACACAAAACTCCGGTTATCTGACAGAAGATGCTGTTGCTGCACTAAAAGCACGGGTTGCTTTACAGATGAAAGATTACACAGCAGCTATCAATGCTGCAAAACCATTGGTAGATGGTGACAAGTATCCATTAGTCACGACGGCTGTTGCTATGAGAGACATGTGGACAAACGATAAGTCTACGGAGGTTATTTTTCAGCCCATATTCATATCAGGCCAATTGGGTAGTGCTACCGGTACGGTCTTAATTGATAAATCAGGAAGTAATACCAAAGTTAATCCGGATTTTCTTCCGACGAAAACAGTATTGGATTTATATGATCAAACGAATGACCTTCGCTTTGCTGCTTACTTTAAAAAAGGATCGATGAATTTTTCTTCAGGTTCTCCTCAGCTTTATTATTGTTCCAAATATCCGGGTAATCCGCTTTATTGTACGGGTAATACCCAGTTTATAAATGCTCCGAAAATACTTCGTATTGCAGAAATGTATCTGATTTTAGCTGAAGCATATAAAGAATCCAATGATGAAACCAATGCGTTGAGTTATTTGAACGCTTTGCGTTCAAAACGTATCGCCGGTTATACAGACCAAACATATAGTGGAACAGCGTTGACTAATGAAATTCGTAAGGAACGTCAAAGAGAACTTTATATGGAAGGTTACCGTTTGTGGGATCTGAAGCGTTATGGAATAGGTCTTAGCGGACGTACTCCTCAGGACGGAACTTATGTATACCAGAACGGTGGTGCAAATTCAACAGAAATCAGTAAAGAAGCCAGTGATTTCCGTTTTGTATGGCCGATTCCGACACATGAGATCAATGCTAATCCACAAATGAAAGATCAACAAAACGAAGGATACTAAAAAGGATTAATTATGAAAAAGATATACATTTTATTTATTGCGTTATCCGCATTTTTCTTAATGGGATGTGAAAATGATCCCATTCACTATAGCGGTCCTGACTTCGTATCATTCAACGAAGGAGCTATAAACAAAGTTGTTAAAGAGAACGAAGACGGAATTTTAGAGATTACACTGGGAGTTTCCAAAACAAGCAATGCAGATCGTACTTTCAGTGTCGTTGTCGACGCAGCCAATACGACTGCAGTAGAAGGTCAGGATTATGAGTTTGTGAATAAAACCGTTACGATCCCTGCCGGAAAATATACCGGAGTAATTAAAGTAAAAGGCAATTATGACAATCTGACTCCTGAGGCTGTTAAGTTAACTCTTAATTTAGTAGCTGATCAGTCTATGTTACAGGAAGGAACAACCACAAGTGTTGTCGTAAATCTAAGTCGTTTCTTTGAGATTACCATGGACTGGCTGGAAGGCAACTGGTTGGCTCAGGATACAAAAAATGGAGCCAATGACGGAGATCCTTACGACATGACCATAGAGCAAATTAATGGAGATACGATTGCTATAGGCGGATTATTCGGAACACCTTCCTTAATCAAGGGTATCGTTGACTACGATAATGCTCAGATACAAATTCCTATGCAGCAATATATGTTTTCTCAGGGAGGAGCTGATTATTTTATTTTTAATGTTGTCGGAAGTAGTTTGTATAATAAGCCTATTGTTTGTGATATTAATTTCAGGGGAATAACAACCGGATCCTATGGTGTTTTGAATGCATCGTACTCAGGATGGTTTCCTTATATAACTGTAATGGTCAAAGAGGAATGATCCTCTTAGGATGAACTTATCGGGAGAGGATGCAAATCAGCATCCTCTTCTTTTTCTCACTAAACCTGCAACCATGAAAAAATTAATCTTTATTTTATGCCTATTTCTATCCGTGCCTTTGTTAAAGGCTCAGGATGTAAATAGTGTCAATTCGACGATGAACAATTTCCGGTTGAGTATGTTACCGGATATCATGGATGTCGATTCCCCTAAATTTGCAGCAACCTATGACGGCACCCCTTTCCTGGAAAAGGAATGGCAACCCGGAAGTGTGACCCTAATTTCCGGAGAAATAAAAAAATACTCTATGAGATATTTTGTATATGGAGAGCAGATTTGGCTGAAGAATGAAGCCGATTCGACCTATACTCTGAATCTTTCGGATAAAATCGCGGGGATAACGATTGGGAATAGACATTTTATCTACACTGATTATGTGACCGGGAACAGGTCCGGAACAGGTATACTGGAAGTGATGTATAACGGAGCGGGCTGCAAGCTTTTGAATCTCCATACCTGCCAGCTTGAAAAAGGGCGTCCGGCTAACGGATATCAGGAAAAAGAAAAGGATAAGTTCCAGCACAAAGAAGTTTTGTATTATCAACTGGATGAGCAGGAAGCATCGGTATTGCCCCGCTCTAAAAAAGAATTCTTATCCGTTTTCGGCGACAAAGCGAATCTTATCGGAAAGTATTTCAAAGACAATAAGCTGAAAATGAAACCGGAAGACCTGATAAAAGTCTTTACTTATTATGATGAAATAAAATAAAAGCATATATTTATAGCTAATTTAATCTACCCCATACAATGAACCATAAACTATTCTTTCTCCTGCTCGGCCTTCTTTTTCTGGGCTGTCAGGATGATAAACTCGGAAACGAGGATAAAAGCAAGGAGCAACCCGGATGGACCCGGGAAAGCCGGACAAACTTCCTTCCCGGCGTCATCCGGATAAAACTGCAATCCGGAAGTTCTGAAAAAGTACGCCTTTCTTCTGCCGCCGGGACGGCACAGATGGGGATTTCCGAAATCGACCGCATCGCCGCCGAACTCGGGGCCTCACAGATCAAGAGGGTATTCCCGCCTGCCGGAAAGTTCGAAGCCCGGCAACACGCCGCCGGACTTGACCTGTGGTATGACATCCGCTTCAATCAGGATGTTCCCCTGACAAGGGCCGCCGCCGATCTTTCGTCCGTAGCGGGCATCGACATCATAGAACCTGTCCGCCGGGCCGTCCGCACAGGCGGCGACCGCATCGTCCCCGTTGATGCCGCAGCCCTTGTAAAACCGGCTGCCACGGGGACCTTCAACGACCCCCTTCTGTCAAAACAATGGCATTACAACAACAACGGAAGCATCCAGTACTCCGTAGAAGGGGCTGACATCAACCTGCAAAGGGCCTGGGACGTCACCGCCGGTTCCCGCGAAGTGATCGTCGCCGTCGTTGACGGGGGAATCGATATCAACCACGAAGACCTCCGGGACAACGTATGGAGAAACGAAGACGAGCAGGAAGGCCTGGACGACAACGATAACAACGGCTATGACGGGGATGTATACGGATGGAACTTCGTACACGACAGCCCGAACATCGTGGCTCACGCACACGGTACCCACGTTGCGGGAACGATTGCCGCCGTCAATAACAACGGCATCGGCGTGTGCGGCGTTGCAGGAGGAAGCGGGAACAACGACGGAGTACGTGTCATGAGCTGCCAGATTTTCGCCCCCAATGCACAGGACCCAGACAAGGACGACGGCACCCAGCAAATTCCCTCTGCCATTGTTTACGGAGCCAACAACGGGGCCGTCATCAGCCAGAACAGCTGGTCCTATACATTTGACGAAGGGGTTACCCCGACCTTCCCCAGGGCTACCAAAGAAGCCATCGATTATTTTATCACTTATGCGGGAATAGATGAAACAGGCATACAGACCGGCCCCATGAAGGGCGGTATCGTGATCTTCTCTGCCGGCAACAGCAACCGGGACTACCTCGAATATCCCGCCCAGTATGATAAAGTCCTTTCAGTAGCCTCCATGGCTCCGGATTTCAAAAAGGCCTATTATTCCAATTATGCAGACTGGGTTGATATAACCGCTCCCGGAGGAAGTTTCCGCTACGGCGGCAAATACAACGACAACTGTGCCATCCTGAGCACCCTGCCCGACAACAACTACGGATACATGCAGGGCACCTCCATGGCCTGTCCCCATGTCTCCGGGGTTGCGGCGCTGATCGTTTCCGAATACGGCGTGGGACATCCCGGCTTTACCCCGGAGGACCTGCGCAAGCGCATCCTCAATACCGCAAGGGATATCGATGCCCACAATCCGGAGTTCGCCGGAAAGCTCGGCGTCGGCTACATTGATGCCGCCCGCGCCGTACAGACCGATGCTGGGATTGCTCCCGAACCGGTGAATGACCTGCAGGTTGTCTGGAAATCAAATTCTGCAGAGCTTGCCTGGAGTGTTACGGCCGACCAGGACAACGGGACGGCTGACCACTATGACATTTACCTGAGCACACAGCCGTTCGGGAACACGGACCTCAGTACCCTTGACGTAACCGGGAGGGTGGATGTCGGAAACAAGGCTGCCGGAGAAGGCGTGGCTGCCACGCTCAGCAATCTGACCCCAAAAACCGTTTACTATATCGCGGTCGTTGGCGTCGACATGTTCGGAAACCGTTCGTCTGCCGCCTTCGAAAGCGGTGAAACTCTGAGCAACCAACCCCCGGTTGTAACGCGCAGGAATTCAGGGGACATCCTGCTTAAAGCCTATCAGACAAGGAAGGAATACTTCGACGTGACAGAGCCGGAAGGACAGGGGTATACATTCACCCTGAACGATATGAAAGGCGTTTCGGCTGCCCTGGAAGGCAATGCGGTTGTCGTTACCATCAAAGCCCCGGAAGTTTCGGCAGGGGAAGCATACAGCGGTACGGCCGTACTGACCGTCACGGATGAAGCCGGAGCTGCAACGGTTGTCGGCATCCCGTTCGCCATAGAGAAAAACAACGCCCCCGTTATCACCCAGGCATCCTGGGAAAACATGTACTTTGAGCGCAACGGGGAAAAGCAGGTTATCCCCCTGGAGGACTACTTTACGGATGCAGACGGGGAAGCCCTCAGTTACGATATCACCAGTTCCGTCACCGGACTTATAAGAACGGACGTAGAGAACGGGCAGCTGACCATTACTTCCCTCAAAAACGGGATGGCCACAGTCACGGTTACTGCCGGCGATTATTTCGGAAAGACATGCAGCCGCGAATTTGTAGTGATGTCGAGGGACAACCGCGTGCCTGTCGACCTTTATCCCAATCCGGTAAAGGACAGGATGAATATCCGCATGGGCAAAGAGGTACAGGGGAAGATCGGCGTTACCCTTTACAATACAGGAGGGACACAGGTATGGGAATCGGCAGAGACGATCTCTCCGTTCGGTCCGGCACAGGTGGATCTGAGCAGATTACCGGGGGGCAGTTATGTGGTGGTAGTGAAATACAACGGTAAAGAATACAAGAATAACATAGTGAAACTGTAATGATGAAAAGAACAAATATATTATTGGCCCTGCTTTTGTGCTCTTTCTTTGGGGCACAGGGCCAGAGCGCCTCATTTCTGAATATCAATCCCGATGTCCGTTCTGCGGGTATGGGAGACGGTGGTGTAGCTCTCGGAAGCAATGCTTTTTCTTTGTATCTCAATCCTTCGGCTACGGTTTTCGGGGATTCGAAGGGGGCTGTGGCTTATTCGTATCTGCCGTGGCAGCGGGAGCTGACAGACGGCAGTAATCTGCATGCCCTTTCGGGATATTACCGTCTGGGGAACAAAAGCGGCCTTTTGGCCGGGTTCCGTTATTTTACGCACGGCGATATCGTCGTAACGGACGGTGAGGGCAATACTTCGGGGAGCTTTACCCCGAAAGAATTTTCGATAGACCTGGGTTATGCTTACCGGCTTTGTGACCGCTGGTCTGTTTCGGCCGTGCTTCATTACATCAGTTCGGATCTGGGGGATTTCTCGGGAGCGAAGAAGGGTTCGGCCTTTGCAGCGGATCTGGGTGCGATGTATCATGCGCCGTCGTGGAATGCGGGCCTTTCCGTAACGAACCTGGGTTCAAAGATCGATTACGGTTACGACAGCTATGAGCTTCCGGCCAGCCTGAAAGCGGGCGGGGCTTACTGGCATACCTTTTCTGACCGGCACCGTCTGACGGGTCATGCGGAGCTGGCTTACCGTCTGATGCCTTCCGATTACAGCGGCGTGAATGTTGGTCTTGGGGCCGAATACCTTTACAACGATCTGATAGCGGTGCGCGGGGGTTATCACATCGGGGACGATAAGAAGACAGGGCCCGGTTACGCCACTCTGGGTTGCGGTCTGATGTACCGCGGAGCAGAAGTGAACTTTGCTTACTGGCTGGCTGGCAGTGATTCGCCGGTGAAGGGAACGTTCTGTCTCTCTGCCGGATGGAGCTTTTAAACAAACAATCATAATGTGACTGGAAGTCGGTTCAGAAATGGACCGGCTTTTTTATTTCTTTATACTTCCCTTCAAAACGAATTCTTTTTACCCTATTTTTTCGCTGCAAAACAGATGAGATGTTTTTTAATATTATGTAACCATCTTCGTCGTATCCGATAGTACCTTTTTCTCTCCTTCTCATACATCTTTCTTCCTTTCGCTTCCCTTGACATACCACGCTTACTAAGCATGTGCAGCTTGCCTGAAAATCACAATAGATGAGGATTTTAACTTGAATTTAGGAGGTGGGGAACAAAAATTAACGATTTAATTAAAAACAGCCTAAATATGTCTAACTTAAAATTAAAATGTATGAGAAAATTAATCGGACTGTTTGTCCTTCTCACGTTATGGGGAGTGCAGATATGTTTTGCGCAGACGCGTGAAGTGACCGGTACGGTGGTCGACAAAAGTGACAAGTCGCCGCTACCCGGTGTGTCTGTAATTATTAAAAACAATCGGGCCGTTGGGACTGCGACTAACATCAATGGTAAGTATTCAATTAAAGTAAATGAGAATGATGTTTTGATTTTCACTTTTGTGGGGATGAAGGATCAGGAGATTGCAGTTGCAGGTAAGAATGTTATCGATGTTGAGTTGGTTCCGGCAACAGAGTCCTTGGAGGAAGTGGTGGTAGTTGGGTATGGAACGGTGCGTAGAGAAGCCAAGACCGGTTCTATTACTTCCGTCGGGGGAGAAAAATTGGCCGAAGTACCTGTTATTTCTGTTGATAAGATGTTGGCAGGTAAAATGGCAGGTGTGATGATTACCACTAATTCAGGGCAACCGGGAGCCAGCTCTCAGATTCGAATCCGGGGTACGAGCTCAATTAATGCCGGTAACGAACCGTTATATGTGGTCGATGGAATTCCGATTGAAAGTGGGGATCAGAGCGTGATGAACAATACCAGTAATGCTATTGCTGCTTTTAATCCGAACGATATCGAATCGATTACGGTGCTAAAAGATGCCGCCGCTGCTTCTATTTATGGTTCCCGTGCTTCCAATGGTGTTATTTTGATTACGACAAAGGCAGGTAAAGAAGGAAAAAGTCAGTTTACAGCCCGGGCCAAATACGGTGTGTCCTGGTTGGCGAATGACAATAACTTCCGGGTGATGAGCGGTGCAGAATTGTTAGATTATCAGCGTACGGCAGCTATTAACGCCGGAGTAGATCCGGATGATCCTACCGGTACTTATTATCGTCCGTATGAGTTGTTGAACCGTCCGCAAACCAATTGGATGGATCATTTTTCACGCTTGGGTAATATGCAGGAATATGAAGTTACGGCTCAGGGAGGATCTGCTAAGACGAAATTTTACAGTTCGCTTTCATACCAAAAAAATGAAGGTGTTTTCTATGGTATCGAATACGATAAGCTGACTGCCCGTGTGAATGTCGATCAGAAGCTGCATGAAAAGTTGGATTTTGGCGCCCGTATCAATGTCGCTTATATAAAGAGCAGTGATGTGGCCATGCAAAGTCTGTATTATGTAAATCCGGCCTGGGCGGGCTTACAGATTTTACCCTGGACTCCGGCTTATGATGCAAACGGGGATCACAATGTGAATATTTCTGAGAACTCGAACAGTAATCCAAGGGCAACGGCTAAATACGATGATAACTGGGAAAAGCAATACCGGTTTATCGGGAATATGTATCTGGAATGGAAACCGATAAAAGGCTTGAGTGTAAAAACGACGAATGCTGCGGAACTGACTTTCGGTGAAGGGCGTTCTTATCAATCTTTGCATACGAATGCTTCTGCCCGTTTGTGGACCTCACATGTAAAGTATCAGACTCTGACGACTTCCAATACGATTACTTATAATAATACATTCGGAGACCATTCGCTGCGTGTATTGGCCGGTCAGGAAGCGATGAAGAGGGATTACAATATGGAACAATGGAAATCTTATGATGTAGATCCGAACATCCCTTATCCACCTACATCTACAGATGCGAAAGACGGTCTTTATGATTATGGAATGAATACGCGGTCGTTGATGTCTTTCTTCGGTATTCTGGATTATAGTTATGCTTCCCGGTATTATTTACAGGCTTCTTTGCGTTATGACGGGAGTTCTCTTTTTGCCGAAGGTAATCAATGGGGTATGTTCTGGTCTGTGGGTGGTTCCTGGAATATGCATAATGAAAAATTTATGGAAAACACAGCCTATCTGGATGTGTTGAAACTGCGTCTCAGCTACGGTGTAAACGGTAATAACGATATCTCAGCTTATAGACAGTACGGTGTATACGGTTCGACAACGATAAACGGAACAACCGGTATGTTACCGAGTTCCCCGGCAAACAATGAATTATCCTGGGAAAAGAATAAATCCTGGAACCTGGGTGTGGATTTCGGTTTTTTTAATCGTTTTTCCGGCAGTATCGATTTGTATAAACGTAATACGACCGATATGTTGTTGAACAGGCCGGTATCGGGAACGACCGGTTTTACTTCCAACCTGAAAAATGTCGGAGAATTGGAGAATAAAGGTATTGAATTCCAAATCGAAGGAACGGTTTTGAAATCGGGAGATTTCAATTGGGATTTAGGATTTAATATCGCTTTCAACAAATCGAAAGTGATCAGCCTGGACGGCGATCAAATGATTAATCACAGTTCGGTATTGAAATATATTAAAGGAGAGAGATTATTTACTTTTTATTTGAAAGATTACTACGGTGTAAATCCTGTAAACGGAGAAGCTTTGTGGAGAGATGAGCAGGGCTTACTTACCAATAACTATGACGATGCCCGTTATGTGTATGCCGGTAGTCCGGAGCCCAAGTATACCGGAGGTTTCAATACTACTTTTTCCTGGAAAGGATTAGCATTGAGTGCATTCTTTGAAATGAAGGGGGGAAATAAGGTGATGCTGATCAATGAAAATTATTATTTGCAATCGGACGGTTCGCAGATGGGAACCAATCAGTTTGCCAGCGCTACCAACTATTGGAAGAAACCGGGTGATACCGGCTGTAATCCGAAGCCCATTGCCGGTAACAGTACGAAATCCAATGAAGCTTATTCGACACGTTGGATTGAAAAAGGGGATTATTTGAGGATAAAAGACGTTACCTTGTCTTACACATTGCCTGCCCATATTATCAAACCGGTGGGGATTTCAAATGTTAAATTCTATGTCAGTGCATTGAATTTGTATACGTTCCACGATGTGAATTTCTTTGATCCGGAACGGGGTGTTGACGGTGTCGGAGCCGGTATCCATCCGATGACCAAAACTTTTGTAGGAGGTATTGAAATAGCATTCTAACGATGATAAAAGAGAAAAATATGAAAAAGTCATTATTCTATATATTATTTGCGGCTACGGCACTTTGCGGATGCGAGGGTTTCCTGACGGAGGAGCCGAAGCTGACTCAAAGTAACGAGCTGACACTTTCAAACTATGACGGTTTGAATAAAGCGACTGCCGGGGCTTATTCTCCCTTATATGCACAATCCTGGTACGGAGCTCAATTCAATCTTTCCGCCGATCTCCGGGGAGGGAATGCCAAGCGTTCTACCAATGCAGATTTTGAATCCGGACGTTATAAAAATGAATATTTCTGGAATTTCAGTCCGAGTTCAACTTCCGGATTGTGGAATTATGCCTATTATGTTATTTCAGCGGCGAATAACGTTATCGATAATCTGGACGGGAAAGATGTCGGAGGTATCACAAAACAGGATCTCGATAATCTGAAAGCAGAATGTTTGTTTTTACGGGCGTTAGGGCATTTCGATCTGGTTCGTGTTTATGCACAACCTTATTCCCGTAACCCGGAAACGGATTTGGGTGTACCTTATATAAAGCATACGGTATCCGGTGTTAAACCTGCCCGTGATAAAGTAAACGTGGTATATGAATCTATCATTGAAGATTTGTTGGAGGCGGAAAGGATCATGGCGGATAAATATGTGCGTTCGGGCGTTACCGATCCGAAAGGCACTGTAACAAAACCTGCCATACAAGCTCTGTTGTCCCGGGTTTATTTGTATATGGGTAACTGGCAAAAGGCTGCCGATTATGCCACGCTGGTAATAAAAAACGCCGGTTATTCCCTGTGGGAAAAAGACGAGTATAAATCTGTATGGGGAGAGGATGTAACCAAAGGCGGTGAAATTATTTTCTGTATAAACGGTAATAATGGTAACTCTTATTATCCCGGTTTTGAAGAAATTTCATGGATTGTCAATCCGGAAGGATATGCGGATGTGGTTTCGACTTCTGATTTACGTGATTTGTATGAAGATGACGATGTACGCGGTAAATTGTTTATATCTCATGAAAATGCACAGGATCATTTCTGGACATTGAAATATCCGGGTAAGGGCTTGTCTTCTCCCGATGCAAATAATATCGTCGTATTACGGCTTTCTGAAATGTATTTGAATCGCGCTGAAGCGATCTATAAGGGGGCTACGATTACAGGTGTTACGGCGCTTGATGATCTGAACGCCATTGCAGAGATAAGAGGCGCTTCTCCCTACGATACCCCGGATGCTGAAAAAATTTTCAACGAAAGAAGAAAAGAACTGGCTTTCGAAGGTCACATCGTGTTTGACTATGCACGTCTGAAAAAAAGCCTGACCCGGGTGGATTATGACGGAACGGACAACAAGACGATCAATTTCCCGGACAATAAGTGGGCGATGCCGATTCCGAAAGGGGAATGCGATGCTAACCCGAATATGGTACAGAATCCCTGATTAACGTTTTAAAATCTGAACATTATGAAATTATTAAATTATATTTTTACCATGATGATTGCATCCTTATTACTGAGCGGATGTGATTTGAATGAGAGTCCTAAATTCAGCGATGGAGATGCTTTTGTCGGTTTCAGCGGCTCTTCGCTGGATGTCGCCGAAAATAAAGGAACCTTATCTATTCCTGTTACCTTATCTTCTTTAGGCGGTCTTTCTTCCGTCGTAACCTATACGGTAAAAGACGGGACAGCCAAAGAGGGAACAAATTTCAACGTGAACGGAACTGGAACGCTTTCTTTTACCAAAGAAAATCCGGTACAAAACATTGAAATCGAGGTGATAAACAACGATGCTTATACCGGTGACCTGGTATTTACAATTGAATTGGCTAATGCCGGAAATGTCAATATGGGAAGTATTTCTAAATGTGAAGTTACCATTTTGGATAAAGATCATCCGTTGAGTTTCATTTTAGGGACATTTGCGGCTGTCGGAGAAAGTAATTTCGGAGGAGGTTTGGCATGGGACGTTTCCATTGCTAAAGACGCCGATGATATCACCAAAGTTTGGATCACCAATTTGGTGCCCGGAGGTTCCAGTGTTAAAAATCCGGTGTATGGAGTTGTCAATGAAGAAAAAACACAACTGATTATTCCGATTAAACAAACGTTGATGGAGCATGCTTCTTATGATGCCGTCCTTTTGGAAGGATATTACGGTGGAGACGAGAGCCGGATCCCAAGTGGAGGAAAATTAACCGTCGATATTGCAGCAGACGGAACGTTGACCTTTCAGGATATATTCGGAGCATTGGTCTATAATGATTTAGGTTCTAATGATACGGCCGGTTGGTTTGAATTGGTATTAGCCGGAGCTAAGATGACTAAAAAGTAATTGATTGTCATATAATTAAAAAGATTGATTATGAAAAAACTGATATATGGATTTCTGGCAGCGACAGCCTTGTTGTTTAGCTGTACGGATTTTGAGTCTTACAATTCCATTCCGATGGAAGAGGGACCTGCGATGGCGATTACGCTGGATGCGGCAGCCGACAGTTCTTTTACTGTGACATTTGCTCCCGCGGCAGCGGCGAGTTATTATTCTTTCTTTATCGAAACGAGTGATGAAGTTAAAGAATACAGTGCTTCGAATATATTGAAGTGTGTTTATAAGGATAAAGGTGTAGCTAAGACGGTCAACTATAAAGATGAGCAAAGTTATACTTTAAAAATGGCGGCAATGCCGAACACGGCTTATCAGATATATGCCGTAGCTGCCAGCGAACAAGGTATGGTGGGTAAGGTGGCACAGTTCAGTGTGACAACGACCGACGGTTTGCGTCCTTCCCCGCTAACTTTTAAAGCAGGGGCATCTTCTGTGGCTGTGACTTTCTCTGAAAAGTTACAGAGAGGCGAAGGTAAAGTGTATGCTACCGTTTATGCTATTAATGCTTTGAATGAAGAGCCCGTTGAGTTCGAAATGCCGGATAGTACGATTGTAATTAAGGGGGCGGATGTTACGTTTACAACACCGGAAGTCCATGCCGGGGCTAATGTTTGTATTACCTGGGATGAGGGTGCGTTTACTGATTTGAAAGGCAATCTGAGCGGGGCTTTTACAAATAAAGGCTATGATGCGGCGACTAAAAAATTCAAAGGTATAAGCTACCGGATGGCAACAGAAACGATCGGTTTGGTTTCTGCCAGTGATACTATAACTTATTATACAGACTGGGAAAATTTGGAAATGACATTCTTTTCTAAGGCGACTCTTGTGAAGGTCGGTGACAATTGTAAAATTCAACTTCGTTACAATGAAGAGGGCCGGAGTACCTTGATTGATTTGAAATACAGGCAGCATTTCGGATTTGCCGATGATACGACACTGATTGTCGGGCTTCCTGAGGAACCTGATTTTAATGTTTCTATCGACGTTATTATTGCTGAAAAATCTTTTCAGGATAAATACGGTAATGAAACGAAAGGTTTAACCTTGGATGGTAAATATATTCGTTTTTTGGAAAGTACGGGTATTGAAGGTGTATATCATGCATCTGCCAAATCTTATTTTGCCAATAGAGGCTCTTTTGATTGGGATATTATAGTCAAAAGAGATGCCGATGATCCGAAAAAAGTGTGGGTTAGTAATTTAGAACCTTATTTTTTAAGCGGTGGAGTTAGTGCTCCCAGAGGCAATTATTTTTATGGGATGTTAAATGCCGACGAAACACAAATTGTACTTCCTGCGGCACAACGGGTTGGTTATGGTGATGTTGTTGTGTTTGGATTCTCAAAAGCAGACCCGGATGACCCGGATGCAATGATGAATGTGGATATGATTATGGATGTACAAGAGAACGGTTGGTTGAATATGCCGAATGCCTGGGGTGCTTTTGAGGGGGATAGATTCTATAATTTATTTTATGGAGATATTACTTTTATAAAAACCAGTAACAGTGTTCCTGCTGCGATCTCTGCAAAAGCTGTTCGTTATAAAATTGATACTCGTCCATTGCAGTTGGCTCCCAAAAAGTAAGTATGAACGAGATACGTCCATATTTTGAATATTAACACATGAAGAGAGGGAGACCCGTGGGTTTCCCTCTTTTTGGCTAAATCTGAATATTATGAAAAGATTATTGTTTTTTTTGTGTTTGGGTATATCTTGTTTGGTGTCTGCACAGGAATATACAACTAATTGGCCTTATCTTTTTTCTGAATTCCAACCGGGAACGGTATTTTATAAGGATGGAGGGAAGAGTGCCTTGCAATTGAATATCCATTTATTAAAATCTCATTTACACTTTTTGAAAGGAGAACAAATTATGGAAGCAGAGCCGGGTAAAATTGACCGGGTTGAAATTAATGGAGTAAATTATCTGGAAATCGATGGGCGAATCATTCGTTTACTGAAAGCCAAAAAGGGCGGTTTTGTCGGAGAACTGGTGTTGGGAGATTTTGAAAGTTTGCTTGATAACAGCGGGGCTTATGGTGCTTCTTCCAATACTCAATCTGTACAAAAAATGTCTTCTTTGGAAATCGGTGGGATTAGTAATATGAACCATATGTTTTTAAAAGAAAGCAAGGATGGAGGGAAGGCACTCTCCGCTATTCGGGAGTATGTGCTTATTGTAAAGGGTGAATGTTATCCGGCTTCCAAAAAAGATATTGAGAAAAAATTATCCACAGAACGACAGCAGGCCTTTAAAAATTTTCTGAAAAAGCATAAAATAAAATGGAAAAATCCGGACAGTCTGTATGAGCTGCTGGATTTTTTTAAAGACGAAATGCCACAATAGTTATGAAAAGGAGAGTATTATTATTTTTGATGATATGTGTCTTAGCAGGCGGATGTCATCCGGATGATGAATTACAAAGCGATCCGGATAAAAGGGAATTTTCCGAGACAGAAATGGATATGATGAGTGTAAAAGGGCGGTTGCGGATCAAGTTATCCCAGGAGTTAGCCAATTCTCTCGAAATATCGGTAGATTCTGTCGGTATTCGTACCCGGGTAAGCGGTATGGATCATGTTTTAACGGCTTTAGGGGCTAGTTCTATGCGGCGGACATTCCCGCCGGCCGGTCGTTTTGAGGCTCGTACCCGTGCTGCAGGCTTGCATTTGTGGTACGATATTGTTTTTGATGAGGACAAGCCGGTTTCCCGGGCTTCCGCTGATTTCTTGCAGTTTCCGGGTGTTGAAATCGTGGAGCCGATCCGTAAAACGGTTCAATTGACATTGCCTTTCAATGATCCCGAGTTGGATAAGCAATGGCATTATTACAACGACGGTTCTCTCAGTGGTTCTATTGCCGGGGCTGATATAAATCTTTTTGAAGCCTGGAAAACAGAAACAGGTAAGAAAGAAGTGATTGTATCGGTGGTTGATGGAGGAATTGATTTTGAACATGAGGATTTAGCTGCCAATATGTGGATGAATGAAGCAGAAGTGAACGGAGTTCGTAATAAAGACGATGATGACAACGGTTATAAGGATGATGTGTACGGTTTCAATTTTGTAGATCAGGTCGGGACAATCAAGCCGGGCAAGCATGGAACACATGTCGCCGGAACAGTTGCCGCTGTGAACAATAATGGGAAAGGGGTTTGCGGTGTTGCCGGAGGGGACGGTTCCGGGAATGGTGTCAGATTGATGTCGTGTCAGATTTTTGGAACTGATGCCAGTGGTAAGGATATTAGTGCGGATGGAGCTCCTGCGATCAAATATGGTGCCGACAATGGAGCGGTTATCAGTCAGAACAGTTGGGGGTATGAAAAGGGTGGTTCTGCACTTCCGGCCTCTTTAAAGGCTGCTATAGATTATTTTGTAACTTATGCAGGGGTGGATGAACACGGAAATCAGGAAGGGCCGATGAAAGGAGGTATTGTAATTTTTGCTGCCGGTAATGATAATCTTCCTCTTGCTTATCCGGCCTGTTATGAGAAGGTTGTTGCTGTCGCTGCGCTCACAAGCGATTATAGAAAAGCTGATTTTTCCAATTACGGCGAATGGGTGGATATTTCAGCTCCGGGGGTTCGGATATACAGTACTACTCCCGGAAATACCTACGGTTATTTACAAGGTACTTCCATGGCTTGTCCGCATGTATCGGGCGTAGCTGCTTTGGTCGTTTCTAAATTCGGCGGACAGGGATATACACCTGAAAAATTAAAAGAACGTTTGTTCAATACGGCTAAAGATATCTATGCCTATAATCGCGGTTATCAGAGTAAACTGGGTATCGGGCTTATAGATGCTGCGGCTGCCCTGGCTGTAACGAGTACAGTACCGCCTCAGAAAGTGACGAAATTATGGGGTACGGTTTCATCCAATATTGCTTCTTTGCAGTGGTTGGTTCCTGCTGATCCGGACGATGTGAAAGCAGCCGGTTTTTCTGTATATTATACGCAGGAAGATATCAGTTCATTAAATCCGGATAATTTGCCGTCGCATGTCGGTGTGCGGGGATTTGCAACCGGAGATTTGAATGTCGGTGACACGATGACGGCTGTATTGCCCGGACTGGAATTTGAAACCAACTATAATGTTTTTGTCGATGCTTATGATGCTTCCGGTAATCGCTCCGCGCTTTCTCCCCGTTTCTCTTTTCAAACGGGTTCGAACGGAGTTCCTGTCATTACTCCGGTGAATGGAAATAGCATTACTTTGCGTGGATTTGAGACCAAGTCATTAGCATTTATTATCTCAGATCCCGATGGGCACGATATGACATGGGCTTTGGAAAATCCGTCAGAGGCAATTACCGGAATACTTAATGATAAGACGATCACATTGACTATAAATGCGACGAAATTGGCTCCCGGAACTTATCAGGGACGGTTGAATGTGAGCGATGTTTACGGAGCATCTACCGGTTTGAGTTTTACTTATGTTGTGGAACCGAATCATGCACCCCATGTTATTCTTCAACCTGAGGATGTTGTGTTTTCGCGGGTGGGAGAACAGATAGCATTGACGTTAGCCGATTATTTTGTGGATGAAGATGGGGAACCGCTCAGTTATTCAACGGTGGTTTCTGACTCCCGGGTTGCCCATTTGAGTCCTAACAGAGGTAACTTATATATTACAGCTTTGGCTGTAGGTGCGACGGATGTAACTTTAACGGCTAAAGATGCTTTAGGAGAATCGGCTTCGGTCGCTTTCAGAATTTCGGTTGGAGGTGGAGGTGATCAGGAAGTCAGTTTGTATCCGAATCCGGTAAAAGATAAATTGAATATTCTCACGAAAGAAGGAGAGAGTGTTGAAATTATTTTATACAATACGGCAGGCGTAAAAGTTTTGGATGGAAGGTATGTCGTACCGGCACAGGTGGATCTGAGCAGATTACCGGGGGGCAGTTATGTGGTGGTAGTGAAATACAACGGTAAAGAATACAAGAATAACATAGTGAAACTGTAATGATGAAAAGAACAAATATATTATTGGCCTTTCTTTTGTGCTCTTTCTTTGGGGCACAGGGCCAGAGCGCCTCATTTCTGAATATCAATCCCGATGTCCGTTCTGCGGGTATGGGAGACGGTGGTGTAGCTCTCGGAAGCAATGCTTTTTCTTTGTATCTCAATCCTTCGGCTACGGTTTTCGGGGATTCGAAGGGGGCTGTGGCTTATTCGTATCTGCCGTGGCAGCGGGAGCTGACAGACGGCAGTAATCTGCATATCCTTTCGGGATATTACCGTCTGGGGAACAAAAGCGGTCTTTTGGCCGGGTTCCGTTATTTTACGCACGGCGATATCGTCGTAACGGACGGTGAGGGCAATACTTCGGGGAGCTTTACCCCGAAAGAATTTTCGATAGACCTGGGTTATGCTTACCGGCTTTGTGACCACTGGTCTGTTTCGGCCGTGCTTCATTACATCAGTTCGGATCTGGGGGATTTCTCCGGAGCGAAGAAGGGTTCGGCCTTTGCAGCGGATCTGGGTGCGATGTATCATGCGCCGTCGTGGAATGCGGGTCTTTCCGTAACGAACCTGGGTTCAAAGATCGATTACGGTTACGACAGCTATGAGCTTCCTGCCAGCCTGAAAGCGGGCGGGGCTTACTGGCATACCTTTTCTGACCGGCACCGTCTGACGGGTCATGCGGAGCTGGCTTACCGTCTGATGCCTTCCGATTACAGCGGCGTGAATGTTGGTCTTGGGGCCGAATACCTTTACAATGATCTGATAGCGGTGCGCGGGGGTTATCACATCGGGGACGATAAGAAGACAGG
>NZ_LT594621.1:3930638-4084462 GCF_900091655.1 Culturomica massiliensis
GGTGTATACTTTGCTGATCGAAGACGGAGGTGTCGCAATATTTTATATCTATGACCGGGGAACCGTCTAATGCGTCGGCGCCTTTAACGTACAGTTTATTGCCTTCCCGCTGAACCAGTTTGACCGTGGTGATGCCTATGTGGTTGGGACGTCTGGGGGAACGGGAGGCAAAGATGCCTTTGGTTTCACCGGTCCGTATTCTGGTGGTGAGCTCGGTCCGTTTTTCATGGTGGAAAGTGAAGACCAGGTCGATATATTCGGCCTGCTCGATGTCCTGTAAACCTTCCGCATATTCCGGGAGAATTTCTATTTCCGATACTTCTTGTTTGATGACTTCAGGAGTCTGGCTGGTGGTACATGCGTTGTGTACGAAACCGATGGGTTCTAATACGATCATAGTAAAACAGGGTAAAAGGTTAGTGATAAAATGTAATGGGTTCATAATGATTACGGTTATTGAGGGATGATACAGATACAGTTTTTGTGGTGTAATACATCTACCTGAATGTCGTATAGGTTTTCGATGTTTTCGGGGGTGTAGACGGATTGGAGTCCCGATGCAAATACGTTGCCTTGTTTCAGCATCAGGGCTTTGTTACAGAAGCGGGCGGCCATATTGATATCGTGTATGGTGATGATAATCGTCATGCCTTCCCCTGCCAGTTGTTGTAAGAGTTTCATCACTTTCATCTGGTGGTTGATGTCCAGGTTGGCGATGGGTTCGTCCAGCAATAATATGGACGGTTGTTGTGCCAGGGCGCGAGCGATGTAAACGCGTTGCTGCTGACCGCCGCTGAGGGTGTTGAGGTGGCGCATGGCAACAGCCTCCAGTTCAAGCCGGGTAAGCAAGCCGGCTACCAGTTCCATATCGGCCGTTGTCGGTTTGCTGTGGATGTAGGGTTTGCGTCCGAGTAATACGGTATCGAATACGCTGATGCCGCCGACAATTTCTTCAGATTGCGGGATGTAGGCGACGGTGCGCGATAATCTTTTCGGAGAATACTCTTTCAGCGGAATATGTCCGATGGAAATCAGGCCCTCATTGATTTTCAGTATGCGGTTGAGGCATTTCAGCAGGGTGCTTTTGCCGGAACCGTTTTGTCCGATAATGGCCAGCATATCTCCCGATTGGACTTCGAAGGAGATGTGTTTCAGGGCTTTGAAGCCGGTGTAGCTGAACGATATGTCGTCGACTTTAAGGTGCATCATACTTTTTTTCGGGTTAAAAGGAACAGGAATAAAGGTACTCCCAGGAATGAGGTCAATATGCCTACGGGAAGAATAACGGGGGAGATGACCGTCCGGGCTACCGTGTCGCAAAGGAGCAGGAACATACCGCCGAATACGGCCGATCCGGTGATCAGAAATTCTTCGTTGTCGCCGATAAATTTACGGACGATGTGTGGAACCACAAGTCCGACAAAAGCGATAACGCCGAAAAAAGAGACGGCAACGGCTGTAATCAGCGAGGTAACGACCAGACCGACGACGCGAATGCGTTGCGGACGGACGCCCATGCTTTGGGCATAATCGTCGCCGGAGCCCAGCACTTTATAGTCCCATCGCTTGTAATAGAAATAAATCAGGGCGGGTAGCAGGACGATGATCAGGAAAACCAGTTTGCTCCAATCGCTGCGTCCCAGGTCGCCGAAGTTCCAGAAGACGATGGAGGCCAGTTGAACGTTGTTGGCAACATATTGCATGACGGCAATACCGGCGCCGAAAAGCGAATTGATGATGACTCCCGAAAGGATGATCGTTTCGACGGAGGCTTGTCTGATTTTGATGATGAGCAGGATTATGGCCAATCCCAGCAGGCTTCCCAGAAAAGCGGAGATTGTGACAATGTAGGGATTGGTGATCATAAAGAGGTCGGATGAACGGGCGATGCCCGTTCCGGCCCCCAGAAAAACAATTCCGAAGGAGGCTCCGAAAGCGGCGGCATTGGATATTCCCAGAGTGTAAGGAGAGGCCAGGGGGTTGCGTAACAGAATCTGCATGATTGCTCCGGATATGGACAGGATGATGCCGGTGACAATTGTCGCCAGGATTCTGGGGAGGCGGATGTTGAGAATGATCTGCCGGTTCATTTCGATACCTTCGCCTCTTACCAAGGCCCATAAATCGGACCAGCCGATCTGGTGAGAGCCGGCGATCAGGGCGATCAGGGCGATGGCGGCCAGCAGCACCAGCAGGATAACGATAAAGCGTGCGTTGCGGATCCGGTATTTTTTGTATTGTATTAAAATTTCATTGTCCATAGGCTCTGGTAAATACAGGTTTTATTTTGATTTCCGATTGAAGAACCCACAGTTCTTTCCGATTCGGCGGATCAAAGATCTGTCATATCATTCAACGTGTTCTTTTCTGTACCGAATACGTTTCGGTAGTCGCCCCAATTCCGGACAAGGCTGTCTGCTACGGGGCTACCGACGAACATGGTCAGAATTTCGTTTGCTTTGTCTGTTACGTCAATATCGGTAAATTGTTCCGGAAAAAGCACTTTACCGGCATTCCAGGCATTGATGAGCATTACCTCGAAGTTGGTGTGGTTGTTGTTGTACGGCCACAGGGTATAGATTTGCCGGTCCCGGTAAGCCGTTAACAACCGGTTCAGGCTTTTACGTGTTTTAAAGTCTTCCTGCACGAGCGGCCAGCCGTCGGTATCGACGAAAATTACCTGCGGATTCCAGTCTGCCAGCTGTTCCCAGTCGATATACGTTCCTGTGATGGGAGATATGTAGGCTGAGTCGATTACGGAGGCTACATTATCGGTTTTTAAAAAATCGAATGCGGCATAGTAAGGATCGGTGGACGTAATGCCTTTTTGTCCTTTGTAGGAAATGCCTCCGACATAAATACGGGGGGATTTGCCGGAAGATTGTGCCCGTTGCCCCAGTTCGGCAATCTGACGATCGGTATAGCGGATCAGGCTGTCTACTTGCCGGGTGGTGCCCAACACTTCGCCTATGGAGCGCAAAGAGTTGTAAAATGTTTGCCGGTTGCGGCCGATGTCTCCGTACTCTATCGTAAATACAGGTATTCCGGTACGTTGCTGTAAGGCATCGGCATCTCCGGCCGTTGTGGTCGACATAAAGATTACATCCGGCCGGGCGGCCATAATCAGTTCCGGATCGCCTCCCATAGATGGGCCGATGATCGGTTTTTGTCTCAATTCCGGGTGGGCGAACAGGTGGGTGAAGCAGTTGTCCCGGGTTTCCTGCTCTTCAACTCCACAGATAAAAGGGGCTCCTCCGGCATAGGTGACCAGACGGATCGCCGAAGCCCGGATACAGACGATTCTTTGAATGGAATCGGGCAGGACAACTTCCCTTTGCAGTGCATCGGTAATGACCCGGCCGGTATTTGGGTGTTTATCGGGCCGTGTACCGCAGGAACCGCAAAGCAGTACGCAAAGAATGTAACAGTATATTTTCATTGTATCGGTTTGAATGAAAATCCGGAAATGTGAATATAAACCGGTTATCGGTGCTGGGAGGTTATTTTCAGATTTCCGGATTTCCGGTTATTGCATTTACCGGTTTATATTGACAGCCAGCTTGATATTCATCAGTCTGCCGGCAGACATATACTCTTTGGTGTTCATGTGCCGGTTGTTGAATATATTGATGATCTCCCCGCTGACGTACAGACGGTGGCGGAAAAGCCATTTGGATAGCTGGGCATCCCATATCGCAAATCCCTTAATGGCAGTGGAGTTGTCTTCGGAGGTATATTGTTTGGATTTATAGCGTCCGCGAAACATGGCATCGACAATACCGCCCGTCCAGAGAATATAGCCTTTGACCTGGTGTTTAGGGGCATATGTCAACAGTTTGTCGTTTAATTCGGGCTGCTCTTTGAAATCTTTGATTTTAGCGTCGTTGTATGAATAATTGAGGTTGATTTTCAGGTTGTTGACAGGAGTGTAGTTTAAGTCGGCTTCTATTCCCTTGACATCCACTTTGGAGATATTCCGGCGTTGGAAAATGTCCCGTTTGCCCCACATTTTTTCTCCGGTGGCGACATAATACAGGAAATCTTTTCCTTTGGCGTAATAAAATGAAGGGGAGAAGGACAGGGTGCCGGTGAGCCGGAAGGTTCCGCCGATTTCGTAATTATCGATCTGTTCGGGTCCGAGGTCGGGGTTGGCAATTTTAGGGCCGACCCACATCCATCCCGAACGGCAGAGATCGTCCAAAATGGAAGCCCGGAATCCCTGGGAATAAGAAATGTAAGCGGATATGGTTTCGGTTGGGTTATAGCGTAAGGCTATCCGGGGGGAGAAATGTTCCCAACGGTTGTTTTTCAATTTCCCGTTGTAGGTGTTAAAGTCGGAGACATTTTCGCCGATGGCCTCGAACCAGCCTTTGTGAAAATAAGCATTGTCGTAGCGTAAAGCCATTTGTAACCAGATTTTCTTGTTCAGAAGACTCAGTTCGTCTTGTGCAAATACGGAGATGATACGGATTGTACCCCGGTTGAGTACCTTATCGGGAGAGGTAACATAATGGTCACCGCCGTCGATGCTGCCGTTTTTGAATTCGCTGCCTATGACCAGGTCGTTGAATTTACCGGACAGTCTGAGGTGCATGATGGCACCCCAGTCGTCACGGTGGGATTTGACATCGAATCGCTGGTAATCCGAGTTTTTCATCCGTTCGTCGAGTTTGAAATAGTCCTGGCGTTGGAAGTAAAGAGCTGCGTTGTAGGAAAATTTACCTTTTTCACCGTAGAAGCGGCCTTGTACCCTGTGGTGGTTGAAGTGACGGTATTCCCCGTCCGGAGCTTGGATTTTTTCACCTTCTCCCCGTTTGTCTTTGTAAAGGTCATAGGCCAGATCGATGTTGAAGAGTGCGGTAGGACTGTATAAGATTTTGGCGTATAAGCCGCCTTCTTTTACAAAGCGGGCTACGCTGTAGTCCGGGTTGGTCCGCAGGCTGTCGGGGACATTGTTAAAACCGTCGCTTTTGTTGTAATAGCCGGAAAGGAAAACGGAAAACTTGTCATTGACCCGGCTTGAAATACCCAGATTGGTTTTCCAGGTGTTCAGGGAGCCGTAACTCCCGGAGGCATTGACAGAGAACGGGGAGAACGGTTTTTTGCTGATGATGTTGATGACTCCTCCCATAGCGTTATTGCCGTAGAGCGAGGAGCCGGGACCTTTGAATACTTCGATCCGCTGGATGTTGTCCATGTGGAGACTGTTCCAGTTGACGCCTCCTTCATCGGACGTATTGATCGGAATGCCGTCGAAAAGTACTAAGGTACGTCCTTGCTCGTCTCCGGCAAGTCCGCGGATACTGACATTGGTGTGCATATTACTGATACCGTCCGAACGGGTGGTATTGACACCGGAGATCATCGTCAGGATGTCGTCGACACTTTGTGCCGGCGTATTCCGGAGAAGTACAGGGCTGACGATACTGATACTTCCCGGACTTTGGGTCACCGGACGTTCTGTGCGGGAACCCGTTACGACGACTTCATGCAGGACCAGGGTTGTATCGACCGTTTCGGTGCGGGCGTATGTCCCAAGATAGAGTCCTGATAAAAGCAGGGCAGATAGAGTTGTTATAAGGCTGTATTTTAGTTGCATTTCACTCGGTTTTATGAATAATAAATAAATTCCGATAACGCTTGAATTTGCTATTCAGAAGCGGTAAAAGCGCAAGCGTGACTTTATTGAAGGTGTTTCAAAGGATATCGAAAATCTCGTGGCGGTCCCAGTCGAGCCAGTATTGTATGGCCAGAGCACGGACATATTGCCAATTGGCTTCTGTATCCGCTCCGTAGGTTTCGACCCCTTTTTTCAGGTCTTCCCGTACACGGCGTTCGTATTCGGGTTTCAGCCGGAGGGTGACTTTTTTATTCTTGAATGTAAAGGTGGCCTCCGGTCGTGTGTCGCCGGCTTTTACTTCGGCAACTGTAATCAGTCCGTGTCCGAGAGTGCCTCCGGTACTGACTTGCAGGCCGTCATTGAGGCAACTTACCGGGGGCCGGTTACCGGCATAAGTGGTGACGTGCATGTCGTCGACGCCGATATCGAAATATTCCCGGGCCCGAATTCCCATTTTCACGCCGACGGTGGCGAATATACCGAGATGTCCGTGTAATTCGTTGGTCAGAACGGCAGCCCGGAATTCACTTAATCCGTAACGTTGAACGGCCCGTCCGATAATCGGCATAATGTCGCGGATATAATAACCTTCATCGAGGGGGAAATGGTAGAATACTTTTCCTTCGGTGTTTTCTGGTCCCTGATAAACAGCCAGTATTTGCTGTTCGATGGGGCGTATTTTCCGGGGAACGTCTATGCTGTACCATTCGATTGCGGGAGAAAGGCTGTCTTTGTTGAAAAGTTGCGGTGAATTGAGTGCCAGTACGGTCAGTTCGTCCCAGATGCGGAGGTGTTCGTCCCGTATTAATTCCCGGAGCGGAGGAATGGCGTGTGTTTCGGCGACTTTCTGAGCATACCGGGAATTTTGGAGATAACCCAGCTCGGTGAGGAATTGCCTGTCTACCGGCGCCGATGCCTGATCGGCAGAGGAGACGAGCAGCATGTTGATCCCGCTGTCCATGACTTTCCGGGCAGCTTCCGGGTCCGTTTCATAATTTATTCCGCTTATGGGACTGGCGCCGCTGTTATACCAAACCAGGCGTTCGATTTTTTCTTTCAGACGGGGATCGGTTGTCAGGGCGTCACTGATATTCGTCAGTGCCCCTAGGCATATCAGGGTTACCGGTTTCTTTTCGTTCCCGATGGTTCTTATCAGCAATTCTTCGGCTGTCAGTTCGGGCATATCGGCGGGCACACTGTCTCCCCACGGAATTGCCCGGGCAATATGCCGCCATTCGGGAGCAGGGGCATGTACTTCCCTGCCTGGGGCGACCGGAATTCCCTGATGGTAAAAATCATTCAGGAGGGCTTTTACTTTCCGGTATCCCTGTTGCGGTGTAAGGGCACCTTCCGAGGTGGTGATCGCCAGTATTTCGATGTCATGGTCCCCCAGCAACATGCAGAGGGTACGTAAATCATCGGCAGCACAGTCGGTATCGACAATTGCGTACATACGGGGTTTCCCGGAATGGGCGAATGCGGTAAGCGTGAGTGATAAGATGATTCCCAATAAAAATAGCTTATGTCTCATGATTCGGATTTTAACGGTTAATGGATAAATGCAAACCTCCGAAGAAGATGGCTCCGGGCATAGGATAGCCGTCTAATATCTGGTATTTTTCCCGGGTGAGGTTTTCCCCTTTGGCAAAGATCGTCATTGCCGGGAACAGTTTGTAGGATACCTTGGCATTCAGCAGGCCATAGTCTTCCTGTCTGGCATTTTTCCCGGTGACCAGATATAAGCCGTTGATGTATTGATAGCCGATGTTAACCTGCCACTTGGGGGTATGGAAGTTGGCATTGACGTAAAGCTGGCGTTCAGGAGCATTCAATACCGGGATTTTCATATAAAGCCATGAATAGTTTCCGCTAAGGCTGAATTTACCGGAAAGGTCGGCTTGCATTGCTACTTCAATCCCTTTGTTTTTGAAGCTGCCTGTATTGACATTCATGGGTTTGTTGTTGATGATTTGGGTTTGAATCAGGTTCTTCCCGTCGGCAATAAAGCCGGAAACTTCCAGGTAAAGGCTGCGTTTGAAAAGATAATGTTCCAGTACTACTTCATAATTGGTCATCTCTTCCGGTTTCAGGTTGGGATTGGCAGGTGCCCACATAAACATTTCGCGGATGGTCGGGTTGCGGAATCCTTTGGAAAAACTGGATTTGATGACGAAATTTTCGGTAGGACGTATAGCTAATCCGATTTGCGGAATCCATTTGTTGCCGTAAGATTTATTGTGCTCTAGGCGGCCTCCGGCATTTAACGTCAGCCGATCCTTGAAAAGATTTTGTTGCATGATGGCATATCCGCCCAGATCGTAGGAGGAGGTATCGACCATGATTTTATCGGGGGCGTGATTCAGAAAGCGGTTCCAGGCTTTACCGCCATATGATTTATAATCGAAACCGAGTGTAACCATATTCCCTTGCCAGGGTCTTACGATTTGGTAGAAGAGTAGTCCATAGGCGTTGTCGCGTGAGCGGTAGCGGTAGTCCAGCGGTTTGCCGCCGGTGGTGTATCCGTCGTTGATATTGTGATCGCCCCAATTGTAGAAAAAAGCCAGGGCTCCGTTCAGGTGCCGGAATTCATTCTCAAGGGATGCCGAAGTCATTCCCCGGAGGACATCTACTGTGTTGTCGAACATGGGTTTCGTGATCATGCCCGGATTTTCCGCTACATAGCCGGCGACGCTGATATCGGCGCGAAACCGGAAGTGTTCGGAGAGGCGTAATCCTGCGTTGGCAAATCCATTGGTAATATGGAATTTCGAGTTTTCCCGATCGCCGTCTGTCCGGTCGTGGTTGACGGAGGCATAGGCATCTACACGACCTTTACGGCCTCCGATATTGGCCATGTATTTCTGGGTGTTGTAACTTCCTCCCATGGCCCGGGCATTCAGTGAAAAACCTTCCCGGTTTTGTTTGCGCGTGATGATATTGATAACGCCTCCCATCGCATTGGTACCGTAAAGAATAGAGGCGGGACCTCTAACAACCTCCACACGCTCGACATCGGAGGCGACATAGGCGTCGGGGAGGGGATGTCCCATTAATCCCATAAATTGAGGATGGCCGTCGATGAGTACCAGCATTTGGGTGTTGGGAGATCCGCCTATGCCGCGGATCGAGATACCTCCGGCTGCTCCGCTGGCTACACCGAATCCGGTGATACCCCGTTCGGAAACGAACAGACCGGGCACCCGTTCGGAAAGTACCGGTAAAAGGGCCGATTCGCTGCTGTTTTCAATTTCATTACGTCCGACGACGGTGATGTTCATCGGGACGTTGTTCCGGTTCACCAGAGTACGGTTTCCGGTAACGACTGCTTCCTGTAATACCAGGGCTGTGTCTGCTTTCTGCTCCTGTCCGTAGCTGGCATTATGGCAAACCCATAACGTCAGCCATATAATAATGGCTGTATATTTCATTGCATATTTGGATTGTGTCGGGAGGCGAACGTTTTAATTGCAGATTTTAGATGAAAAGAATCTGACGACAAATCAGGTTGCCAGATAATTTAAAATTTACAATCTGAAATTTACAATGTATATCGACATTACATTTCGGGCTTCCGGCAATGTTATTTATTTACTTCAAAAGGAACGGTCGAATCGGCTCCAGGGAATTATCTGTACCGGCCTCGGGAGATTTCCCGGGGAGGTAAAAGGGGATTTACCGGTAGGTTTGGGCCGGTACGAAAATAGAAACGGAGTCTTTGTCGGATCGCTTTGATAAAGGAATGCGTTGTTCCGGGGGATGGCGAGAGTAGGATAGCAAGGAAAAAATATACAGCGCTTGTCGTGCAGGGTGATCTGCGATGCGAGAGGCGAGATGGCTTTCCTGCTGATAGTTTCTATCACGCCTCCCCTGGCAATGTTGCCAGACAGGAAAGTCCCGTGTTCCGATAGGTAGATACCCGGTGTTTTCAACAGATACCGGATATGCTGTTGTGTTTTTTTGTCCATTTGCTTTTCGTTTCGTTTATTTTGCTTGTAACGGATTGCCTATCCGTTTGTTTCAAATTACAGGGGATTTCGGATGAAACGGTCATAAATCCGGAGAATGATTCCGGATATTTAATTGAATGTATTTTCTCAATGTTTTACTATTTGCAAGCGGTTTTCTATCGGTAGGTATTTTATGAATCGGAGTAGCGGATGTTTTCCCTGATAATTCTTAGGTTAACGTAGTATAAATAAGTTAATAATCCGGCCGGATTTGTAACAACTTTCGTTTTTCAGCGTAGTTCTCGTGTTAAAGTCGGAGGGAAATAAATTCCTTTCGTTGCTGGAAAAATTATTTTTTAACTATTAAAACCGAAAACTATGCATTTAACACCAAAGGAGATTGACAAGCTAATGCTGTTATCGTTAGGAGCAATCGCTGCACGGCGCAAAGAAAAAGGGTTGAAGCTGAATTATCCCGAAGCTGTCGCTTACATCAGTTCTGCGGCCTTAGAAGGTGCCCGTGAAGGAAAAACATTGGAACAGGTTATGACCGATTCCACGAAAGTATTGACAAAAGACGATGTGATGGAGGGAGTGGCTGACATGATCTCTCTGATTCAGGTCGAAGCAGTTTTTACCGACGGCAGCCGTTTGGTAAGTATTCATCAACCTATTAAATAACAAAGATTATGGCAGATATGAGTAAAGCGGGTGCTCCGAAACAGGCACCGATTACACCGGGTTTTACTCCGAAGCAGCATGTAGGCGTCGGAGGAGAAATATTGAGTGCAGACCCTATCACGTATAATGAAGGGCGGTATACTGCGAAACTGGTCGTTCATAATACCGGTGATCGTCCGATCCAGGTAGGCTCGCATTTCCATTTTTTTGAAGTAAACCGTTATCTGGAGTTCGACCGGGGGAAAGCATTCGGATGTCATTTGAACATACCGGCAACGACGGCTGTCCGGTTTGAGCCGGGCGAAGAGAAAGAGGTAGAAGTTGTTGCTTATTCCGGAAAGCAGTATGTGATGGGATTCAACGGTTTGGTACAGGGCTTTACAGGTGATGAAGATGCACCGACCTATTTCCCGAAACGGATACTGGCGATCGAGAATGCAAAAAATTTGGGTTTTAAAATCATAGATGAAGCAGCCGCTGAAGCTGATCTTCAGAAAAAGAATCAAAAAAAGAAATAATTATGGCAACAATATCAAGACAACAATATAACGACCTTTACGGCCCTACTGTAGGTGATAAAATCCGTTTGGGAGATACCGATCTGTATGTAGAGATTACAAAAGACCTGTGTGTATACGGGGATGAGATAGTTTACGGAGGCGGTAAGACGCTGCGTGACGGGATGGGATTGGCAAATACGACGACAGCCGAAGGAGGTACACTCGATCTGGTGATTACCAATGTGACGATTATCGACCCGATACTGGGAGTTATTAAAGCCGATGTCGGAATTAAAGACGGGAAAATTGCCGGTGTCGGAAAAGCCGGTAATCCGAATACCATGAAAGGTGTGACTCCTGAATTGGTGACGGGTGCCGCTACCGATGCCATTTCGGGCGAACACCTGATTTTGACGGCGGCGGCTATCGACGGGCATGTGCATATGATTGCACCCCAACAGGCCTACCATTGTTTGAGTAACGGGGTGACGACCCTGGTGGGCGGTGGCGTCGGTCCGACTGACGGTACGAACGGTACGACGATTACTTCCGGTACCTGGAATATGAAACGGATGTTGCAGGCGATTGACGGATTACCTGTAAATTACGGTTTTTTGGGGAAAGGAAACTGCTCTGTCCGTAAGCCTTTGGTGGAACAGATGATGGCCGGTGCCTGTGGTTTCAAGATCCATGAGGACTGGGGAAGTACCCCTGCCGCTATCCGGGCAACCATGGGCGTAGCCGATGAATTCGACGTACAGGTGGCCATTCATACGGATACCCTGAATGAAGGCGGTTATGTGGAAGATACGATTGCCGCCATCGACGGACGTACCATTCATACTTATCATACGGAGGGTGCCGGTGGCGGACATGCCCCCGACTTGTTGAAGGTGGCTTCATTGGCCAATGTGCTGCCTTCCTCTACCAACCCGACTTTGCCGTTCGGTATCAATTCGCAGGCCGAGTTGTTCGACATGATTATGGTATGTCACAATCTGAATCCGAAAATCCCTTCTGACGTAGCTTTTGCCGAGAGCCGTGTTCGTCCGGAAACTCAGGCTGCAGAGAACATATTACACGATTTGGGCGTGATCTCTATGGTTTCTTCTGACTCTCAGGCGATGGGGCGTGTGGGTGAAAACTTTATGCGTGCCTTCCAGATGGCCAGCTATATGAAACAGGTGAGAGGTAAATTGGCGGAAGATTCTGCTGAAAATGATAATTTCCGTGTATTGCGTTATCTGGCCAAATTGACGATCAATCCTGCCATTACTTACGGATTTTCTGAAGTATTGGGTTCTATCGAGAAAGGTAAGATGGCCGATCTCGTTTTATGGGAACCGGCTTTCTTCGGAACCAAACCGAAATTAGTGATTAAAGGGGGAATGATCAACTGGGCTAATATGGGAGACCCGAATGCCTCTTTACCGACGCCGCAGCCGGTTTATTATCGCCCGATGTACGGTAGTTTCGGATCAGCCATGCCGAAGAGCTGTATTTCTTTCGTGTCCCGTGTCGCTCATGATGCAGGTATCAAAGAAAAATACGGTTTACAACGCATCGTTTATCCGGTACACGGTTGTCGTCAGATCGGCAAACCGCATATGGTGTATAATGGAAATATGCCGAAGATCGACGTTAATCCCGAGACTTTTGAAGTGTTCATTGACGGACAGCAAGCTTACGTCAAACCGGCACAGAAATTCTCTCTGGGGCAACTTTACTGGTTTAGTTAATTTATTTATCCATTGATGAAGTTGCGCCCGGTTCAAACGGAAATCTTCTGAACAGGTCTATAAGGTCCTTCAAGTCAGGCAATGCTCTTTCGGGAGTATCGGAACCCGGCTTTGGGACTTTATAGACTGACTTTTCCGGTTTTTGGGCCCCTTCTTCTTTAAGATACCTTTTATGAAAATATTTTCTGAGGTCATTGGAAATATGACAACCGACTCTACCTGGGTAGAGAAATTAAAAAACGCTAAAATCGAGTATCTGAATCTGGATCAGTGGACTGCTCAAAAGAGCCGCTTTATTGCCAAAGGTACGGATGGAACGGACTATGCCGTGGCGTTGAAACGTCACAGTCAGATAGAAAACGGTGATATCCTCGAATATGACGCCGCACAAAACAAAGCGGTTGTGATCCGTATCGAATTGAAACCGGTGATGGTCGTTGATTTGCAACAAATTGTACGAAAAAATCCGGAAGAGATCATACGTTTCTGCGTCGAATTGGGACATGCCATCGGGAATCAGCATTGGCCGGCAATAGTGAAGGGGACGACTTTATATATACCGTTGACGGTAGATAAAAAAGTAATGACCAGTGTGATGGATACTCACCATTTTGAAGATATTACCTATGAATTTCAATCCGGCCTGGAAGTGATTCCTTTTCTGGCACCGCACGAAATCCGGAAGCTTTTCGGCGGGAGTTCACAAGATATTACCCATCACCACGAGCACGTCCATGACCACGGGATTACCCATGATCATGAGCATAGCCATGACCACGGGCACGATCACGGGCATGTACATCCGGAACAAGATGCTTCCCGGTATATGCACAAAAATTAAATCATACACTCAAACTACTGAAATCTTACCTTGAAAATATTACGTTATGACAGATGAGATCACCCGATTGATGCGTCTTCTGGAATTTTCGGATTCTGCTTTCCCGGTCGGTACATTTTCGTTTTCAAACGGATTGGAGACTGCGGCATTTGAAGGAATTGTATATGACGCACCGAGTCTGGAAGAATATACCCGTACGGCTCTCCGGCAGACAATTTACAGCGATGCCATTGCTGCTCTGATTGCTTACCGGGCGGCGGCCAGCGGCAATTACGAGATGATACGGGAAGCCGACCGCCAGATTATTTTATGCAAGATGAATGCGGAGGCGCGCCTGATGCTTACCCGTATGGGGAAAAAAATGGCGGAAATCTGTACGCAGATTGCCGGTAACCGGTTGATGAGCGATTGGTTGGAAGATATCCGCGAGGAAAAGACGCCGGGCACTTATCCGGTGGCTCAGGCCATTTATTTCCAGCAAAACGGTTTAACCGAAGCGGATTTGTTTGTGGCCATCGAATACGGAGCCATCAATATGATACTTAATGCAGCTTTGCGTTGTGTAAAAGTATCTCATTATGAAACACAAAGCATTCTTTACCGGCTTTGTACGGAGGCTGCCGCCGATTTCAGGATCGTGAAGGAACTGAATTTCGAAGATATGCAGGCTTTTGCTCCTGAAATGGATATCGTCGCTTCGTTACATGAGAAAGGAAAGATGAGAATGTTTATGAACTGAGTCTGTTGACTTGTTTAATGGCTTTATTCTGTCTTGAACAGAGGTGATTAAAGTTTTTAAATGTGTCATTATAATTTTTAGCTTACTTAAAATCTTAAAAACTGAATTTATGAGCAATACATGCAGAATTGGTGTCGGTGGCCCGGTAGGATCCGGTAAAACAGCCCTGATAGAAGCCATTACCCCTTATTTTTTGAAATTAGGATTGCAGGTTTTAATTATTACCAACGATATAGTTACCACAGAGGACGCTAAACACGTCCGGAAAATGCTGAAAGGATATCTGGCCGAAGAGCGGATTATCGGCGTTGAGACAGGGGCTTGTCCGCATACGGCTGTCCGGGAAGATCCCTCGATGAATATTGCTGCCGTAGAAGAAATGGAAGCTAAGTTTCCGGATAGCGACGTCGTATTGATCGAGTCGGGCGGGGATAACCTGACATTGACATTTAGTCCGGCATTGGTAGACTTTTTTATTTATGTCATCGATGTTGCTGCCGGCGATAAGATTCCGCGTAAGGACGGCCCCGGTATTTCTTATTCGGATATTCTGGTGATCAATAAAACGGACCTTGCTCCTTATGTACACGCTGACCTGGAAGTGATGCGCAGGGATTCGGAGCTGATGCGGCCGGGCAAACCGTTTGTTTTTACCAATTGTATGACCGGTGAGGGGATTAAGGAACTGGTTGCTCTGATCCGGGATATGGCACTTTTCGACCGTGTTTCGAAAAAAGAAGTGGAGGAAATGAAGGTATGAACGATTATGCAAAATGTCGGGAAGTAAGTTCTTATCTGACCCCTACCAAAGCCATGCGGATGGGGGCGCCGGGAAAATTCGGCTTGCTGGATCTGGTGTTTGAATTGGATAAGGACAAGAAGTCCATCATGAGGCATTGGGACAGACGCGCTCCTCTCATCGTACAGCAGGAGTTGTATTTTGATGAGGGAATGCCCGAAATGCCCTGTGTATACATCTTGTCGGCAGGAGGGCCGAATGTGGACGGAGACCGGTACGAAAACCGGTTTACCGTCCGCAAGGATGCTTATGCTTATATTTCTACGGGGGCAGCCACGAAGATTGCCGAGATGATTTATAATTTTTCGGCTTTGAAGCAGACGTTTGTTTTGGAAGAAAATGCCTATTTGGAATATATGCCGGAGCAAACGATCCCCTGCCGCCACAGTCGTTATGTTACGGATACGGATATAGAAATCCATCCGTCTGCGACATTATTTTATTCGGAGATTTATACCGGTGGGCGGAAGTATTACGGTGAAGGGGAATTGTTCGAATATGATTTGCTTTCGGTTTGTACGCGGGCTCACCGGCCCGACGGTACTCCCCTGTTCCGCGAGAAATTGGTGACCGAGCCGCAAAAACATCCGGTTCGGGGCATCGGGACAATGCATCATTACGATGTATTTGCGAATGTTATTGTATTGACTCCGGAAAAAGAGGCTGCGGAAATTTATGAGAAGACAAAAGTTTTTATTGATAATCAGCAAAGATTAGCTGTCGGCATCAGTTATTTGCCGAATCGTTGCGGATTGATATTTAAGGTATTGGGGATGGAAACGCCTCCGGTAAAAAACGCTATCCGGCAGTTTTGTTCGGTGGTAAGGATGCAGGTTAAGGGGAAACCTTTGCCTGAAGAGTTTGCCTGGAGGTAACCGAACCAGGGTGAAAAACGAGAAGTGAAAGTAAAATGTTGTAAACTATGGAAACGCAAACAGTGACTTTGCCAAAAGTGTTTTCTTTTGGATTTTGGAAAATCCTGTGCAGAGGGACAGGACAGGTAATGTTTCAGGATAATGCCTGGACGGGATTGTTCTTTTTGGCCGGGATTTTTTACGGCTCTTATGCAACCGGTAATCCGGCTGTGGCCTGGGGAGCTTTGGTAGGTGTATTTATGTCCACCATTACCGGCTATCTTTTGAAGTATCCGGCGGAGAAAGGAACCGCGGGCTTGTGGGGATTCAACGGCGTATTGGTAGGATGTGCTTTGCCGACTTTTCTGGGGAATGTACCCTTGATGTGGTTGGCAATTGTTGTTTTTTCCTCTATGACCACCTGGGTGATGGTAGGATTGAATCATTTGCTGGCTCCCTATAAAGTAAGTTCGTTTACCTTTCCTTTTGTGCTTACCACCTGGTTTATATTGATGGCTGCCCGTATTATGCACGGTTTGCCGGATTCCGGTCTGGGGGCACCGGAACTTCCCGGGAATTTTTCTTCTGCATTCGATACCGGATTCGGAAGTCTGGTTATTTATTGGCTGAGGGGAATCAGTCAGGTTTTTCTGGTGAATTCCTGGGTAACCGGTCTGCTTTTCCTGATCGGTTTGGCTATCAGTAATTATTGGGCCGCTATCTGGGCCGCCATTGCTTCTGCTTTGGCTTTGGCCGTTGCCATCTTGTATCAGTGTAACGGAGGAGATATTGCCAATGGATTGTTTGGCTTCAGTCCTGTCCTGACCGGTATAGCTCTCGGAATTACCTTCTATCAGGTCAACTGGCGGACAGCTATATGGAGTTTATTGGGAATTTTTGCTACCGTATTTATTCAGGCGGGGATGGATACTTTCTTTTCTCCCTTGGGAATTCCGACGTTAACCGGTCCGTTCTGCGTGGCTACCTGGTTGTTCTTATTGCCACACCTGAATCTGGATAAAAAGATATTGCAGCAAGGATAAAGTAGTTTACGGTTTATGATTTACAATCGGCTTATACTTTGCAAAACGGTCAATCGTAAATCATAAATCGTAAATCCTAAATCAAAAATGAATATGGTTGAAAGTCAAACGCCGAAATACAATATGGATACTATGCCCTTACGCCGAAGGCATATCCTTATTTTAATCATCGCTTCTGCCGGACAGTTTTTCGGGGGAGCTTTGGCCATACTGGTAGGTGTTATCGCCCCGTTGATTGCCATAACACATCATCCGGAATTGTCTTCCTGGTTGCAGGGGTTTATTTTTGCGTCGGGGTTGATCGGGATCATGCTAGGGTCTTTATTTTTCGGCCGTCTTAGTGATAAATACGGGTATTTATTTTTTTTCCGGCTCTGTCCGGTTATGATTGCCGGTGCTTCTCTATGGATTTATTTCAGCCATTCGATTTCCGTTCTGACGATTTGTTTGTTCACGATCGGCTTTGCCATCGGTGGTGCTTATGCACTCGATCCTTCGTATGTTTCGGAAATTATGCCTAAAAAATGGCGCCGTACGATGCTGGGAGTCTCTAAAGCTACTTCGGGATTGGGAAATATCCTGATGATTCTGGTGGCCTGGTATGTTTTGAAAATTTCCGCAAACCCGGATATCTGGAACCGTTTATTTCTGTTTTTGACGTTGTTTGCCGCAATAACCTTTATGGCCCGTTTTTGGTTTGTGGAAAGTCCCGAATGGCTGGCTCTTCACGGTAAGGTACAGGAAGCCGAGAAAAATATCAAGCATTTTCTGGGACAGGATGTTTATATCGGGGAGCTGGCCGGTAAGAAAGATCAGGCGGCACAACCGAAAGCTTCCCACCGGGATATCTTTGCCCGGGGTAATATCAAGCGGGTAGTACTCAGTGGAATTCCTTGGGGATGCGAAGGTATGGGGGTGTATGGAATCGGAATTTTTACACCTATTCTGCTGCTAACCCTGGGCTTGATTCCCGAGGGAGAGAATGCCCTTCCCCGGGTGGTGGAATCGCTTCGTTTTACGTTTTACATTAACATTTTTGTTCTGCTGGGGTTTGTTGCCGGCCTGACGATTGTAAGACGGTTAAATCTGATACGTACCCAAGCCTGGGGTTTTTTTATCTGTGCAGCCGGTTTGCTGATTACGCTTTTGGGATATGTTTATCAGGCTCCGGTAAGCGTGACGTTAGGAGGCTTTTTGTTGTTTGAACTGGCGTTAAATGCCGGTCCTCATCTTTCTACGTTCGAATTACCCAGCCGGATTTATACGCTTCAGGAACGAGCCAGCGGCGAGGGGATTGCTTCGGCTTTGGGGAAGCTGGGGGCTATCATCGCTACTTTTATTATTCCGCCTTTATTGAGTTTGGGAGGTGGGCAACTGGTGCTGATGGTTGCCATCGGCGTGCTCATTCTGGGAGGAGTAGTTACAATGATCGCCGGACCTCTGGTTTTTAAAACTCTGCCTGGGGGAACTCCGTAAAACCCGGATGATTCTTAGCATTCAGAAACAATATTACTAATCTATAAATTTCAGAACTATGTTTAAAGCTATGCTTATTGCCGGAGCAGGTGGTTTTATCGGTACCTGCCTGCGTTATTTAGTGGGGAAGTTGGCCCATTACATCTTTTCTTCTCCCTTTCCCTGGGGCACTTTTGCCGTGAATATCATCGGTAGCTTTGTTATCGGTATTTTCTTCGGAATGGCCGAGAAAGCTCATTTGATATCGACCAATATGAATATATTTCTGATTACCGGATTTTGCGGCGGTTTTACCACTTTTTCTTCTTTTGCCGACGATATGTTTTTGTTGTTGCAAAATAAGCATTGGGGATATTTTTCAACCTATCTGGTATTGAGTATCGTATTGGGTATTTTATTGGTATGGTTGGGGCGCAGCCTGGTGAAACCTGCCTGACCATAGATCATATAGATTTTAGATTTTAAATTTTAGATTGTAGATTTCAGATTGTAGATTTCAGATTAAAAAAATTGATAACGGAACGGGTGTCCGGATAATCTGAAATTTACGATCTGAAATTCGGTGTTTGCTTATAACTTTCTTTGAAAATCCTGTCTTTCTTATTCTTTTCGTGTAATTTTGCCTTGATTTATGCAATACTGATTTAAGAAAAGATGTTTAAGACAATGTTAATCGTAGGGACCGGTGGCTTTATCGGTTCGTGCTGCCGATATCTGATAGGGAAGTTGGTGCATCATATTTTTTCACTTCCTTTTCCCTGGGGCACTTTTATTGTAAATATAATCGGTAGTTTTCTGATCGGTGTTTTTTTCGGTATGGCAGAAAAGATGCATTTGTTTTCCGCTCAGATGAGTATTTTTCTGATCACCGGTTTTTGCGGCGGTTTTACGACGTTTTCTTCTTTTTCGAATGAGATGTTTTTGTTGATACAAAACAAGCAATGGGGGTATTTTACGGCTTATTTTGTGTTGAGTATTGCATTGGGAATTCTGTCGGTGTGGCTGGGGCGCAGTGTTGTAAAACCGGCCTGATATTTATATTTGATTATATTTCTGACAGTTATCGTTTATGCAGAGTAGAAAATTACTATTTTTGTAGCCATTGTAAAATTTATAGGTCTCTTGACTTATTTATTATGGGGGATTTCTTCTTATAAAAGATAATGAGGATATTGAAAGGTTGTGTTAATTTTTAGCGTATTTAATGGATTTGTGAAATGAGAAAAAACAGTGTAAAAGATTTATTTATTGCGACATGTGGTAAATTAATCGGGTTATCTGTACTTGTCGGTTTTGTATTGCGGATTGTATTGTTGTTTAATGATCAGACGGAAGTCGCTTTTCCTTTGGTGGGATGGCTGGAAATCTTCTTTCTGGGGATTGCCAACGATTTGTGTGTCGGAATTATCGCTTGTTTCTTTATCTGGCTGAATCTGATTTTCTGGTCGGAAGGGAAATACGGAAAACCGTGGGGATATTTGATCTGGGGAGCTTTGGTCCTGGGGTTTTGTTATGTGAAATTTTTCAATACCATATTCAATGAATATGGTGGTGGGGCGTCTAAAATCGCTGCCGGATTTTTAGGGTTTAAGGTCATTAGCTTCGGATTACGGCTGTTCATGCCTGTACTCCGGAAACCGTGGAGAAAGATCGAATATTATTTACTTGTTTTTATTTACGTAACGGCGATTTTGCTGAACGCTGTGAGCGAGTATTATTTCTGGAACGAATTCGGAGTGCGTTATAATTTTATAGCGGTAGATTACCTGATATATACGACCGAAGTGATCGGTAATATTTTTGAGTCATATCCGATGTTACCGTTGATGACGGCCTTGTTTGTGGTATCTGCACTTGTCACATGGGTACTGACACGGAAAACCGGGAAGGTATTCGGTGCGTTACCCTGTTTTTTTACCAAATTGAAAGTGACCGTTGTATATGGCGTAAGCGTATTGTTCGGAATCGGACTATTGAATTTTAATACCGTTTTTCAGACATCGGATAATGTTTATGTGAATGAGTTACAGTCGAATGGGATTTTCCGGTTTTACGCGGCTTTTATGAATAACGAACTGGATTACCATAAATTTTACCAGACATTACCTGCGGATGAGGCTGTGGCGATGATGAATAGGTTTTACCGTAGTGACGGGCGCTGTAATACTTACCGGATAAAGGATTCGTTACCGGAAATACATAAAAATGTGGTGTTGATTACGGTAGAAAGTTTGAGTGCTTCTTATTTATCCCGTTATGGTAATACAGACGGTATTACTCCCTATATAGACAAGTTGATGGAAGAAAGTCTGGTGTTCAATAAAGTGTACGCAGCCGGCAACCGGACCGTGAGGGGATTGGAAGCTGTGACCTTATGTATTCCGCCCAGTCCCGGGCAAAGCATCATAAAGCGTCCGGATAATGCAAATCTGTTTTCAACGGGGTTGGTGTTGAAGGAAAGGGGATATTCTGTACAATATTTTTACGGAGGAAACAGTTATTTCGACAATATGGAAACCTTCTTTTCGGGGAATGACTATGAGATTGTGGATAAAAAAAGTTTTACACCGGAGGAAATTACTTTTTCCAATATCTGGGGTGTTTGTGATGAGGATATGTACCGGAAGGCATTGTCGGTGTTGGGGCAGGATGCTGCTTTGGGAAAACCTTTTTTTGCACATATCATGACGGTCAGCAATCACCGGCCTTTTACCTATCCCGGCGGGAAAATCGATATTCCTGAAAATTCCAAATCCCGGAAAGGCGGTGTGAAATATACCGATTATGCTTTGGGCCGGTTTATTGAAGAAGCTAAAAAACAACCTTGGTTCGAGAATACGGTTTTTGTTATTACGGCGGACCATTGTGCTTCCAGTGCCGGAAAGACAGAGATTCCCCTGGAGAAGTACCATATTCCGGCTATGATTTATGCCCCGGGATTTATACAACCCGGAGAAATCAATACGTTGGTATCGCAAATCGATCTTATGCCGACCTTATTCGGTCTGTTGCATTTCTCTTACGAGTCCCGTTTTTACGGACAGAATATATTAGATCCGGATTATGTTTCGCGGGCATTGGTAGCTACTTATCAAAGCCTGGGATATTGGGAAGACGGTATTCTGACCATATTATCGCCGGTGAAACGGGCCGAGCAGTTCCGGGTAATCGAGGGAGCGGGAGAGGATATTGAACTGGAGCCTTTGGAACAGAAAGATACGGAGAAATTAAACCGGGCTATTATGAATTACCAGACGATAGGAGGATGGATGAAAGTGAAGACTTATCGTGCCCGGTTATAATTTTTAGTTCACCGGTATTTTTACCATTGAGGCCTCCGGTTTCCGGGGGCCTCAATAGTAAGCAGGAATGGCAGGCAACTGAAATCCGCAGATCTTTTTTGCAGGAGTATACGCTTGCCGGCCTGTGTGTTTATCTCAATGGAATAATTCGTTAAATGCTTCGCTCATACTCGGATGCGTAAAGATAAAATCCCGGAGAAAAGTATAATCTTTACCGGCTTTCATGGCTAAAGCCACGCTATTGATTATCTCGCTCGATTCCGGGCATAAAAGCGTACATCCGAGTATTTTTCCCGTCGGAGTATGGATGACCGCCTTTAGCAAGCCTTTGTTCTCATTAATGGTGAGCATCCGGGGGATAGCGGCTACGGCTAATTTTTTTACCGTTATATCGAGTCCCTGTTGCCGGGCTTCGGTTTCACTCATACCTATTCTGGAAAGAGGAGGATCGATAAAGACGGAATAGCTTACCGGATTCCGGTCGCTTTGTTTCCGGCTGTGATCTCCGAACAAATCTTCCCGGATGATGCGGTAGTCGTCCAGGGAAATATAAGTAAACTGTAAACCTCCTTTTACATCCCCTATGGCCCGGATTGCTGGATTCGTGGTTTTCAGATATTCATCGACGATGATGGCACCTCTTTCGTCCGTTCGGACACCTGCGGCTTCGAGGTTTAATCCGGTTGTATCGGGACGCCTGCCGGTAGCCAGAAGGACAGCTTCGGCTTTGAGCTGTTGCTCCCGGCCGGATTGGGCATTCCGATAGGTGATTTCTGCCGTTTCTCCGGTATTTTCTATGCTTTGAACATTGACATTCAATTCGAACCGGATGCCTTTGCTTTCCAGAATGTCTTTTACCGCTTCGGCAATGTCTCTGTCTTCCCGGGGAATCAGCTCGGAAGAACCTTCCAGAACCGTGACTTGTGATCCGAAGGAGGCGTATATGGAAGCGAATTCAAGCCCTATATAACCTCCGCCGACGATCGCCAACCGTCGGGGCAGCTCTGTCAATTCCATGATGGATGTGCTGTTGAATACCAGTGGATTGTTAAGGATCCCTTTTATGGGGGGAAGGACTGTCTCTGCGCCCGTATTGATGAATATTTTGCCGGCTTTCAGTTCGGTTGTTCCGTCCGGCATAGCGACTGATACCGTATCTGCATTAAGAAAGGAACCGATGCCGGTATAAACCGTGATATTTTTGTTGTCGGCTAAATTATGGTAATTTTTATCCCGGAGCAGAGTCGTGACTTCTTCCTTTTTTTCAATGGCTTTGCGGTAATATTCTTTTTTTTCCTCAAAGCTCATTTCAGGTTTGTATGTTTCGGTTTTAGCTTGGTGAACCAATGTTTTGGTCGGGATACAACCGATGTTGATACAAGTGCCTCCGTACATTTTTTCAGAGCGTTCGATTACGGCTACCTGCCAATTGTGCCGGGCCAGTTCGGCGGCGAGTGTTTTACCGCCTTTGCCGAAACCTATAATGATGGCATCATACTGTTTCATGGTCGTTTATTTTGAGTTTTGTTTTTTCAATATGCGTTGGGCGGAATCTGCAAGCAGCACAATGGCCCCTGCCAATATGGCTGTGTCTTTTATAACCAGTCGCCCTGCCCCGCTAAGTAAGGGAAAGCCGTGTTCCCCGCTTCCGAGGTCCGGGACCCAGACTTCCGGAGTCGTTACCAGAAAGGAAAGCGTACCGATTGTCATGATAATAGCTAAGGCGGCTCCGATAAGTCCGGCCTTCGGGGAGAACATACCTATAAATACCAGGATGCCGATGCTCATAATCAATACACCCAAACCATGTGAAAAGCCGTAGGTATTATTGTCTTTGTGCCATTGCTGTTTGGCGGCATTGAATTCGCCTTCTTTCATTTTGTATTCTTTATATTCCGGAGCGGTTTTATTGTAAAAGAAATTCATAAACGGACTGTTGGCTACGAAAGGTACGATGCCTTCTGCTTCGTAATTCCAGAACTTCAATCCCCCGATCCAGACAAATATGATCAGAATGGATATACGTATCAGATTGATTCCGAGTTTCTGGCTGGAGGCGGCCCATGAGAGAAAGCGGTGGACGAGTTTACTTACTTGTGTTACCATGTTATTCAGATTAAAGGTTAAACTTACGATACAAAGATGATCGTTTTCTCTTTCGGAATAAATGGCAATTTTACCGGATCATTTGTCAATTTTTCCCAACTTCCCGTTTCCGGTAGTCAGAGATGCTTTCGCCGGTTATATTTTTAAAGAAACGGCTGAATGTGGATAAGTCTTCAAATCCCAGAATATCGGCAATTTCCTTCGCATTTTTAGCGGTGTAAAGCAACAGTCGTTTGGCTTCGGCTTCGATTCGCTCGTGAATGATGCGCAGGGGAGAAGGAAGATTGTAGCTCGAGAAAAGATTCGACAGGGTTTTGGGAGAACGGTGCAGCAGGTCTGCATATTCCTGCACCATCTTTTTTTCTTTGAAATGCTGATCTACCAATACGTAATACTGACGGATGATGTCGAAGCTTTTTTCCTTATCGGTCGTGATGGCAAATTTTTCTCTTGCAATACGGGTACAGGCGATGATGAAACGTTTCAACAGGATACGGAGCATTTCTTCCTGTAAGTTATCCTTGATTTGGTATTCGTTGTCGAGTTTGTCCGTAATCTCATGCAAAAGGGCCGATTGGCGGTCCGATAGCTGCAACCGGATTATGCTGGAGGTTCCGTTGAACAGGAATCCGTTGCAGGAAACTTCCTGGTCGTGTCCGTAAATACAGTAAAAATTGCTGTTGAATAAAAGGGTAAGGTAGGTCCCGTTTATTTCTTTAAATTCGATGTGGTGCAGGGGAGTAAGCGAAATAAGCTCATCTTTGCCCAATGTGATATCGATATGGTCTATTTCAAGGGTGATCGTCCCGTTTTGTACCCAGATGAATTTGTATAATGTTTTGTCTTTCCGTAAAGCCTGATTGGCATGGAAATCAGAGGTCAGGGTAAGATTCCCTTTTAGCCGGGTATTGAAGTTATAGTCCATATAAAATTTTAAACTGTAAATCCGAAATCAATCGATAATACCTCCTCCGACAACATCCTGACCTTCGTAAAATACAGCACTTTGTCCCGGAGTAATGGAGTCTACGGTTTCCTGAAAGACGACCCGCAGCTTGTCCCCTTCATGGAACAGTGAAGCCTGCCTGCCTGCGTTGCGGTAGCGGATTTTGGCCGTAACGGTCAATCCTTCGGGAATCCGGGCATATTTCATAAGATTTATGTCGCTTACGTAACAGCTTTGTCCCTGTAATTCCTCTTTTGTTCCGAGAACGACTTTATTTTCTTCGGGGTGGATGGCAACGACGAACATGGGGTGTCCCAGTGCTATGCCCAGGCCTTTTCTTTGTCCGATGGTATAGTTGGGAAAACCTTTGTGACGGCCGAGTATATTCCCTTGGGTATCGACGAAATCCCCGGGACCGTATTTGCCCTGGAAATCATCAACCTGCTGGTTTAGGAAAACCCGGTAGTCGTTGTCGGGGATGAAGCAAATTTCCTGGCTTTCGCTTTTCTTCGATAATTTCTCATACCCGTGTTTCAATGCGATCGCCCGGACTTCCGGTTTGGTGAGTTCCCCAAGGGGAAATAGGGTCCGGGCCAGGTTTTCCTGACTCAATTTCCAGAGGAAATACGTCTGGTCTTTGGCTTCATCCACTCCTTTTTGCAGAAAATAGCGTTCGTTCTGCCGGCCGATACGGGCATAATGTCCGGTAGCGATTGCGTTGCAACCGAATTCATCTGCTGTTTCAAGCAGTTTGCCCCATTTTATCGTCGAGTTGCATATCACACAGGGATTGGGTGTACGGCCGTGCAGGTATTCGTCGATAAAGTTGTGTATGACCGTTTCCTTGAATTCCTGACGAATATCGAGTATGTGATGTTCGAATCCCAGATCGTCGGCCATTCTTTGGGCTTCAAAAAGGGAATCGACACTGCAACATCCTTTTTCTTTTTCCATACATCCCCGCGAAATCGTATCGAAGGTACGATAGGTAACACCTACCAGCTCATATCCTTGTTCTTGCAGCAACATGGCGGCAACTGTACTGTCGATGCCTCCGCTCATGGCCATTAGTACCCGTTTTTTCATAGCATTCGTTTTTTAGGGGTCGGCCCCATATAACGGGCTTCACTGTGATAATCGTCTTTTTCAATAGCAATTTCCGGTTCTGTCAGGGTATCGCTCCCTTCGAGAGAAAAACGGATGTATTTGATCTTTTTGCCCCGGGAAAGCCATTGTTGTTCGTAAAATGTCTTGATGCCCAGTATTTTATCGTCCAGGTCACCTCCGTATAAATCATCCGTGACAACGGAGGCCGGTAAGTGATTGTGTTTTATCAATTCTGCCGTATAGGTATATAAAAAAGGACTGTCGGTTTTGAGGTGGAGAATCCCGTTTGCTTTCAGTATTTTTTTATACAAGGAAAGGAAACGGGTGCCTGTCAGTCTTTTGCGGGCTTTCGACATTTGGGGGTCCGGAAACGTGATCCAGATTTCGGCTATTTCTCCCGGAGCGAATAAGGATTCCATAAATTCAGCATAAGCTCTTATGAAAACGGCGTTGTGAATATTTTTTTCCAGCGCACCTTTAGCACCGTGCCACATGCGTGCTCCTTTTATATCCATCCCGATAAAATTTTTATCGGGGAAAAGCTCGCCCAGCCCGACGGTATATTCCCCTTTGCCACAACCGATCTCCAAAACAATCGGGTGGTCGTTCCGGAAAACTTTTTCATTCCATTTTCCTTTTAAATCGTAATCGGTGCGGAAAATTTCACGGTGAGCCGGTTGGAATACATTCTCTAATGTTTCCATTTCCGCAAATTTTGCCAGTTTGTTTTTTGCCATAGAATGTGCCTTACCGGGTGATCAGTGATTGGTTTCTTTTGTGCGGATAACCAGGCCTACGTTTTTGATGCCGTTTAAAGATCTGGTTCGCATGCCCTGAATAATGTCGAAGGTGTATTTACCGGCGTTTAGCATATGTATATGGGACGGAGTTTCCAAGGTTTTTATGGAATTCCCTTTTCCCAGCCATCTGCCGTCCGGTTCTGCTATTTTTATATTTAAGGTATCCCGGAGAATGGTTTGTGCCGAATCTTTTATTTGTATAAAACACCATAAATTAGCCATTTCATAATCTGTCGTATGACGTATGCCGACATTAAAATCGTATTCTCCGGACCGGGGGATGTCAACCTGGAAACGGACGGTGTCGTTGATAAGCCAGGACTCTTTCTCGATTGTTTTGTAGTTTTCAAAAATTGCCGGCTGTTGACAAGCGGCTAAAATACATAAAACAAGAACCGTCCAAATATATTTTTTCATTTTTGTAATCTGATCCTGTATAAATTAAAGAAATGTAATTTCACTTCCCGCATTATCGACACTCATTTCGATTGTCGATCCGAGAATCAAAGGGTAATTGTCCGGAATATGTCCGGCCGGAAAACCGAAACAAAGCGGATAATCATATTCCTCTACAGCTTCCCGGATAATTTCTTCTGCGGTTTTTCCGAAGTTTTCTCCTTTCATGTCCGAGAAACCTCCGACAATGAGCCCTTGCAGTTCTTCCAGGCGTCCTGTCAGCTTAAAACTTTGCATCATCCGGTCGATTGCATATAAATTTTCTCCGACATCCTCGATAAACAGGATTGCCCCCCGCGTCGGGTATTCGATGACCGAAGAACGGATGCAATGAAGTAAGCTTAAATTTCCTCCTGTCAGATCCGCTTGTACGATCCCTTCCCGGTTGAAGGGATGGGGAGGAAGCAAATAGGGAGATACCTCTCCGAATAAGAAATTTTTCAGGTGGGACAACGCTTCTGCCGTTGTGTCCCGATAACTTTTCGGCATAGGGGCATGCATGCTTTCAATGCCTAACGATGTCAATTTGGTATGCAGGACGGTAATATCGCTGAAACCGATCAGCCATTTGGGATTACCTTGAAAAATAGAGTAATCGGCTTTTTCTACGATACGCAGACAACCGTACCCTCCCCGGGTACAAAGAATCGCACGTATTTCTTCGTCATCCAGCGCCCATTGTAAATCCGTGAGCCGTTCGTTGTCCGTGCCTGCAAAATAACCGCATTGACAGGTTGCATGTGAGCCGATAACAGGCTCTAATCCCCAGGAACGTAATATGTGCCCGGCATATTCGATGTCATGCGAATCGATAATGCCTGCCGGAGAAATGAGAGCAACTTTGTCCCCGCTTTGTAAATAGGATGGACGTAGCATATACTTTTGTATCTAAAGTTAAAGACCGACTTGCGGTCGATGAAGAAACCTAAAATAATAAACGTGTTAATTTTAGATTTACGATTTACGATTTTAGATTGTAGATTGACTGGCAATCCAATTCGTTATCAGATTCATTTCAATCTAAAATCGTAAATCTACAATCTACAATCTAAAATCTACATCAGTTCTTTAAAGGGTTTCATCGTCCTGGTTTAAGGGTACGATAAAAACATTGAATAAGTCAATCGACTTAATCATGCGAAAATACGATTTTTTTGTAAATTTGCGGCTTAATTGAGCGCTAAAACATTAAAAAGAATATATATGAGCCATTTCAAGAGAAATCTGATCACAACGGCATTACCGTATGCCAACGGGCCTGTACACATCGGCCATCTGGCCGGAGTATATGTACCTGCCGATATTTATGTAAGGTATTTGAGGGCTAAGGGGGAAGAAGTGGTATTTATCGGTGGCTCCGATGAGCACGGGGTACCTATTACGATTAAAGCTCAGAAAGAAGGTGTCACTCCGCAAGATATTGTAGACCGGTATCATGAATTGATAAAAAAATCGTTTCAGGAGTTCGGTATCTCTTTTGATATTTATTCGCGTACCAGTTCGAAAACCCACCATGAATTGTCTTCGGCTTTTTTTAAAAAACTGTATGATGAAGGTAAGTTTATTGAAAAAACGTCTATGCAATTCTACGATGAGAAAGCGGGACAGTTTCTGGCAGACCGTTACATTATCGGTAAATGTCCGCATTGCGGCAATGAACGGGCTTACGGAGATCAGTGTGAAGCCTGTGGTACGAGCTTAAATGCAACCGATTTGATCAATCCCGTTTCGGCTATAACCGGTAATACTCCCCAATTGAAGGAAACGAAACATTGGTATTTGCCACTGGATCGTTATGAAGATTGGTTGAAGAAGTGGATTTTAGAAGAGCACAAGGAATGGAAAAGTAATGTTTACGGACAATGTAAGTCCTGGTTAGACAATGGCCTGCAACCTCGGGCGGTTACCCGGGATTTGGATTGGGGCGTACCGGTGCCGGTTGAAGGGGCTGAAGGCAAGGTTTTGTATGTGTGGTTTGACGCGCCGATCGGTTATATTTCTGCGACGAAGGACCTGACACCGGATTGGGAGAAATACTGGAAAGATAAGGAAACCCGGATGATTCATTTTATCGGTAAGGACAATATCGTATTTCATTGTATTATTTTCCCGGCAATGTTAAAGGCTGAAGGGTCTTATATTTTGCCCGACAATGTGCCCGCAAACGAGTTTTTAAATCTGGAAGGGGATAAGATTTCGACTTCCCGGAACTGGGCGGTCTGGTTGCACGAATATTTGCGCGATTTTGAAGGGAAACAGGATGTGTTGCGTTATGTATTGACAGCTAACGCTCCGGAGACAAAGGACAACGATTTTACCTGGAAGGATTTTCAAACCCGCAATAACAGTGAGCTGGTAGCTATTTACGGTAACTTTATCAACCGGGCACTGGTGTTGACACATAAATATTTCGGAGGTATTGTTCCTGAAAGAGGGGAATTGACGGCATACGATGAGGAAGTACTGGCAGAAATACCCCGGATAGTAGAAAGGGTGGAGAAGAATCTGGATAACTTCCATTTCCGCGAAGCTTTGAAGGAATGTATGGGGTTGGCCCGTCTGGGAAATAAATATCTGGCCGATACGGAACCCTGGAAGCTGATAAAAGTGGACGAAGGACGGGTAAAGACGATTTTGAATATCTGTTTGCAGATTGCGGCGGATTTGACTGCATTGACCGAACCTTTTATGCCGTTCAGTGCGCTGCGGCTGAGGACATTCCTGAATATGGAACCGTTGTCCTGGGATAAGATGGGAGACAATGTATTGGCTGCCGGACACCGGATCAATGAAGCCGGTTTGTTGTTCGATAAGATCGAGGACGAAGAGATTCAGCGGCAAGTCGACCGTTTACTGGCTACGAAAAAAGCGAATGAGTTGGCGAATGTAACGGCTGCTCCGGCAAAACCGGATATTACTTTTGAGGATTTTCAGAAAATGGATATCCGGGTCGGTAAAATCGTTGCGGCGGAGAAAGTGGCGAAAACCAAAAAATTGATGAAGCTGACGGTTGATACCGGTATCGATACCCGTACCGTGGTTTCGGGTATTGCCGAATATTATACCCCGGAGGAAGTCATCGGACGGCAGGTAAGTATACTGGTGAATCTGGAGCCGAAAGCATTGAAAGGTATCGAGTCGCAGGGAATGATACTGATGGCGGAGGATGCCGGCGGAGCTCTTTCTTTTGTGACCCCGGATAAAGAAATAAAACCGGGATCGGAAATCCGGTAAAGCTTTGTGGCAATGCAATAAGCCCCGCAGTATTTTTGCTGCGGGGCTTATTATTACGCTTACTGTATAAATCTTGTTTTTATCTCCGGATCGGTAATATCGGTAAATAATTCGATCGTATATGTCCTGTCCGGTAACAGATCGATGTAATTGTCCGAGAAACGGACGGTGTTCCCGGGGGAATAGAACATAACATCACAGGCCAGTTTATCGGTTGTTACCGTCAGAAATTTTCTCCCGTTTTTTTCGTTGTAACGGGTGGTGATCCGGGGATGAGCCGGCAGGTCCAGGTTTTTGGGTTCTGTAAAATAAACATGGTGTTCATCCAGGATTTTATTGCCGTTGCGAAGGGTGACGACGGCTAATGTTTTTTCCCGGGGATGATTTTTTAGCAAACGGTCTGAACCGATATGATCTATCAGCACCGAACGATTGCCTTCCGCTGAAAAGTCAGCCTGAATCCGGTTTAATACGTTTCCTTCAAAATCCTGTAATTCTACGATGCAATTCCCTTTGACTTTTTTGAGGCGGTCGTTGACCACCCATAGCTCCAATTGACTTCCGTTTTTCCGGGGAACGACAATAACGGGCTTGCAGGCTTCACGTACGGCATAGTGTGCGGCTTTCCAGTTGTGGTAATAATCGGTTGTCGACCAACTGGCTACCGGCCAACAGTCGTTGAGTTGCCACAGTAATGACCCCATGCAGTAAGGCATTGCCCGGCGATGGGTTCGCATGGCTATATCCATGGCTTTGGCTTGCAACACCTGACTCATGTACAGAAACTGTTCGAAATTTTCCGGTACGCGGTAATACCAGCTCATGTATTCTTTGATGCGCAGGTTACCGATGCCGCTGCGCTGATGTGAAGCCATGACATCGGATTCGATATTGTAATCTTCCGGTACGGTGTATTTTTTTACCGTTTCAAATTCCGGGAAAGACTGGAATCCGTATTCGCTGACGAAACGCCCTACGTTGTCGGCGAAGGCTTCCAGACGGTGTTTACCGTGCCATACCCCCCAGTAGTGGTTGTCTCCGCTGGTTCCGGGCAGAAGCTCGAAATCCGATTCTCCCGGACCGGACATGGGAGAGGAGGGCCAATAAGCCATGTCGTCGGTGTACTTTTCGACGGCTTCCGGTAGTATCCGGTGGAAAATATCTTTATAAGCCTGAAATATTCTTTCCTGTTCTTCGGTCGAATATTTTTGTTTCCATCCCCAGCCTCCGGGGCTGTTGTGCCGCCAGGCGACACCGATTTCATTGTTTCCGCACCAGAGGGCTATACAAGGGTGATTCCGGAGACGGATGAGGTTGTCGGCCGCTTCTTGCCGGACATTTTCTAAAAATTCGGGGTTGCCCGGATACATAGCACAGGCAAACATAAAATCCTGCCAGATCATAATCCCGTTCCGGTCGCACAATTCGTAAAAATAATCGTCCTCATAGATTCCTCCTCCCCAAATCCGAAGCATGTTCATGTTGGCTTCTGTTGCGTCTGCAATAACTTTTTCGTAATCGGAACGGCTGACTCGCGGAAGGAAAGCGTCATTGGGTATATAATTGGCTCCTTTGGCAAATACCGGTACGCCGTTTAGTTCGAAATAGAACGTTTCGCCTGCCTTGTCTTTTTTACGGACGAGCCGAAGAGTGCGTAATCCTGTGGTTACTTGCTTGTTGTCAAGAGTCTGTGCTCCCGTTTTGACACATATATCGAAGGTATATAAATGAGGTTTGCCGAGTCCGTTACACCACCACAGTTTAGGGTGTTTGATTTTAATCGGTAGACCGATCCGGTTTTTTCCGCTTTTCAGCGGGACGGATTGTTGCGATACGATCCGGTTACCGTGCCGGATTTCGATGTCGGCGGTTTGCGGATGTGCGGCGGTTAATGTAATTTCAGCATTCAGCTGGGCCAGCTTGCTGTCTACTTTCAACGGATGGATATAGGTGTCTTCAATCCTGACTTCGTTCCAGGCCTCGAGTACAACCGGTCGCCAAATGCCGCTGGTCACCAGGCGAGGTCCCCAGTCCCAACCGTAATTGTACGGAGCCTTTCGGGTGAAGACACTGACTTTCTTGTTTTCCATCCCGCCCAATACGCTTTGATCGTTATCAGCCGGTAAAGCCAGCCCGTATTTTTCCATTTCTTTTAGCCCCTGCCCGGTTGGAGAAAGAAAAACGATGTTCAGTTCATTACGGCCTTTTTTCAGCATATCCGAGACATCATAGCTCCAGGTGCGGAACATATTGTCACAATGTCCCAGTTTGTGTCCGTTTAAGAAAATATCTGCGTAGGTGTCTAACCCGTAAAATGTCAGGCGTTTTTGCTTTTTGACATAGGTGGAATCGTCTATTTCGAAGTTTGTTTTATACTCCCAGGCAACTTTATCAATCCATTGAAGTTCCCTTTCGTTTGTCCGGTAATAGGGATCTTCGATTTTCCCGTTTGCCAGCAAATCCGTATGCACACAACCGGGGACATTGGCCTGTAGCCATTCTTTTGTGTCGTATTGCCGGAAGTACCAGTTGTTGTCCAGCTCCAAACGCCGGTGGTTTTGTGCATTTGTGAAAACAGGGAACCCCAGCAGGCCGATCAATGTGAGATAGATGAACCGTTTAGTCATGCGATATCTTTTTATGGATTATGGACAAATTTAATCATTTTTTTTGATGATTTCCGTTTGACCGTTTTTTCGGTGATTTCAGAGCCGTTTTTTTACCTGCTCTTTATTGTGTTTAGGGTAACAAGAAATTTGATTGTAATCTATTGAGCAATAGATTTTTGAAGAAGAAGAGAAAAACAATGGGTAACGATATAGAAATGAGCGAAACTCTTTAGTTTTCTGTGTTTTTCCATTGCCTCAAATAACTCTAATACAAATGTAGGCATTATAAATTAACTATGCAATACTTAGACAACTATCATTATAAGCAATGAAAAACAACACTAAAATACAAAGTCGAATTTATACAATCTATTGATTTTCACACAAGCTATCTTTGTCTTCAAAAAACAAAAATGCAAATATCCTATAAACACATTTGTAAGATTACCCTTCCTGTTTTGGTCAGTCTATTAGTGGAATATCTAATAGGTTTTACTGATACTGCTTATTTAGGAAGAGTTGGAGAAACGGAATTGGCTGCTTCTGCTTTAGCAGGAACATATTATATGATAATCTATATGATAGGTTTTGGTTTTAGTATCGGAGCGCAAGTATTAATTGCCCGTTATAATGGAAGTGGGCAATATTTCCGAACGGGTGAGGTATTTACACAAGGAACTATCTTCTTATTATTGGTCGCAACTCTGCTGTTTATATTGTCTTATCTGTATTCTCCTATCGTATTAAGGTTTTTGATAGATTCCGAGCAAGTCTATCAGGCAACAATAAGTTATTTGAACTGGCGTATTTATGGATTCTTTTTTGGAGTATGATGAACATTAGTTCTATAATCATAGAACCAAACATCTTTTGTCATGTGTTTTTCAGGCTTTTTCGCAGTATTAAAGAATAATACATTGGCTTTTACTCCTTGCGCGTAAAAAATGCCTGCTGGTAATCGAAGGACTGTATGTAAATTCAAATTGTCCGGCATTTTTTTCCGTATCAATTCTCCAGCTCCCCCTTCAAACAATACATTATCTGGCAGTACTACGGCTGCTCTTCCATTTTCAGGATTAAGCATTGTGACGATGTGTTGTAAAAAGGCCAATTGCTTATTACTCGTTGTTACCCAAAAATCTTTGCGCAAATATTTTCCCTTATAATCAGAAAGATCAGCAGGAGTAACCCACGTTATATCACCTTCCCAAAACAAAGGCTCTTTTGTAGATGGTGTGCCTCCACTAACGACAATACCAAGTTCTCCCAATGTTGTCCACGACCATCCTTCAGGTAGTTTACTATTTTGTTTCGTATTGTCCGTCTTATACTCTTTCGACCAATCTCTTTTTTACTAATTCCCAAGCCTTGCCATTATCATATTCAGCTACCGGCTTTAATACAGCATGAATATCTTCCATAAATTCCCGGTCAAGTAGTTTTTCTTCCATGTTGGCAAGAAACTGCTTCTGAGATGGAGGTTTGCCTACAGAGTACTCCATGTAGGTTTTATAACAACTGATTAGTTTTTCCGTATTCACATCTTGGTGAATCATCGCCCAATACAAATCAAACAGATCACGACCTTTGCGACGCTGATATAATGCACGCATTTTTGTTCCCAGTAATTCTTCAAGTTCATATCCTGTCAAATTACATTCACCGGAAAACCATCCGTTCTCAACTTTATATGGGATTTCCTTTAAGCCAAGCACAGTAAAGTGTTCTCGAGTGTTAATCTCTATTTTCAACCGCATATTAATTACCGGTTGTGTACTTGTATCGAAACGATAAACAATAGTGTTGTTGTGAATATGTTGTTTTACCGTTCGCTTAGTCCCAAGGAATGACAGCCGTTCACGAATTTGTTTTAAGATCGGATTGATTGGTTCTGAATTGATTTGCACTAAATCTATATCTTCCGAATAGCGGACTTGCGGTTGCAAATACAATTTATGCAAAGCAGTGCCACCTCTGAAAGCAAGTGATTTTTTCAGCAGATCATCAGAAAATATTTCCACCAAAGCCCTGGCAATAACTAAATCTTGCTCTACTTGTGCATCATTTGGCCAAGGAGCAACCGCTTTCCATTCTTCTATATATCGGCGGGGTATCATAAATCGCTTTCTATCTCTATATTTTTAATTACTTTCCATGTTTCGTCTAACTCTCCCTGCTTTTCTTTTTGAGCAATCAATAATACCGGAGATATATTTCTTTTATTCAAAATTTTCAGTAAAGGATTAGACAGTTTTTCTTCGCTTAATGTCTTATCTAAAATATAACCCAATCGTTGGATTACAGGAGTATTTGGATATCTTTTTGCTGTTCTATAGAGTGTTGTTGCTTTCATCGCTTGGACTAGCTCTTGTAAAAGAGTAACAGTTCTATTCATCCCTATTTTATCGACGTAGGCTAGTAAATCCAATGCAGTCAATTCAGGAGAAGAAACATTGAGATAACCGACGTCGGTTGTTTTTTGAACAATATCATCTTGCTCCCATGAGTTTTTTGAAAAAAAGGAGATCTTCAATTTTTTATTATTAATACTCCTGGGGGCCGGGGTTTTTGCTATTACAAAGTATTCCATCGGTTGTTGATGTGCTGCCCCATACAAAGCTGCCGCAGACAATAAAGCTACATAATAAGGTTTACTCAAGGACTTCATCAGGTCATCGATAAACAAATATGGAGGGAGCATTCCCTGATTTGAATAATTAGGTGGAATGATCACATAAAAGCCTTTTCGTATTTGAGCTATCTGTTTCTTGGTTTTATATCTATACAAACCTTGCAGCAATGTTTTTTTAGACGACTTGAAATGATTACATACTTCTTCAAATGTAAAGGCATAACGTCCTTGGGATTGCAGTTCGACAAAGAACTGATCCCATTTATTACTTCTATCTAATTTCAAATTATCCATAAATCACATTTGCAAAACACTACGCAATCTGTAGTTGTTTGCAAATATAGATAATTTATCTGATTTTTTTAGTGTTGGCGCATAAAAATGGGGTTACAAAAGCTAAAAAATATCTCAATATAATTGTGAACTAAACTTGAAACATATTTTTTTGTACTCAAAAGGCGTTCTTCACTTCAATAGCGGTTACTTTTCCTGTTCGCTTTAAAATGTCCCTGTAATGCACATGTATGGAGAGATTAATTTTATTAATCTCTCTGTTAAGTTCAACGGCAACACGGCTTTTGCCGATTGCCCGACCTGATTTTACACTCCAAAGTCGTTCTTCGATTTTCAGTTTTGAGCCGAATTGGGCGATGGTATTACTAATGATGATTTTCCCGACAATCGGATAAACGGCATCGGGATTTGTTTCTGTTCTCTCCGTGTTACCCTCTCGTTTGAGGTAAAAAGAGACTTTAAGTTCGTTGTTCATAATGCTCACATTTTTAGTTCGTAAAATTACTTTCTTTGTGAGTTGTCTGAACAATGTAAGCCACAGACAAACAGTGCTATAACCAGACGTTTAAGGTCATTGGTTTGCTGTGTTTTTCGCCTATCTGAATGGGTAACGGATAAGAAACGGAAAGTATGCGCTAATCTGCTTTTTCCTGCAATTCTGCTATCAGCCATCGTTAGCCACTAAAAGACATACATTTCTATTTATCAATCAATTACCCTGATTTTCTCTCTTTCTCCTTTTACACTCCTTGTGTTTAGGGCAACGTAAAAGAGAATATTTTTTTGTGATTTATAATGTGTTGATTATCGGGTAAGGAGGGTGGCAAAAAAATAAAGTGCCCCCGGAAGTTTGACAAAAAACTTTTGGGTGGCACTTTATACAAGCAGCCTCTTTTCGTATATCCGGCGGGGATTATTTCAGCTCGGTCTGGGAGCCTTCTACATATTCGAATTTACCTTTGGCAATGCCTTTGAATCTGGCTTGCCAGGTACCGGTCGGGCTGTAGGTAGCATATTTGACCAGATAAAACATCTGCATATTGTCCTTTATGGCTTCTGCATCCGGGTATCTGGCCGGTAGCACATGGTTGGCAATTCCTTCCTGTAATCTTTGGTGGAAGATTTCCCGGCATTCGGCATCTTCCTTGCCGTCCAGGAAGTGATCTCCGGCTTTTGTATCGTAATATTTCCGGGATTTTATCAACATACTGATGTTGTTGTATTTGGCGTTTGCACCATACCACCATTCTGTATTGGACGGGTAAGCTTCGTCCAGATAAATTTTATATTTCGGATCGTTGGTTACAAAATCGACCAGGGCCTGATAATCGCTGCTGATCATCGTAAAGACGACGGTCGGATCAAAGGACCATTTGGTCCCGTTGTGAATGTATTGCTCCGTCACTGGCACCACTCCGTTGTAATTGGTCCAGTTGCCTTCGGTCCGGCGATATTCCTGTACGGCTGTTTTACCGTTCAATTCGAATAGTACGTGCATTGTTTTTTCTGAAACCGTATACGGGTATTTTTGTTGCAGGAAGAGCGGTAAATATTGCATGGCAACGGAAGCATCCTTAAAGCTGTTGCCGGTAATGCCCATCGTTTCGTAATCTTCCGGATTGACAATGACCGTATTGGCTTTCGGGGCCCACTTACTGCCGTTGTACTCGTATAGGGCAAAGCGTATTACCTGATCGGTAGCTGCCGGGCGTATACCCGAAGAAACAGGTGTCGTGCTGCGTTTATAATAATGTATTTTTACATTGTCGATTTCATAAGCCGTGTTCCGGTTGTCGGCTGCATCGCCGTGGTATTTAAATGCGATACAGACGGTTTTTCCCGCATAGGTTTTCAGGTTGACCGTTCCGGCTTTTTTGAATGTGGAGTATTTGCTGCTTTGCGGTATTGTAAAATGACTTGTGAGGTTTGTCCAGCTTGCCGTTTCCGGGTGGCTGCCGTCGAAATCTTCCGAGAGCAGAATTTCCAGGCAATCGGTGTCGTAATAAGCCGCATCAATGTCGAAAGTGAACAGAGGCGCCGGTTCGTCCGGAACAGATAAAGCCGGTGTAATCAGCCAGCTGAAAAATTCTACGGCGGAACCGTAAGACGTTATTTGTGCCGATTTGTTGTTGTCAAAATTATAACCTTTCCAGAGATTAGCACCTTCGGTAGCGGAAGAGTTTGTCCAATCTGTGAGTTGTATGGTTGCTTTGTGTGTCGTCGTTTCGAAATCTTCCGCTAATAGTATTGTTTCCGTTACGCCGATATTTTCTCCGATCTGGAGGTTGTCGATCTGATAGGTTGTCGTTTTGTTGTTATTACCGTCTCCCGTATATTTAAAGGCAATATGTACGGTTGTTTTATAGGCACTCAGGTCCAGGATACCGGCCGGCATTTTTTTACCGAAACCTTTGGCCGGAATATCGAAATAGAAATTCGGCGTAATATCCGTCCAGGTGGCCAGATTCGGGTCGCCTTCTTCGTAATCGGCGGAAATCAGAACCTGCAGGCAGGAAGCGTTGTAATGACCTAGTGTGATGTCGAAAGCAAACAGGGGTTTTGTGGCTGCGGTCAGGTCGATTCCCGGGGTGATCAGCCAACCGATATTTTCTTCGTTCGAGTTATAGGATGAAAAAGATACGTATCCGTCGCCGTTGTATAGGTTACCCTGCCATCTGACATTTCCTTTTTCTGCGAAATTGGTCCAGCCTTCGGCGGCAAAAGCGGCTTTGTCGGTGACCGTTTCATCGAAATTTTCATCCAGCGAGGTCAGTACCGGTGCCGGAGTATGGCCGTTACTGGGTTCCGTCGGCGAATAGTTGTAAGTTACCCGGTATAGGTCGCCTTTTTGAGCGTTTGTGACGGCTGTCGCCAGTATTTTTTCCAGGTATTTATCTGCATTTTTTCCGGGGGTCAGGTAATTGGTTCCGGCTTCTCCCCAAATTGACGCATAATCCGCCGGTGTCAGCGTGTAGTTCGGAGCTTTCTGTAAAAGCATCATGGCCTTTAGATAGCTGCTGTCCCTTTCGTCGATGGCATAGGTAACAGCCGCTGTCGATTGGGCATTCAGGGCCGGGAATAATGAGCTCAGATAGCCGGCGACTCCTTCTTTGGCGATTTCTTTATCGGGAAAACGCAGATTGCTTTTGATGTCGGCAGCGATAGCCGAGTCGGCTGCCGTGTGTTTGTTTTTAAATACATAACCGACGCTGGAATAGTCCTGAGCGGTAAAGGTATAAGTGACATCTTCGTGAAGCGGCTGTTTGGCGGCATCCAAAGCATCATACACATCGTCCATCGGGTTGCAGGCTGTGAAGGCAAGCAACGCCGGGAGAATCAAGCTATATTTACTTTTTATCATTGTCGTATCGTTTGAAAATTATAAGTCCATTGACTGTTTGAATACATTGTGTTTTTTTTATTAAAGATTGTCGGTTTCCTTCGTTTGTCGTATGTTTAAAACCTCACTTTGAAACCCATTGTCCAGGTGCGTCCGAATCCGTAGTATACCAGGGATGAAAATTCGTCGTGATATACGCCGTCTTTAGCGTCTGCAATATATTGGGTGTTGAAAAGGTTGTTGACATTGATATATAAGGTGGCCCGGATATTTTTGACCAGGGTCAGCTGATAGTTGACATTGGCATCGAAAGTGCAAAATCGCGGGAGTTTCCAGGCATCCAGACCGGCTTCCCGTGAACTGGTACGGTCTTCGATGGCGTAATCGGCATAGTTCTTGTCGAAAAGATTCCAGGCGGCACCGACTCTGAAATTATCGAACGGTTCGTAGGAGGCGTTGAGCGCGGCTGTCATCTGTGCCGAGTTGCCGACGTGGACATTTTTCACATACAACTGGTCGTTTTCACTGATCAGTTTGTTGTTGCTGTCGAAAAGCGATACGATAGGATTGTCTGTCAATATCCAGTCGCCCCAGGAAAACATGCCTCTCAGGGTGAAATTGTAAACCGGTTTATAAACCGCTTCGAATTCGACCCCGTGGTGACGGGCATTTACGCCGTGCATTGTCGCAAAAATACCGTTTCCCATATTTTTATTCAGTCCCCGGTCTCTCCATTCGGTGTAATAATAATTGACATTGACGGATAGCTTGGGTAAGGTCAGTCCGTATCCTCCTTCGAAGGTATATACGCTTTCGTATTTGACGGAAGGTGTCAGTTCGTTGGTGTTGTTTTTGAATACGATATTCATGTAAGGGGCCCGTTTGAAGTAACCTCCGTTTACGAATACGTTGTGTATACGGCCGAATTTATAATTGGCACCGCCTTTGACGCCCCAGGGGAGAAATGTCTGCCAGGATGATTTACGCATGGGATCGCCGGGAGCATAATTCCCGTCGTCGATACGCCGGTAGGCATTTTCCGTCAAAGAAGCGGACAAAAATGCCGAGAAATTATCTTTGACGTATTCGAGTTGGGCGAATGCACCGACCCACAATACCTCGCTTGTGTTTTCATAACCGAGGCGGTCGCCTTTGTATTTGGGAGTGCCCTTGGACTGGTAAGCCAGATAATCGCCTTCATAATAACTGCCGCCCATCAGATCGGTGATTTTGTTGTAGTGGTATCCTTTGTAATACCGCCCGTCCAAACCGGCTGTCAATTTGAATTCCTGTGTCAGATCGTTCGTATAGGTTGACAATATTCCATACCAATCGTGGGCGTTTACGGCGGTTCCGAGCACCAGCAACGAACCGGTTTGCGAGGCTGCATTTTCTTTTAATACGGCATCGTAGTCCAGTAAGCCATCGGGGGTTAATTTGGTGTCGGCATTTGTACCGACATAAGGTTTACCGGTTGTATTGTTGTATTGCAGCCAGTTTTTCTTGGTTCCGAACGCTCTGCGGGCTCCTCCTTTGGCAAAAGATACATAGGCAGCCGTTGAAAGAGAGGACTGGTCGTCGATTTTCCAATAGTGGTTCAGAGACAGTTGCGGTTTGTGATATTCGTTGTAGGCGTAGGGACCGTTGAATACCTTGCCGTTTAAATATCCGTAGCTGGAGTTCCAGCGGATGCCGCTGGGATGATCCCGGAATTCCTGTATGGTGTGCATTTGTCCGCGCTGGTTGTGCCATTGCGGTGCGCCGAAAAGAGTAAAGGACAGACGGTGGTTGTCGTTGATCCGTTTGGAGATGTTGAGAAAATACATCCAGGCTTTGTAATCGGTCGCTTCGACATATCCCCGTGTGCTTTCGGTTGTCGAGCCGGCGATACTGACGGCCCAGCCGTTTGACATCAAACCGGTGGATACGTTGATTGCCATTTTCTGAAAACCGTCGTGACCGACTCCGTAATAGACGGAACCTCCGATTTTCGCATCCGTATTGCGGGTAATCATATTCATGGTACCTCCGACAGAGTTGACGGCCAGTTTTGAAGCTCCCAGACCGCGTTGAACCTGGATGAATTGAGTTACGTCCGATAGAGCTGACCAGTTCGACCAGTAAACTTTGCCGTTTTCCATGTCATTGATCGGCACACCGTTGATAAGTATACCGATGTTATTGGAATCGAATCCGCGCAGATTGACACGGGAGTCTCCGTATCCTCCGCCGGATTTTGTCGCATATATGGAAGGCGTGGATTTCATGATTTCCGGAAACTCCTGATTGCCCAGGCGCTCTTCGATGATTTCCGGGGTGATGTTGGAGATAGCGATAGGGGTTGCCCGGTCTTTGCTGACAATAGAAGCCGTCACTTTTACCTCCTCCAGGCCGACAGTCGAAGCCTGTAATTTTATAACACCTAAATCGGTGACGTTATGTTCAAGCGATACGCTTTTTTGTTGCTCTTCATACCCTACATTGCGGAAGATAAGGGTTATTTTCCCTTCTTTCGTACAATAAATAGTGAAATTACCGTCCGGATCACTGGCAGCTCCGATAGATGTACCTTCGATGATGGCAGTTGCTCCGATCAGGGTTTCCCCTGTCTCTGCATCTACAATTTTTCCTTTCACGGTTTTCTGTCCCATAACTCCCCAGGCTCCTAAAAGCAAAGGGATTATGAAAACCAGATGTTTGATTGAAATTCTGATCATTTTGTTGTTATTGATTAATTAATGAATAAAAAAAATACGTACGCACATCCTTTAAATCTGTGCATTTTACTGATAAAACGAAGGTTTTTTTCGGATATCGATTATGAAGTTTTAGTTAAGATTGAAAAAAACTTATAGTTTTAACTATAACCTCATTTTATATTATTTAACTTTGCGTCATGAATTTTTATATGTGCCTAAAAAAAACGTTCGTTTTATTAGGTTGTGTGCATACAAACTTATTAATTAACAAGTAATAGAAAGTATGAAGAAAATCTTTATTAGAAGTCTGCTTTTCATGGTACCACTGTTTTTCTTGACATTGGTAACGATGGCTCAGGGAATCGTTAAAGGTAAGATCATCGATTCTCAGACAAAAGAGGAATTAATCGGAGCGACAGTCATGGTTGAGGGAACGACGGAAGGTGTTGCTTCCTCTCTGGACGGAAGTTTTACGTTGAAAACCTCGAAAGAGGGAACACAAACCCTTGTATTTCGTTGTGTCGGATACAAAGAGTTGAAAAAGACGGTAAAAATTTCGGGACAACCTTTGGATTTGGGGGTTATAGGAATGGAAACCGAAGCCATAGGTCTGGGAGACGTTACCGTGACGGCATCTGTTGCCGTGCGGCGCAAGACTCCGGTGGCATTGTCCGTAATCGAGCCGGTTGAGATTGAAAACAAGCTTTCTACGCAGGAGTTTCCGGAAATATTGAAATCTACACCGGGGGTATATGCGACGAAATCCGGAGGTGCTTTCGGAGATTCCCGTATTAATCTGCGTGGTTTCGAGCAAGCCAATATTGCTGTGATGATCAACGGTGTTCCGATGAATGATATGGAATGGGGCGGTTTGTATTGGTCGAACTGGGCCGGTCTTTCGGATGTAACCCGTTCGATGCAGGTGCAGAGAGGTTTGGGCGCTTCTAAAGTATCTTCTCCTTCTGTGGGTGGTTCTATCAATATCGTGACAAAAACGACGGATGTCAAAGCCGGAGGATCGGTTTCCTATGCTTTGGGAAACGACGGATACAACAAGATCATGTTCAATGTGTCTACCGGTTTGCGTAACGGCTGGGCCATTACCTTACTGGGAGCCAAGAGCTGGGGTGACGGTTATGTACAAGGTACGGAATTCGAGGCTTATTCTTATTTCGGAAACATCTCCAAACAGATCAATGAAAATCATCTGTTGTCGTTTACGGTGTTCGGAGCTCCGCAATGGCATAATCAGCGCAGCAATTACGACGGATTGTCTATTGCCGGGTGGCAGAACGTTGAAAAATATACGGGCAGAGACCGGCAGTACCGGTATAACCCGACCTACGGTTTCGGCCTGCACGGCGAACGTAAAACTTCGAGCTACAATAAATACCACAAACCCCAGATTTCTTTGAACCATTTCTGGACGATCAATGAGAAATCCAGTCTTTCTACCGTGTTGTACGTTTCCATCGGTCGCGGAGGCGGTTATAAAGGTTTGGGAAGTACTTCCGATTATGCCAATATGTGGTACGGTTCCAGCAATGGTACATTAAATACTTATTTCCGCAATGCAGACGGAACCTTTGCTTATGATAAAATTTACGAGTTGAATGCTACCAGTGATAACGGTTCGCTGATGGCCATGTCCGAATCGAAGAACGAGCACAACTGGTACGGTTTGATGTCTACTTATACGACTTCTATCGGTAAATATTTCGATGTTTACGGAGGTATCGACTTCCGGTATTACAACGGTACACACACCAATGAATTGGTTGACCTTTACGGAGGCGAATTCTTTGTGGATCGTTACCGGGGACAGATGAGTGTGGCTAACAATGCCAACAGTGCAGACCCGAACTGGGTAAATCAAAAACTGAAAGTCGGGGATGTCGTTTACCGGGATTACGACGGTTATGTGATGCAGGAAGGTATTTTCGGGCAGGCAGAGTTCAACCGGAATGCATTGAGCGTTTTCCTTGCAGGTGCCGTATCTAATACCGGATATTGGCAGAAGAATCATTATTATTACGATAAGACGCATGAAAAATCGAAGACAGAAAACTTTATCGGTTGGAACCTGAAAGGGGGAGCTAACTATAATCTGACGGATCAACACAATGTATTTGCCAACATCGGTTATATTTCCCGTGCTCCTTTCTATTCCGGCGGGGTGTTCCTGTACGCAATGAACAGTAATGCCACCAACCCGGATGCCGTCAATGAAAAAGTATTTTCCGTAGAAGTCGGTTACGGTTTCCGTTCTTCTATTTTCAGTGCTAATGTGAACGTATACCGGACAGAGTGGTTGGATAAAACGATGACCCGTACGATTACGTTGAAAAATGACGACCGGGCAACGATCAATATGAGCGGTATCGACGCTTTGCATCAGGGTGTTGAGTTGGATTTTGTATTCCGTCCGATTAAAAATGTGGACATCAACGGTATGGTTTCTATCGGAGACTGGAAATGGAACAGTTCATCTACCGGTTATTTTTATAATTCATCTGGTCAGCCGTTGAAAAATATGGACGGAGATATTGCTTCCGGTATTCAGGCAGAAGATCATGCCAAGATGGAAGTGGACCTGAACGGTACACGTGTCGGAAATTCTGCTCAGACGACATTTGCTATCGGCGCTAAAGTGCAACCTTTAAAAGGCTTGCGGGTAGGTGCTGATTATACCTATTGGATGCGTAATTATGCTGAATTTTCTGTCGGCGGAGACAATGGTGCCGATTTGGTAATGAACGGTTATAAAAAGTACGAAACCCCGTGGCGGATGCCTTCGGCAGGAGAACTGGATCTGAATGTCAGTTATCGTTTCCCGTTGGGTAAATTATGGGGTACAATTTACGGAAATGTAAACAATGTATTGGATGGCGTGTCTATTTCCGATGCTTATGACGGTTCGGGTCACAACTGGCAGTCAGCTTACCGTGTATTTTACCGTTTCGGCCGGAATTATTCCGTTCGCCTGAAGATTAGTTTCTAATAATTTGATAGTTTAAAAGGATAGGATATGAAAAAACATCTCATATATCTTTGCATGGCCTCTGTTTTAGGATTGACAAGCTGTGAGGACTTTAATGACAAACACTTCGACGGATTGGACGATATGACCAAGCCGGAGAATGTATTGAATAAGGATTATACGCTTACCGCCGATGATTATTCTGCTATCAGCGGTTATAAGGAGGCTGATATTATGGCCCTTCTGACCGGTGACGAGGCGACAAAAAAAGAGAAAGCAGAGAAGATCGTAACGGCTTTAAAAGCAGCTAAAAGCAATCAGTACCTGACTCCTGCCGCAGAACCGAGAACGGTTTTACCGCTTTTTATGTCAAAAAACTGGAAAACGGCTTCTCTGGGCGCTACCATTCGTGCAAGCTATAATTATGTTCCCAATGCACCGGCTTATCTGGCTGAATTGGCTGCTGCCGATACTTATGAATTGACGGCTGCGGATTATGAAACCATTTGGGGAATTCCGGATGTGTCTTACCTGACTCCGTCCAAGAGTCCGGAAAAAAGTCTGCCGAAAGTTTTGGAAGGGGCGATTGAAAATCCCGTAACCGGAGAGTATGTGGTAGTATCTTACAAATATTCTGCCAATGAACCGGGTTCAGGCGGCGGAGAAGAGGAAACTTTCGACAAGATCGGAGATGTAATAACGGCCGGCCCCGGAAATTATAAAGTAAAAGGTACGGTGATTGCTACATACAAGAATGGTTTTCTGGTATCCGACGGTACCGCTTCGATTCTGGTGTATCTGGAGGGAAAGCCTTCAAATAATGCAATCGGAGATATTGTTACCGTTGAAGGAACGACAACCGAGTTTGGCGGCATGAGCCAATTTCCGAACACATCTGTTGTAACGAAAGTGGGAGTTGAAGAATATACACAACCCGTACCGAGTCAGTGGGGCGCTGCGGAAATGGATGCTTATCTGACAGGGGTTTCCGTACAGTATATTTCATACGTCGGGACATTATCTATCAGTGGTAGTTATTATAACGTCAATATAGAAGGTGCAGCAAAAGCGATCGGAAGTATTAAATATCCGGCTGATGGTTTTATCGACGCTTCCCTGAACGGTCAGAAAGTGATTGTAACGGGTTATACTATCGGTGTTTCCAGCAGTAAATACGTTAATACGATGGCTACTGACGTAGTAGCTTTGTCTCACTATGATGAAATCGGTACGGTAGCTGCGGCTGAGGCCGGTGAATATACGGTAAGGGGTACGATTTGCGCGGAATACAAACAAGGATTTCTGCTTACCGACGGAACGGGATATATACTGACATTCCTGGGAAGTTCTTACGACGGGGCTTATTCGGCAGGTGATGTGATGACCGTATCCGGAACGACTACAAAATATAGCGGATTGATGCAGTTCCCGAAGGAGTCGACGGTTACTTTAGCGGCTCATGGCTCTTATAGTTATCCGACAGCGGCCTCGATGGATGCTGCAGCAATGGATGCTTATCTGGCAGCCCCTGAGGTGAAGTTTGTTTCTTATACGGGAACCTTGTCTATCAGCGGAAATTATTATAATGTAAATGTGGCTGGAACGACGACCGCAATCGGAAGCATACAATATCCGTTAAGCGATATGGTTGATCCGGCATTAAACGGACAGGAGGTAACGGTAACCGGATTTGCTATCGGTGTTTCCAGTAATAAATATGTTAATACGATGGCTGTTTCCGTGACGGCGGCAGGCAGTTCGTCTTCTGTTGCCCTTGCTGCTTCAGCCGATTATGTGCCGGCACTGAATAAATTCAGCCGTTCGCCATTGTCTTCCAGAGCTGCTGCTGTAGCTACAGAAATTCAGTATGCTGTTTATGTTTACGATGGTTCAGCCTGGAAGGCACCTGAAAAAGTGACGATCCTTAATCCTGCCGATTATAAGGCAATGGGAGAACCGGGTACACATAATAATTTCAGTTCCTCCATCGATCCTCAAAATTATTTGCCGCAGTTCCTGGGATTGAAATATCCGTATGCTCAGGCCGGTGATACGATGGCTGTGGTGTATAATTATTATAACGGGGATGCGACGGTATTGAAAGCCGACGAATATGTATTTACAGCCGGTGCATGGACATACAACACACAGCCTGTAACCGTTGTGACCGAGCAATATGCCCTGGCGGAAAACGGATGGGTATTCAGTCCGGATGTAACCATTACCCTGGTGCCGGGTAGAAATGCCGAGACGAATCACTATTTTCAGAAACTGACCGATTGGGTATGGGAGAATATCGATCAGAAAGAAGGCGTTACAGAGAAAGGGAAAGGCTATGTAACCTCTTACGGTAATAACGATTATTACTATGGAGGTTCTGCTTATCAGAATAATTTCGATTTCCGTCCGTCGGCTTGGAAAGCTCAAAATGAAAAAGCTTACGGAGAAATGCCGGATGAAGATCTGACGGCTTTGATGTGGGAACGCCTGCCGGAAGCTTTGTTACATATGCTGGAATGTGCATATCCGGATGTTCAATTGGAAGATGTCCCCGTTACCTATGTGCTTAAATTCGGAGTATACGGTATAGAAGGGTCCAGTGCTACCAAATATTATACGGCACGTTATAAATTGACCGGTAAAGGTGAATTTACCTATGTGGAAGATTCTTTAAAAGAAATCAGTAGTTTATAATGAAAGGAATAAAATCTGTTTCAACTTTAATTGCGGGCAGCGGAATGCTGCTCGCAATGCTTTTTGCTGCCTGTGACGATACGGACGAACGGGCAGAGTTGTCTTCGGAATCAAACCTGTCGGCCGTACCCGGTGCAGGTGGTGAGTATACACTGAATGTCGGTGCGGAGGGGTCCTGGGTTATTTCCCTTTCGGGAACCGGTAGTCAGTGGTGTAACGTCGACCCGTTGCGGGGAGTGGACGATGGCGTTGTAAATGTCGTTATCGCCCCGAACGACGAACGGACTTCCCGGAATACGTTGCTTACCCTGGCCAGTGGAGCCAGCAGGGATACTTTGCGGATTACGCAACAGGCAACGGAGGAGAATTTTACAAATGTGATTGCCGGTCGCCTGGAAATTCCCCGTCTGACCGGAGAGACGGATTACAAGTTTATCGACCATTCCGTCACCTATCAGAATAAAACGGTGCATAACTATTGCATGGAATATAACCTTCCCAAACGGCATGCCCGTTGGGTCGCTTTTAAAGCCTATGATGTGACGGCTGCCGATAATGTTAGCCGCACGGATGCCTGGGGCGACGATCCGCAGGTGCCGGCTGAATACCGGACGACGAAAACGGATTACAGCGGATACGACCGGGGGCATTTGGTGGCTTCAAACGACCGCCGTTACTCTAAGGAAGCCAATGAGCAGACGTTTTATTACTCCAATATGAGTCCGCAATTGTCGGGCTTCAACCAGAAAATCTGGCAAAAGCTCGAGGAAGATGTCAAAGCCTGGATGCAGGATGCCGCTTTGAGAGATACGCTGTATGTCGTCAAAGGAGGAACGATTGCCGATGATCAGATCATCAAACTGACCGGGGAGCACAATAATGTAGCTGTGCCTAAGTATTATTATATGGCGGTTTTGGCTCGTAAAAACGATAGTTATAAAGCCATTGCTTTCTGGTTGGAACACAAAGAGTATTCTCAGCCTTATCATTTGAAAAGCCTGACACTGACAATCGATCAGTTGGAGGAGAAAACCGGTATCGATTTTTTCCCGGGTTTACCCGACTCTGTGGAAAGAACGGTGGAAGCCGTGTGTGACGTGAACGATTGGACCTGGATTACGGAGTAAACGGGGCTTCATAAAATAAACCGGCCGGAAAGTCAAACTTTCCGGCCGGTTTATTTTATGATTTACGATTGACGAATCCTCTTTTTCGCTGGAGAGAATAGTGTGTATAATCTATAATCGTAAATCGTAAATCGTAAATCGTAAATCATAAATCATAAATCATAAATCATAAATCATAAATCATAAATCTAAAATCGTAAATCCCAATATGTCCGGACTGTCTCAATGCTGTTCGTAAAGCAATTGATAATCTTTTTCCTTGCCTTTTTTAAACCATCTTTTGGGAACGACTTTCCAATCGTTGCGGCATTGGGGGTCCAATGTTTTTTTGTCCCGGATGTATTCCGTGATATAGAAACGGACATCTTTGGGCATGATTTTGATGATCCGGGAGTCGATTTCCGCCTTATCCCAGCCCAGTCCTTTTGTCAAATGACCTCCGCCGCCGTTTGCCCGGTAAGAGTTGATGGCTACGCTATACGTCCGGTTTTCATCGAACGGCGTACCGTCGGACATCGAAAGGATGTCGACCCGTTCGCCCGGTTGCTTTGTGACGTCGACGGTATATTTAATTCCGGCAGCACAGGAGTAGTTGAAAAAATCCGAAGCAAGTATATAGTAGCCTTTGTTGTTTTTCAGCAGCTTGCCGGTAGAGTCACTTTTAAAACGCAGCAGATGGTCTTTGGCCGATTGCATGGTGTTGTATTGCAATCCATAGGCATATTCAAGATAACGGTCGATTTCCTTGCCGGTGAAAGACAGGGTGTAAAGTCCGTTTTCATAACTGTATAGGTTGAACATGTCCCGGATGGTCACAGTTCCTTTCTGTATGAGAGCATCCATTTGTAATACGGTACTGAAAGAAATATCGGCTCCGGTGGTTGCCAGTTGTGCGTTGTGGATGAAATCGGTAAAGGCAGAGGGACCGAACAGGCCGTCGCGTCCGGACAAAGGCTCTTTAAATTCTCCGATTTCGGTATTGATGTATGCTTTTACCTTTTCAATAGCCGGAGCAAAGCGGTTCAGGTAAGCCGTATCTTTTTCAATTTTTGACAGATCGATTAACGCTGTCGTGATATTTTTGTCGTAAGCGTTTCCCACGCGGGTCAGCGTAATGTCAATCTTTCCGAGATAATTGGCATGGGATTTCGGGTCGAGGATCACAACCTTGTGTCCGGCATTGTTCGTAATTTCCATTTGTTTTGCCTGGTGGTCGTGGCCGAGGATAATGACGTCGAAACCGTCCACCTGTTGGGCAACTAATACGCCTGCATTTTCATTGCGCGGAGTTTCGGCGTTTTCTCCTGCATAATTGTAGTTGAAGCCGGAATGGAAAAGTCCGACGAGTAAATCCGGTTGTTCTTTCTTTTGGATTTCGCTTACCCAATAGCGGGCTGTCTTTACCATATCTTCAAAATCCATGCCTTCCCACAATTTTTTCGGCAGCCATTTGTATATACCGGGAGTGGTCATGCCCAGAACGGCAATTTTCAGTCCGTTACGCTCAATAACGGTGTAAGGCTGAAAATACGGTTGTCCCGTGGCTGTATTTATTGTGTTGGCCGAAAGCCAGGGGAAATTTAATTCGTGAACGATTTTATCGTATACCGGATGCCCGGCTTCGATGTCGTGATTGCCGACGGATGCCGCATCGTATCCCAGATAATTCATCACTTCTGCCGTCAGGTTGGTCACACCGGTATCGATGAAATTATAGTAATAGTCGTTGGGCTGGCCTTGCAGAAAATCTCCGTTGTCCAGAAAAATAACACGGTTGCTGTCCTGCATCCGGGCGTTTTTGATTGCCGTAGACACATTGGCCAGACTGCTTTTGTTCGGACGATCCCGTTTCAGGTCGTAATCGTATATCGTTCCGTGGACATCCGAAGTACAATAAATAGTCAGCGTGGCCTTTTCCGGTTTGGAATTACAGGAAACAGCCAGAGCCGATAAAAGAATGAGGTTGATCAACAACCGGAAAAAATGTGGTTTCATTTTGTTAGCATTTGAATTTTACACCGTAACAAAAGTAATAAAAAGAAACATGTAATCGGCCGGTTGTATAAATTGAAAAAATGTAAAAAATCCGGAGAAAATTTTAATAAAATTGTATTTTTTATATATTTGCAGAATTCCTCTACTTATAGATAGAGTGCGACCCCAAAATACAACAGTTTTTAAATATTTACACTCCCTCTACTTATAGATAGAGATACAGCCTTTAATTGATAAGGACTATACCTTTTCACGGGACAAAGATAGTATCTCTGTTATAATATCCATTAACAAAACGTGCGAATCTTTTATCATTTCGTTTTACTTGCCTTTTTTTCCTTATTTTTCTGCGAATTAGTGACTAACTTCCTGTTGCTGTTTGATTAACTCTCCCGGAGTACAATTAAATTCGCGCATACAAAACCGGTTAAATTGTACAGGAGAGTCGAAATTAAACAGGTCCATCAGTTCCTTGATTGTGATGTTCGGGATCGCAGCTTTTATAAATACCTGGTGCCGGATTTGTTTCAGCATCCATTGCCTGGGCGACATTCCGAACTCTTTTGAGAATTTTGCATAAAATGCGTTCTTACTCATCTTTAAAAGTTCGATTAATTCCTCCACATTTTCCGCCTTGGTATAGTTTTTCAAAACCATATCTTTAAACTTCAATTTTTTCCCCATGATGGGAAAAAACAATTGTACAATTTCTTCTTTTGTATAAAATCCACGCAGATACAGAAAGAATTCCTTGTGTTTAATCTCGTGTAAATGAGCGCAGTTCATTCCGCTTTTCAGGCAGAACACCAGCAGGTCGATAAACTCGTTGAGCGGATGTCTGATTTCCAAAGGCGTGAAATCATAGTGAACATCGTTGCATAAATCATAATAGGATTGCAGCATATTGACGTCGCATACGTTTCGTACCATTCCGAAGCTGAATAACAGCAGCTTACAGTCTTTTTGGGTATAAGCGTCAACCAAAGCTCCCCTGGGTAAAAGCACCATTTCCGAAGAGGAGATTTTACGGTTGTCATACTGATTGCAACTGATAATGCATTCACCTTCAATGAGAATGACGACGTTGTTGTATTGCAGTTTGGGTTCATATACGTGCGTGCCGGGTGGAACTTCCAGGTATTTGAATCCGGTGTCGATTTCTACCTGGTAATTTTTACAACTTTGGTGTTCGTTTACGTAAAGTAATTTGTTTAATAAGATTTCCCCCATGTTCTTTGTTTTTACTTATTTGAACAATATTATGTTGGCTGTGTTTCAGCAAAGTTTCAGTATATATTTTTCTAATCATCAGATATACAGATTTTTATGATGCTTGTTTGTATGTCTGATTTACATGTAATTTTTGCTGAAACATTTTCTTATACCTTTTTGTTGTTAATGTATTGATATACATATGATTATGTCTTTTTATTTTCATGCACACTCTATCTATAAGTAGAGTTGATTTTTTATGTCGGAGAGTGGTGTGCTGCTTGACGAAAAAAGTGTAATAAAAATAAAAACTGTGTGTTTATTAATCATCTTAAAAGTTTGACTATGAGAAAATTAGTGCAATTATTCGTTTTAATACCCTTGTTAGCTGCGGGCTTATTGTCCTGTAACAAGGAGGAAGAAGTAGTGAAAGACCGGGGTACCGGTAATGTGAAAATGTCTTTCGGCTTTTCAGAAAATCCGGAAGGCCGTGCCGTGACAGCTTCCGGTAAGAAACCAACGACAAGCTGGAAAGACAATGTGAAGGATCTGATCGTCTTATTTGTTAATCCCGCTGGGGTGGTGGTGGATGCCCGTTCGGTTACTCCGCCTACAGGTGCAGATATAGGTGAAAAAACCGTGAGTTTGAAAAATGTTCCGGCTACTGCCAATTGTGATATATATGTCATTGCCAATTCCGGGCAGGCAGCTAATATCAATCGTCCGGACTGGAATGTGACGACAGCCAAAGGTCGCTTGGCGGATGATTTGCTGATGCAATTGGTGAAAACAACTAAACCTACCGAACTGGGTGCTGGAGAGGGATTTCTTCCTCCTGCTGAAATTTTTATGGCCACTCAGAAGGTAACGATTGCCCCCGATACAGACAATAATATCATGACACCGTTTCGGCTGACCCGTGCTGTTTCCCTGATCCGGGTGCGCCTCATATTGAAGGGGGACAATGCGACTAAAATTAAATTTACGACCCAGAATGATGCATCGATCTTTTTGCGTCGGATAAATCCTTCTGTCAATGTAGAGAATACTTATACGGCCATTTCCGGAGGCGGCAATGACGGAGTTTATGTAAACCTTCCTTTCTTAGATACAGAGCCCGCTGCCGGATATACCGGAACGGGAGATATTCTGGATGCCGCTAACGGTGTGACTCTTTATCGGGATTTTATTTGCTTTCCGGGAGGTTCTGCAACCGTGGGAGCCCAGAAATTCGATATTACGATTAAAGGTACGACCAAAGATAATACTTATGTTCCTGCCGGTGCGGATGCACCATTGGGGGCAAATCGTCCTGTATACTGGAGTGGTGCGATCAGCCAGGCTATCGGGGCTAACAACATTCTGGATGTTGTCGTTACGGTTCAGAGCCATGGAGATAGCACTCCGCCGGATGAACCGGGTTCTTACGGAAACCTTAGTATCAAGGTAAATTTGGTAGAGTGGGGTAATGTGACGATGACGGAATTACCTGTTTAATGTGTTGCCGCTTCTCCCGTAAAGGCGGTTTGGCGGGAGAAGCGGCTTTTATCTTGTTTTTTAATCGGAAAGGCTATGAAAGATATCAGTATAATCACGCTGGCAATGATCCTGCTTTGTATCATTTCGGTGGTGGCTGCCTCGCCGGTGACCTGTACAAAGAAAAGTAAGCCCGGTCGTAAAATCCAGTTGGAGGACCTGCCTGCCGAAATTCAGCATCTGCTGAAAGAAACCTGTTCCGGGGTTTGTTCTCCGCCCGAATATTTGACGTACCGCGGTAGATATTGTGTGGTATTCCATAACGGTGAGCTTTGGTTTGACGAACAGGGCGAATTGATCAAAGCTTGTTATTTGTTTACACAACTGACGGAAGGACTCCGGACATTGTTGCCCGGTAAAATCCGCATGCTTGTCGCCGAGCATTATCCGGGTACTTATATCTCCGGATTCGAACGTACGAAGGAAGGGTATACCCTTTTTGTTTTCGGACAGGTGGACGGTGAATTGTATTTTGATACTGACGGGGAAATCCGTATTCCGGGAAAGGATAAAAATAAGAGAGTGAAAAGTGCGAGGTTGCAGACCGTGGGAGATTTTGCCACCGGTGAGAGATTTTAGGAAAACAATTGTTTCCGCAAGTTGATTGTGGATTTGTGTGCTTCATTTACGGTTTACAGTCTGTTGACGGGGTGTGTGAAATGGATAAGAATAATAGAAATTGTAAATAAGGTTTAAACGAGGGACGGGGAAGCGGGAAGAGAAAAAATAGACGTCAGAGCAATCTGTCGGCTGAAATAAAATATGAATATATGAAACTGAAACCAATGCGACATTTATGGAAGAAAAGAATCGTGGGGATGGTTTTGTGTCTGGGGCTGTTGTCCTGTAGCGGTGATTATTACGAGAAGGGAGAGGACGGGGAGCAGGGATTCCTGGCGCTGAAAGTGGGAACTTCCGGGACGGCTTTGACAAATTCGCCGGCCGGGGATATGCGCTTGTTGCTCTCCCGCCGGGGAGGGACGGACAACGGTAAGTTCAGTTACGAGATATACGGAATCAACCGCACGGGTACGACCCTTACATCTAAAATACGTACCGGTAACTGGTATCTTACGATGGTGTCCCCGCAGGGGGCTGCCTTGAGTAATCCGGTTGCCGGACGGCCACTGTCAGGACAACCCATGTACCGGTATGTACCGACTGTTGTAAACGGGAAAAGTACGTTTGCCCCTGAGTTTTTTTTCGGAAAAATCAGTCTGCCTGAGGTGCGGGAAGATCAGACGGTAACCGTCAATTCGGCCAATGTGGCACGCAATGTGGCGAAGGTGCGTGTGTATGTGGAAAGTGTGCGTAATATCGATCCTGCGCGGGAGCAGAACATACGTCTTTATAAGGTGCCCTTGGGGCTGGATTGGGAGGGGAAATTGCTGCCCTCAAAAACGAATCCCGATACGCTGGCATTGCCTTTACAGGGAAAACTGAATTTTACCTCCCGGGGGGACGGCACTTTCCGGAGTGATACGATGGTATTTATTATTCCGGCCCACCGTGGCACGGATTTCTGGAATACAGACGGTACACTCAATCCCAATCCGACGGATTTGACTACGCTGCAGATGGATGTCGGGATCGATTTCAGAGACGGAAACGGTACGGTTGTCCGGTTGCGGAAGACGCTTCCTGCGGTGGTACGCTGCAATCAGATTCTGGATGTCAAACTGATCCTGAATGCGCTCGATATGTCTCTGGAATGTAATGTAACAACCTTGCCCGTTTGGGAGGAAGTTGCGGCTGACGATCCGAATTTACATTAATGTAATTAAAAGATATGAAATCGAAGATGAATAAACGATTCGGTAAAAAACAATGGTGGATGGCACTCTGTCTGTGCGTTTGTTTTCTGGCAGGCTGCGAAGAGGCAGAGCTGACTCCTGATCCTGTTCCGGGAATAAACGGGATGCTGCCCTTTAATCTGGGCTCTGCCATGTCGTCACAGAGTAAAGTGCGGGTAATCCTGTTTTCCGCTCCGACAGAAGCCGGAAACAAAAGTTTCCGTTATAATAAATTGTTTACCGGGCTCAGCGGATTCAATGTACCGCTTTATCCGGGGGAATACAACGATGTTTATACGGTTATCGACGAAGAGGAGGACCTTTCTTCCGTGGCCGGCTGGTCTTCTTTTGCCGCCGTGAAAATCAGCCGGAACCTGCCGGCGGTAACTGCCACTAAACAACGTTATTACGAATATAAAAATATACATGCCCCGAATGACGGGACGGGCAAAATATTCTATAACGGAGCCGATATCAGCAAGACGGGCTTGCGGAGCAGTGTGTATACCATGGCCCGCGTGTTTTTGTCTTTCGATCTTAATCCGGTTTTGGATGGGGTAAGCCTTCGTTTCCGGGAAGCGGAACTGAGTAACGTACCCGGGTTCGGTTACCTTTATCCCAAAGCCTATGACGGTACCGGTTACGTGAAAAAAACGATTCCTCTGGGGACTTCAACCGTAACCGGAGGCCGTTATAAGTTCGAAACCCAGTTGCTGGTGCCCGAATACCTGCTTGCTGCGGCTAACAACCGGCGTATGACATTGACAGTCCGGGCCGACCGTTACCGGGGAACCGTGAAAGAGGGAAGTTCGGAGTATACCGTAAACGTGGGGAACGATATTGTTGACGGAAACACAAGTCGGGATGTCAACCGGAATAAGGTATATACATTCAAATTTACGGGAGTAACCGGATTGGGGCAACAGGTGGACGACTGGCAGGTAAAGGCTGCCGTGGAAGCCTGGGATGAGCGTACTGTGGAGTCGGAAATCGGAGATGCCTACGGTTTTTTCCTGCAAACGGAGAAAATCGACGACTTTAAAGCTTACCGTATGCCGCGGTATGTGAGTTTTAAGGCTACAGGGCCGGGAAAGGTGTGGGTGGATGAGCCCCGTGAGCTAAACGGGGAGAATACGGTTGCCCGGAATGATTTTATGTGTGATGTGGTGTGGGACGACGATAGCCACCGAAGCGGACAGTTGGCTTTGAAACTGGGCAACTGGCGCACGGGAGGTGGTTTTTCTGTCCGGATAAAGCTTAGGGCGAACAATATCGAAAAGACGTTGGTCGTCAACTGTGTCGGAGCCCGTTTTGCTGCCGGATTTTTGAGCAGCACCATGTCATGGGCCGAAGGTATGGGGTATACGAATGAAGCGAATACGGGTTTTAATGATGGCATGTCGCAGGAGGATATGATCCGGTTGTATTCACAGGGGGACGAATATAGGGGGTGTGCCGGTTATTATGAGGGAACTGTTAACGACCCGTTGACAGGTCGGGGCTGCTGGCGGATGTCTACGATTCGGGAAGGTTTATACTATTTGAGAGCTCAAAGGATTAATGGAATACTATGGTCTTCCGAGTTGGGATGGAGCAATAAGTCGTATACGGCCAGTACTACATATGGCTTCCCTTCTGGAGATTTACATCATCCTGGTGATCTCTATATCCCGCTGTATTATAGAACGTCCAGCTACAGGGTACTTTGTGTGCAGGATGATAAACTGGAAAAATATTACCATTTGGAGGTAAACAGGGCCGATCATTCCGGGGAGGTGAGTTTTGCAGAGGCTCAACGGATTTGTCAGAACCTGACCGAGGGCGGTAAAACCGGGTGGCGTTTACCTACGCTTGCTGAAGCGGGCTATGCCTTGCTAAAGGCGGGGCGTGAAGGGATACCCAATAATTTCAATGCCGCTCTGTATTGGCTTGCGAACGGGCAGGCTGCCGGTCTTACTCAGCCCGGCGGGACAACGCCTCCGGGAGGTGTGGCCAATGTCCGTTGTGTCAGAAACAGATGGTAAGCTTATGAGTCGGGATGAAAGTATAAGACAGGGGACGGGTGAATGGGGAAGCTATTTTAATTTTTGATTTAAGATTGAAAAGTCGGAGAGTTTCAAAAAAGAATTTACAATGAAAGAAAGCTTTATGAAAAAAACGGTCGGAACTATTTGCCGGTGGGGGTGTTGCTGCCTGGTGTTGCTGCTTGGCGGCTGTCAGGAAGAGATCGTCTCCGGTCCGGATACCGGGGAGGAATTGTTTTCCCTGGGCTGCAAAGCCGAATCGATGAGCGAGGTGATTACCCGTGCGACTGCAACCGAGGAAAACAGGATCAATAACTGGGCGGTACTGATATTCAGAAAATCGGGAGCCGGCACTGCCGCCGATAATGTGCTGGAACGTATGGTTTCGTTTACGGGCAATGGCAGCAACCAAATGTTTGCCGTACCTCAACGGGAGGGAGAACATTATGTATACGTCGTGGCTAATGCCAATGATTTGCTGGGCGGTATGCAGGATGGCGTATCCCGGGAATCTGCTTTTCTGGCACTGAAAAAAGCAAGCGCTCCGGGATCGGTGGCGCCTCCTTATGTGATGTGTTCTTCAAGAATCGTGCTGCCCCGGCTAAGTGTAAATGCTTTTTATACGGCTACGGGAGGAACGGTCCGGGTCAAAAGGAATGTGGCGAAGTTTACGGTAGAGGTTACAACTATAGATACAACTTTCCGTGCCGAAACGATCAGCTATATGTCGCTGGCGACAACGGGCAGCCTGGCGGCTTCAAATCCCGATCCGGCGGCTTTGACACTGACCGGGCGGGTAGATTTTTCAGGCACCCGTTTGTCCGAACCGGTTTATTTGTTTGAACAGCGGACTTCCATGCGGGATGTCAACTGGAAAGGTCCGGGTTTTTATCTGATACTGAAGGGGTATTATCAGCGCAGTACTTTGCCTTCCTACTATAAAATTGCTTTGCCTTCACCTGCCAACACGTTTGCCGACATAGAACGGAATGTGTACTACCGTCTGCGGATTACAGCCGTGAAAAATGCCGGTCATGCTACTTTCGCCGAAGCGCAAAACAGTGTCTTTGCGAACGACGTTTCGGTGGTGATCGATCCGGATATGACGGGTCTGGATGGGATAAATGAGGTGTATACAAACGGCTTGTATGAGCTGGGGTTGAATGCTTCGGAGTTCCATTTTTGCCGGGACGGTCATTATACTACGGTTTTGACTAAGGTTGTTACGAAAGTACTGGAGGGCGGAGCGGGTGCTGCTTTGGATATGATTTACGAGACCGGTAATACGAATTGGCAGTTGAAGAATAATGGGGGCGGCAAATATGAGCTGAGTTTTATAAATAACGGAGCCGGCCAGCCGGATTCCGACGGCTTTTATACGATCACTCTTCGTTTCGGGACTTTGCGTAAAAAAATCAGAGTCAGGGTGAAAGAAGCTGTACCCCGTTCCGGGGCGACCGTTCAGAAATTCAGGGCCGGTAACGGCCGGATTGATAAAGCGGATTGGCTTCCGGAGGATTGGATCGGTTTGGGCGTAAATTCCACCTACGATGTTTCTTATTTCTACGGTGAAATCATGAACTCATTGAACGAAAACATTTTTATCCTTACCCGGCCCGGTGGTCGTGCCGGCGAGTGGAGGAAAGTTTTCCTGATGGCTCCCGACCATGTGATAGAAGTGCATATCTATAAAAAATGACATATAAACAGACACATAAAATAATGAATTCGATGAAAACGATCTATTTGTTACTGTTGACCGCTTTGTTGGCGGTCGGGACGGCTGCATGCAGCAAGGAAGACAACGGCGGAGGGGCTGCCGGCGACGGTTTTGGTAAAGTAAATATGGCTTTCAGCCTGGAATCCGAGCCCGGAATACGTGCGATACCCCGGTCAACAGCCATGCCGACGACCAGTTGGAACGGTAATATCAAAGATATGCTGATTCTCTTTGTGGAAGACGGAACCGTGAAGGATGCCCGCAGTATACTGCCGGTTCCTGTCTCCGGCGATATGGCGGCCAAGCATTTTGCATTAACGAACATCAAGGCGTCGGCGACGGGTAAAACGTATGACGTTTACGTGATCGCCAATTCCCAGCAGTCCGATATCCGTGCCGAGAAAGCTACGGGAGGCTCCTGGGATGTGAACAGTTGTGTCGGTTCGCCGGTTACGGGCCTGCTGATGAAACTGGCCGTGAATACTGCTTTTACCCCCCAGGGAGCAGCCGAGGCCGGGTCTACCGGTTACCTTGAGTCTGCAGAGGTTTTTGTGGCGAAGAAAACGGGGGTCCGGATTCTGGCAGACCAGACCAACGACCTGACTGCGGCGCCGTTTCGTCTGACCCGTATCATTTCGATGCTGCGCGTGCGTATCGATCAGTCGAAAAACGGTAACAATGTTGTCGATTTTACCCATGCGGATGCCGGTTTCCGTATCCGTCGCGCAACCGTTTCTGCGAATCCGCTCGGTGCGTTAGTCCGCGGGGGCATCAAAGACGTACTTTATACGAAAGGAGCTTTTCACGATGCGGAGCCGGCCAGCGGTTACAGTGGCGGAACGATATTGAATCCCGGCCGGCACATTACACTGTGGAAAGACATCCGGATGTTTCCGGGCGGTTCCGTTGCCACCGGAAGCGAGAAATTTGACATAGTACTGACGGGCAAGGCCCCGGCCGGATATGTGCCTATGGGACATACGACGGGTTTGGCAGCAGCAGCCGATGTTGCGTGGACGGCAGCCGTGAGTACGGCCGTCAACCCGAATTATATCCTGGAGATCAATCTGACACTCGAACGGAGAGGTATATGGCTGGAGGATCCCGCTAATCCCGGTATTCCGGAGGTGGGCCAGTACGGAAATGCGGATGTGAACATCGAGCTGGTACCGTGGGCGGGAATCGTATCGGAAGATATTCCCGTTTAAGCCGGCACAAGGGAAATATCCGGTAAGATATTGATTACTCCGGACGGCGGACTTAGGCCGGAAAGGGCGGGGCGGTTTCCATAACAGGGGATACAAATAATTCAAAGTGGAATGATGATAATGAATAAAATAATAAAAAACGGCAGAACCTTATTGGGCGGGTTATTGCTTGGCTGTATGGCCGTATCCTGTACGAAGGACTATTTCCTGGACGAAAATAATTACTGGATTTATGTCCCCCAGATAAAGGACCGCAGTATCCAGGATTTCTATGTGGCTTTTCACGATGCTGCCGGCAATCATTTGCGTACCAGCCGGTTTGCGGCCGCTGATTTTAACCAGCCTTACGTGACGGACGGTATTATCCGTTCGAAACTGAAGCCCGGAGAGACAAATGTGATGTGTTTCGCCCAACTGAATACGATCGAGGTGACGGAAGGACAGCCTTTGGCAGATTCCTGGCTGGCTCTTCCGGTGGTGGACAAGAAGGCCGGGATTTATGCTCCCGGAAAATTGGATTGCCGCATGCTGCAAAAAGTGGCGGAGGTGTTGCCTATAGGACATGCCGGTGCCCGGGTAGCCGATACGGTCGATATAAAAGAGGACCTGGTGTATCTGGGGACTCTCGTACTTAAATTTAAGAAGCTGCCGAAGGTTGTCGACCGGGTGGAGGTGATTTATTCGGGACTGGCGACGCGGATGAGTTTTAGCGGCAGTTTCACCACTTTTACGCCCGGCGACCGGGTGAAGGCTTCCTATTTGCCTTTGCATCAATCGGACAACGAAGAGTTTAAGGATAGTTTTCTGCCTTCTTCGGGAACCTTATTGGAAGGGGTCGCTCCCGAACGTCCTCCGCTCGGACTGGAAGTGTTTTTCTATAGCGGGGAAGATCAGGTCGGTTATTTTACTGAAAAAAACCTCTCTGAAAATTGCCCGGTGACGGACGGAAACGGTGAACCGTTGCCAAAACCCTGGTTTCTGGAGCCGCGTCATACGGTCAGTTTTTGTTTCGAGGGCTTTACGATGGTAAGCGTACAGCTTGTGGGATGGGAAGATATCGGACAGGGTGAAACAACTCCGGTATAATAAAATGATTCTGTACTAAATGAACTATAATATGAAAAAAGTATTGTGTGTGTGTGCCGCCGGATTGATGTGTTTTTTCGGATCCCGTGAAGTCAGCGGTCAGGCTGTCAAAACGAATGCGCCCCTGCTTCTGGCAGGCACGCCTAACATCGGCTATGAACAAACGGTCAGCCGTCAGATTTCTTTGAATGCCGATATACTCTGGGCTCCTTATATGTTTAAGAAAAACGAGACGGTTTTTCGGGCACTGATCGGAAGCCTGGATGTACGTTACTATTTTAACCCTAAATACTACTATACCAACGACCAGTATGACGGTTTTTACCTGGGTCCCTATATTGAAGGCGGAAACTTCAATATAGGCCTGGACCGTGGGGAAGGCCGGAATAGTAAACGCTATAAGGGCTGGGGCATTTCTACGGGAGTGTCCTTCGGCTATAAATTTTACCTGTCAAAGCGTTTTCGCCTGGATCTGAATGTGGGAGTGGGATATGCCCATTTACAGTACGACACCTATAAGCTGGGCGGTGAATGGGCAAATGTCCCGCTTTCCCTGAAAGATACCAGGGCTTGGGTAGGTCCGACCAAATTCGGGGTGCATCTGGTGTATAATCTGTTCCGTTAATTTAAAGCAATATGATAAGAAATTTACGAATACTAGTGATCTTTTGGTCGTTGACCCTTCTTTTTCTTCTGGCTCCGGGGAATGTCCGGGCCGAAAGCTGGCTGCGTGCTTTCCTCTGGTTTCGTTCCACAGAAAGCTCTGCCGACCTGGCCTTTATCAAAGGCAAATACGACAAAGCCATGCGTTCTTACGAGCAGGTTTATAACCGGCTGGACGAACAGGACGAGCGTAAAAATGTATTGGCCTTGAAAATCGCCCGTTTTTATATGCTTTTACAGCAGAATGAAAGGGCGGTGGATTATTTCGACCGTGTTTTTTATGCCGCCGATACGCTGATGGGTGTCGGTGATGTGTGCTATTATATCGATGCCCTGCGCGGACGGGATGAAAATCAGCGTGCGGAGGTTATCGCGCGTCATTTTGCTTTTATGCAGCCTTTCAGCCGCAACCAGCGTTATCTGAACACTCTTTTTTCGCTGGCTAACCAGCAGCATTATTACCGGCGGGGAGATGCGGAATATGAGGTACGGCTGTTCGAAGGGTGTGGCCCGGAGGCGGAATACTGGATGGGCGAATGGAACGGTAAACCTTTTTATGCCGTTAGTCACGGAATGATTCAGGACCCTCAGAAAATTTATTATCACCGTACCCAGTTTTACTCGATGCGCAGCCAGCGACCCGAAATATTCCGGGATATCCCGCGTGAATTGCAAAGCGGTCCGGTGGCTTTTTCAGATGACGGCAAGATCATGGTGGCTACGAAGATCATTTACCGGAATAAGGGGCGTATCCTGAAACCCGGAGTGGATAAAAGCGTATTTATCAATCAGTTGTATTATTCGGTTTTCGATACCCTGCGTGGCGGCTGGAGTGATTTCATTCCCCTTTTCAACTACCAGGAAGGTGTTTCCTATGCGCATCCGGTGTTTTTCAATGCCGGCAAATCACTTATGTTTTCTTCCGACCGTCCCGGAGGTTACGGAGGTATGGACCTTTATATGTGTCACTGGGACGAAGAGAGACAGCAATGGGGAGAACCTGTGAATATGGGGCCTGAAATCAATACGGAGGGGGATGAAGTTTATCCGCGTATCGTCGGTGATGCACTTTTTTTCAGTTCGAACGGCTGGGAAGGTTTCGGTGGCTATGATATCTATCGTGTGAGTTTCGGTCACAATATTGTGATGTCCGGGACGCTTTATCATTATCCCTGGCCTGTGAATACGGTATTCAATGATTTCGGGATGTTTTTCGACGGAGAAACGGGTTACTTCGTTTCTGACCGCCGTGGCGCTGCTGGTAAAGACGATATCTATACATTCAATGCAGCTTCGACGCCGTTGAGCAGCAAAGCGGCCGTGGGCGTTTCCGACGAATATTCGGCCATGGTGGGTAACCTGAACCTTGTCAAAGGGTTGCTTAAGACACACACCTCTTCCATCGAAAAGGAGGTGAAAGAGACTCCGGTTTATATGTTGCCCGAATCCGGCCAGTTGCTGACGAGTATTTATTTCGAATTCGACAGCTACCGGATTCTTCCCCAGGCCAAAGAGCGCCTTTTCCAGATACTGGCGATGCGCGGTTTCGACGATATCACGGAGATTTCTGTGATCGGTTATGCCGACGAACTCGGTACACCCGAATACAATCTGCGTCTTTCCGAGCAACGGGCGAATGCCGTTGTACAGTTTTTTAAGGCAGAACGGGCACGGCCCCGTTTTTTCCCGGAAGGTCGCGGACAGTTGCATATTCCCCTGGAGGATTACGTTTCTCCGGCCGGTTACCTTTCACTGGATAATAAGGAAGTGCAACCTCCGCGCAAGCCTTTGACACGCAAAGAGCGTATCGTGGCTTACCAGAAAGCGCGTCGTGTGGATATTATCGTAAAGAAAAAACAATAAATATACTCCAATATGAAATCAAACAAAATTTTCTTTTTGGCTCTGGGAGTTTGCCTGATACTGGGATTGCTCGGAGAAGTGAAAGCCCAGTTTATGCCCACGGTTTATGACCATGTTTATGGTAAAGACGTCCGTTTTACCCGTTTGTGTGCGGATTTTCCCAATGGGGATGTGGTGACGATAGGTGAAAACGGAGGCCGTGTCATGGTGTCATGGTTCGACCGTCAGGGCGAATGCCTTTTGTCGCGCACGTTTAATCCGGATGAATTTACCGGCATCCTGAATGTGCTCCCTTTGAAGGACGGTAAAGTTTTGCTGACAGGGGTACGTTCGTCTTCTGACCGTACCGGCGACGCTCCGGGCGGTCAGATGCTGGTACTTTCCCGTCAGGGGCAAATTTCCCACGACATCAGTTTCGGACGTCCCGGTACGCGGGTAACAGGCGGTCGTATGCTGGCATCCGGCGGGTTTGTCATTTGCGGCGATACCCCGGTAGACGACGGTGGGCGCTCGGGGTTTGTGTGTAAGGTGTCGGCCGATAACCGGTTGGTATATACGTACATCGCGACGGCAGGTGAAACCTGTACCGGTATCGATGTGCTGGGAGGACATACGGAATACCTGCATGCGGCTTTTTCGGCCGGAGAAAAAGAGGGAGCTTCCGTCGTGCGCCTGGATGAAAACGGCAAACCTTTTTTTATTACCCAGTTGCCTGACCGGACCTTTCATATCGAGAAGATGATATCGACCAACGAAGGTAAAATCTATATCGTCGGAGAAGGGGAGAAAACGGGAGGTGCAGTGATTAAAATCCGTGAAGAAGGGGATATCGTTTTTCAGAAACAGATTATCCCGGTGACTTCCGCCACAAAGCTTGATCAATTGATCGTTTGTCCTACGGGCGAAGTCCTTGTGGGGGGAAATGACCTGAACAATTCTTATTATGCCCTGCTGCGTTCCGACGGTACGGAACTGACGTCGAGCATCGATAAGGGCGTTATCGCCGGAATGACCCACAATCCGTTGAACGGCGATTGTGTGGTAAGCCTTTACGAGCCTATTACCGAAAAGGGCAAGATTGTAAAGCTTTCCCGCCAGGGACGCCATCTGTATGAAAAAGCAACGGCAACGGATTATACGGAGTTGCGTATTAACAGCAGCGGCGACTTGCTGATGGCGAGTGCCATGAGCGGCCGGTTGAGCATGCTTTCGGGCCTGGGCGAGTTGCAGTTCGACCGTTATGTAACAGAGGGTGCGCCGGCTCATTTCCTGTCCGTGTCCCTTCCGGCAAACGGAGAGGCTGTATTTCTGGGTGAGGGAGCGCGTATTGCCAAACTGGCACACGGGGTATTCCTGAGCGATATTCAGATTATGAAGCCGATAGCGGGAACGACGACAGCCGTATTTACAGTGTCTTTGTCGGGTTATTCCTATTCGGAAGAGGGAGCCCCGCTTCCTGTAACGGTAAATTACAAAACCCGTCCGATTACAGCCTCCGAAGGAGTGAACTTCGATCCGGTAGCGGGTACGCTCTCTTTTATCCCGGCGACGGACGGCAGCGACCGTTACGTAAGTAAATTCACCGTAGAGGTGCCTGTAAATGCCAATGATCTGTTGGAAGGCGACCGGGTATTTGCCCTGGACCTTTCCGATGTGAAAAACAGTTATATGATCCGCAACAGCAGTAAGGCAACCATCATCGATCAGCCTGCGCTGGTACAGTTGATCGGGACCAAGCCCGGTCTGGAAGGTGAAAGCGATATTATTTACGAGCTCGGTATCTTCAAAACAAACGGAAAAGCCCTGACGAATTCAACGAAATCGAATATTATTGTCGACGGTGTGTACGGTAAGAGCACGGCTGACGGGCTGGATTTTGAAATCGGCCGTTTACCGCGTCTGATTATTGAGCCGGGTAAACACAGCGGTACGTTCAATGTTGTGACACGTGAAGATACCCGTTATGAATCGGTGAAAAATGTGGTGATCGATTTCAATAAGATTTATGCAATGAGTGATGTGGATCTTTCTTTCGGGTCTACCCAGTTGAGTTGTGCCGGACTTTTGTATGATCAGCCTGCGATGGTGGCTATCGAGGCACTCGGCGATTACGGCCGCAAAAACAATGTGATCTCCGGTTTCTGTAAGATTTCCCTGTTGCGGGCCAAAGACGGCGCCTTACAGACGAATAACAGCGGTGGTGATGTGGTGCTTACGGTAGCTGTAGACAGCAGCAGTACGGCGGTTCTGGGCAAGGATTTTGTTCTGACGAATATATACGATTTGCGAATCCTGCCTGATGGAAACAGCAGTGCTGTGAATTTGAGCGGTGTTGTATTGTATTCCCTGGAAACGGACCCCCGTAGTGTCATGGTGAATCTGGAGGGTGTACAGGGCGTGAAGGATGCAGGCAAGATTACGGTCAGTCCGGACAAATCGAAAGCCAGATTTATGATCAAAGGTAATAATTGACAGAATAATCATTGAGACTTATGAATAAGCCGGCGCTGAATAAGATTATAGCGGGGACATTGACCGTATGCTTTTGTATGTCGCTTGCCCTTTCCGGGAAGGCCCAGGAATGCCGTGACAGGCATTCGCTGGCCCTTCGCTGGGGGGTATCGGTGCCGCTGGGGAATCAGTTTTTGTCGAAGGCCGGTTACTCGGGCGGAGACCTGGAATGGGACTGGCATTTTTCTTCTTGTTTTTCGGTGGGATTGGGTGTCGGTTACCGTTCTTCTTCGGAGAAAGGGATGACGGAGGACCGTTATGACGGAGGCAGTGTTTCCGGTTATTCGGACCGCAGTTACAGTAGCCTGCCTTTGACGGTACATGCCCGTTACCTGCCATTCGGCAGGAACGGTTTTAAGCTTCAGCCCTACCTGAATTTGTCGGGGGGAATGCAGTATGTTGTTTTCCGGATTACCGGGGACCAGATCAACACTTCCCGGACGAAGGACTGGGGAGGGTTGGTGTTGCCGGGTATCGGCTGCCGTTATGCCCCTTGGGAAAAGGGACGTATCGCTTTCGATTTGCGTTGCAGCTGGAAACTGGCTTCCAACCGGTGGTCTTTGCTGGATGCCGATTCGGAACAGGGAATAGAGGTGATGGCCGGAGTGGTGTTTAGATTTTAGATGATATTGATTTTTGATAGACGCCCCAAGGAAAAAATTACACACTGGGACGGACTCAATTGTGTAATTTACAATTCATAAATTTTTGACGGGAGTATGTGTTTGCCGTCGGAAATGTGAAGACATTAGCGGGGATCGTGCATTTCATTTACAAATGAAAACCGTCGTTGCGGACTGAGTAGGGATGAAATTAAAATTATAACCCATAAACACAGATGCAGTCAACTGAATCGGTACATAGAAATAGAATGGCAGAACGTTTTTCGGGGTATTTGTTCCGTGGTTTATTGTTATTACCCTGGATTGTGTCGATGGGAATCGCCTTTTTGTTTGTATTACCGGTTTGGGTGACTGAAAAATACAGGAAAGTGTTTTGATTTACGATTTTTGATTTACGATTATACGCACAATCCGGCCCTGCAGAAAAGGGGGATTGTAGATTATAGGTTGTAAATCATGGGTAAATGAACTGTTTTGATTTACGATTTATGATTTATGATTTACGATTATACGCACAATCCGGCCCTGCAGAAAAGGGGAATTGTAGATTATAGGTTGTAAATCATGAGTAAATGAACTGTTTTGATTTACGATTTTTGATTTTTGATTTACGATTATACGCACAATCCGGCCCAGCAGAAAAGGGGGATTGTAGATTATAGGTTGTAAATCATGGGTAAATGAACTGTTTTGATTTACGATTAATGATTTACGATTTACGATTATACGCACAATCCGGCCCTGCAGAAAAGGGAAATTGTAGGTTATAAGCTGTAGATCATAGATAAATGAACTGGTTAGATTTACGATTTTTGATTTATGATTTACGATTATACGCACAATCCGGCCCTGCAGAAAAGGGGAAATTGTAGATTATAGGTTGTAAATCATGGGTAAATGAACTGTTTTGATTTACGATTAATGATTTACGATTATACGCACAATCCGGCCCTGCAGAAAAGGGAAATTGTAGATTATAAGCTGTAAATCATGGGTAAATGAACTGTTTTGATTTATGATTTTTGATTTACGATTATACGCACAATCCGGCCCTGCAGAAAAGGGGAATTGTAGATTATAGGTTGTAAATCATGGGTAAATGAACTGTTTTGATTTACGATTTTTGATTTTTGATTTACGATTATACGCGCAATCCGGCCCTGCAGAAAAGGGGAAATTGTAGATTATAGGTTGTAAATCGTGGGTAAATGAACTGTTTTGATTTACGATTTATGATTTACGATTAGAAAATCTGATAACGAATTAAGTTGCCGGTCAATTTAAAATTTACAAACCGGAATTTACTGTTTATATGAACGATTGATTAACGGGAGCAATAAAAATAATCAAATGAGAAACGATCTTATATGCATGTTCATGGTTGTTATTTGTGTTGTGTTTGCTTGCGGCAGAGTTACGGACAAGGGGGGATCTGAAAAAACGCATTTCGAATTACCGGTTATTCCTGCCATGCTTGGTTCGGAGGAAGAGAAGACGGTTTATTTGGCGGAACATTATTGGGATCATTTCGACTTTTCCGATACGGTTTTGCTCCGGAATGAGGAGGTGACGGAACAGGCTTTTGCGGATTTCTTGTCGGTGTTGAATCAGGTGCCGGGACAGGTGGCCGGCAAGAGTGCCGGTAGTTTGTTGGGAAAAGCCTGGCAAGCGGACCAGTCGGCAAAGGTCGGGGGGAAAGATACTGTAACCTGGGCTCTTTATAAGGAAAATTTCCGCTTCGATTATTTCACGGAACAATTTTCGCATTACCTCTATGATCCGAATTCCCCTTATCGTAATGATGCGCTTTACGGGGTGGTTTTGCAACAGTTATTGTCCATGCCGGAAGTACCTGAATTGTTAAAGGAGCGTTCCCGTTACGTGTATGATAAGTTGTTGAAGAACAGGGTAGGTGATAGCGCAACGGATTTTTATTATACAGCGGTTTCCGGGAAGAAGAAATCGCTGTACGGGGTGGAAGCTGCGTATATCGTGTTGTTTTTTTACGATCCGGACTGTCCGGCTTGCCGGGCGACACAGGTTCAGCTTGCAGCTTCGGAGGTGGCAGGGAGGATGATCCGAAAAGGGCGTCTGGTTTTACTGGCGCTGTGTGTCGGGGCGGATGTTTCGCATTGGCGGGAGAATCTGACGGGAATGCCTTCGGTTTGGTTGCATGGCTGTGATTCGGGGCAGGAGATAAAAAAACGTGAACTTTACGATTTGCGGGCGATGCCTTCGTTGTATCTCCTTGACCGGGACAAGAAAGTGATGTTGAAGGATGCCGTATTTCCGCAATTGGAAGACCGGTTGTTGCAGTTAAGGTAATGTAAATATGAATGGAAGTCTGAAAGCATGATGAACCGGATCGGACGACTGGAATATAGCCGCTTAAGCCCGGTTGTGTTTCTGGCTTTTTGCCGGAGAACGGAGGCTGTGATTATGGATGCGCGGGTAATGGTGACGTTACTGGAAGTGGTTGTGTTCCGGAATGCTTTACAGACTTACGGTGATAGCGTGTTGCTGATATCCTCTGTAGAGGCGGGGGAGTGGAGTGGAGATAAATTTGTAGCCTTACGGGAGCGGGTTTATGGAAGTGCCCGTAGGACGCTGGAAGCGGCTTTGCAATTGTTGTGTAGTAAACTTCAAAGCTTTTCGGGAGTTCTGGCGGAAGCCGACACTGCACTTTCGGATATCGGTGAATGGAGTGACTATTATGCAGAGCAGGTTGTAAAAGAACATGGATTAATAAACGGAGATTAAAAACGAAAGGGTATGTTGAATTTCAGTAAGACCAAAGAGGAGCAGGAAGGAATCTCCATGCCTGTAAGTCCGACGCTGATCGGAGCTTCTGTGCATTGTGAGGGGCATCTGTCCGGTAATACGGACGTGGTTATCGACGGGAAGTTTTCGGGAACGATCCAGATTGACGGGCGTCTGATCATACGCCCCGGAGGATGTATCTGTTCCGAAGGCGTCGAATGCCGTACAGCGGATATATCCGGTTTGGCGGAAGGCCCTTTTACGATAAGAGAGACGTTGCATATCCGTGAAAAAGGAGCCCTTGCGGGGGATGTTTCCGTGGCCGGGATCAGAATCGAGGAAGGCGGTATGTTCAATGGTAGTTGTAAAACTTTGAGTTCCGGGAATCAGCTTTGTGCGGTATCTCTCCGGCCTGTTGCTCCGGAATCTCTGGCTGAAAAGCCCCCGGTTGTGGCTAAACCGGAAAAAAAGAAAGAGAAACGATAAATGTAAATATAAATAATAAACAATGAATATATAAATATAATGCCGGTTTCCTGATCTTTCCCCTTGTGATCCGTCCGGATCCATCATATTATACATAATACATGCACATATACACCTACTTTTTGGAAACCGGCATTTTTTACGATACCCCGCCATGTCTGCGGGACCGGTCGTAAATTAAAAACTTCCTGAATCTTAGCTTGTGCGGCAATTTAAAAATACGTAACTTTGTGATAGTATTACATTTAAAATCAGAATTATGGCACTACCTCATTATGTACGATTCGACTGGGCTATGAAACGGTTGCTTCGCCATAAAAGTAATTTTGTGGTGTTGGAGGGTTTTTTGAGTAGTCTGTTGGGTGAAAAGATAACAATTTGCAATATTCTCGAAAGCGAAGGTAATAAAGAGGACATTACCGATAAATTCAATCGTGTGGATTTGCTCGCTGAAGATAGCAAAGGGGAATTGATCATTGTAGAAGTACAGAATAACCGTGAAATCGATTATTTCCTGCGTATGCTTTACGGTGTGTCTAAAGCCGTGACGGAGTATATTTCTGAAGGTGACCTGTATGAGAAAATCCGTAAGGTGTACTCTGTAAATATCGTTTATTTCGATCTTGGACAGGGTACGGATTATGTTTATCATGGCCGGACGGAGTTTCGGGGCATTCATAACAATGATGTTCTGAAATTATCGAAACAGCAGACAGAGAAATTTATTTGTCAGGAAGCAGGGGATCTTTTCCCTGAATATTATGTACTGCGGGTAAATGAATTTGACAAAAAAGCTATCACTCCGCTCGATGAGTGGATATCTTTTCTCAAAACCGGTGAAATCGGCGATAATGCGAAGGCTCCCGGCCTGGCCGAAGCACGGGAGCGTTTGAAATTTTCGTCTCTCGGCAAAACCGACCGTGCTGCCTATCTTCGTAATATCGAAAATTTGCGGGTACAGCGAAGTGTTATGGATACAGCTATCCGGGAGGGCAAAGCAGAGGGCAAAGCGGAAGGCAGAGCAGAAGGCAGGGCAGAAGGTAAAGCAGAGGGAAGAGCGGAAGGATTGGCGGAGGGACTGGCAGAGGGAAGGATAGAAGGGCGTATGGAAGGGCTTGCTGAAGGTGAAAAGAAAAAACAGCAGGACATTGCCCGGAATATGAAAGCACTCGGTCTTGACCCGGAAGTGATTGCCAAAGCCACAGGGCTTACTTCAGAAGAAATCAGTTACTTGTAAATTTGCCTTCCTGTAGGTTTCGCCCGTGTAAGAAATTTACCCTTTCTATTCACGAATTACCGAAACATAAAATTTTCCGGTAATTCGTGAACAGAATGAGGGTGTTTCAGTCGATCTCTATTTCATCAAGGAATACATATGCTGCGTTTCCGGCTCCCGGATGGTCTTCCGGTAAGAATTTCTGACGTTCGACAACTACTTTTACGAAACGGGATTTCCCGTTTTCGATATTTAAAGTAATATTGTGAATGCCTTCTTCTTTGAATTCTTCGCGGTTAGCTATATCTTTTATTTCGGCTACCTGGGTATAATCATTTTCGTTTTCGGAAGCATATACTCTGATAGCTACAGGCAAACAGATCCAGTCTCCGGCTTTATTCAGGCAACCGACATTGACTTTCGAGTAAGTTGTCGGTTGTTCGAAATCAACCACCAGAATCATATCATCGTTACAGGTGCCAACCCAATTGCCGTCGCGAAAATCTACCGTTCCACGTATGCCGTCTGTGAGGGTACGGGAACCCTGGGCTGCGTATACTTCGGATATTTTATTCTGTAACCGGGCCTTTTTCTTTACGGCCTGACTGATTTTGAACGATTGGTTGAATTCTTTGCCTATTGCTTTACCGTTCCGGAAAAGTTGGGCCCGGATATCGCAATCGGAGGTAATGTCAAGCGGTTCTTTATACACCGGCGACTGCAATGTCGGTGTGCTGCCATCTACAGTATAATGGATGGCTGCTTGTTGATAATTGGGAGCCAACGTAAGGCGGATACAACTTTTTTCTTCATCGAAACTTGTTTTGCCGCTCACAGACATAATGTGTTTGGCGTAGTTGTAGCCCAAAGCGTCATAACGTTCCATCAGGGCGATTGTCCGTCCGACAAAGTTTTCGTAGTTTTTAAGCTTTGCCGGGGTCCAGCCGATTTCAGCAATGGCAGCCATACGGGGTAACACCATGTATTGTACTTGTGAGAAATTCGGGATATATTCCGTCCATAGATTACCTTGTACGCCGATAATCATATTGCCCTCTTCCGGTGTCAGTCCTTCGGTCGGTTCCAGGCTATATACCTTTTCAACGGGGACATATCCGCCGATTGCAAAAGGTTCGTTTTTGGTATCCAGAGATTGGTAGTAGTCCAGATAAGCATAGGTGTTGGGTGTCATGATGACTTGGTTGCCTTTCTGTGCAGCTTCGATGCCGCCTTTCGTTCCTCTCCAGGACATGATCGTAGCAGTTTGGGATATGCCGCCTTCTAAGATTTCATCCCAACCGATTATTTTTTTCCCTTTTGAATTCAGGTAGTTTTCGATCCGGTGAATGAAATAGCTTTGTAATTCGTGCTCGTTTTTGAGACCTTCTTTTTTGATTCGTTTTTGACATTTCGGGCACTTTTTCCAAGCCGTTTTCGGGCATTCGTCGCCGCCGACATGAATGTATTCCGAGGGGAATAATGGAATAATCTCATCAAAGACATTTTGGAAAAACTCAAAGGTTTTGTCATTACCGGCACAGAATACATCGTCGAAAACGCCCCATTCCCCGACTACTTTGTACGGTCCGCCGGTACATCCCAGTTCCGGATAAGAAGCTAAAGCTGCAGATGCATGACCGGGAAGTTCTATTTCCGGGATAACCGTGATATAACGGTCGGCAGCATATTGTACGATTTCTTTTATATCTTCCTGGGTGTAGAAACCACCGTATGCTTGTCCGTCGTATTTGCCGCTGTTGCGTCCGATGACGGTTTCTTTACGCATACTTCCGATTTTGGTGAGTTCCGGATATTTTTTGATCTCGATTCTCCAGCCTTGGTCGTCCGTCAGGTGCCAGTGAAAACGATTCATTTTGTGCATGGCCAGCATGTCGATATATGTCTTGATCTCATCCAGAGAAAATAGGTGGCGGCATACATCCAGCATAAGTCCCCGGTAAGCAAAACGGGGCTGATCCTGTATCGTTACATCCGGAATTTCAATGGCCGGTTGTTTTTCACCTTTTTCTATTGAAACCGGCATCATCTGGCGCAAGCTCTGGAAAGCATAAAATACGGCAGATGAACTACCGGCTTTTATGTCGATCGCTTTACCGGTGACATGCAGTGTATATGCTTCTTTTGCTAATGTCGTATCGATGTATATGTTGATCGCACCTGTTTTCGTTTCTCCCTGTTCGGTAAGCAACGGACTACCTAAAGAACGGGCAACGAGTTCACTGAAAAATTTGCAGGCCGGTCCGAGGTCATCGGCTCCTTTTACGATATTGAGAGGGGTTTTGGAAGTTAAGGTAAAATGTCCTTGTGCCGTTTGTAAATTTGTGGGTTGAGGGATAATACCGATTGTTTGCCCGGAGTCGGATTCCTGGCAAGAAATCAGGCCTATACTGTAAAGTACGAATAAGAATAGTAAATTGATTGTCTTCATATGTCTATTGTTTTTACTGTTTTTAGGATTGCAAGATATAATAAAACTGAATATTGTGCAAATATTTTAAAAATGAAGAAATAATAACAAGAAAATTGAGAAAGTAAATTCGATATTTTGTGGGAAAAGATATTGTCAAAATATTCGCTTTTTGCATAAAAAGGTTTAAATTGCACGCCCTAAATTAGAAATCTGATTTTATGAACGGTGTGTTGAAAAAAATTTTATGTCTCGTGCCTGTGTTATTACTTTTGACGGCAGGGGGACTTTATGCTCAACAAGGGAGCGGTATACAAAGTGCTGTCAATATCGAAAGTCACATGTCTGTCATGTCTGTATTGAGGGGTTTGTTGGGAATAGCAACATTAGTCGGTATTGCCTGGTTGTTTAGTAATAACCGGAAGGCTATTTCCTGGAGAGTGGTCGGAATCGGACTCACCATACAGTTGTTGTTGGCAGTCGGAGTGTTGTATGTGCCTTTTGTACAGGCGTTTTTTGAATTTTTTGGGAAAATATTCGTGACAATTCTTGATTTCACAAGGGCGGGCAGTGTTTTCCTTCTGGGAGATTTGATGGATACGACCAAGGCCGGTTATATTTTTGCTTTTCAGGTGCTTCCTACAATTATATTTTTCTCGGCATTGACTTCTCTGTTGTTTTATTTGGGAATCATTCAAAAGGTCGTATACGCTTTGGCATGGGTGATGACAAAATTGATGAATATTTCAGGGATGGAATCTTTGTCGGTGGCCGGTAATATTTTTTTAGGGCAAACGGAGGCTCCTTTAATGATTAAGGAGTATTTGGATGATATGAGTCCTTCTGAGATTTTCCTGGTGATGACCGGGGGTATGGCGACAATTGCAGGTGGGGTATTGGCTGCATATATCAGTTTTTTGGGAGGAGAGGATCCTGTGCAGAGGCTGGTATTTGCCAAGCATTTGCTGGCTGCTTCGGTAATGGCAGCTCCCGGTGCGGTTGTATTTGCGAAATTGCTTGTTCCTCAGACTGAAAAAGTGAATAATGATATTCATGTGTCGAAGAATAAGGTGGGAAAAAATATATTGGATGCTATTTCCAACGGAGCATCGGAGGGGGTAAAGCTGGCAGTTAATGTGGCCGGTATGTTGTTGGTTTTTGTTGCTTTTATTGCTTTTGCCAATTATTTGTTTGTGAAGTTCGGAAGTATGACCGGTTTGAATGAATATATTACACAGATTACGGATGGCCGGAATACGGAATTGAACCTGCAATTTCTTCTGGGATATGCCATATCTCCTCTGATGTGGTTAATCGGTATTTCTGCTGATGATATGGTTTATGCCGGAAGCTTGTTGGGGCAAAAAGTCATAATGACGGAGTTCATCGGCTATGTGGATTTAGCTAATTTGAAAGCGGCCGGAGCTTTTGCGGAGGCAAAGTCAATCATCATGTGTACGTATTTCTTATGTGGTTTTGCGAATTTTGCCTCCATTGGTATTCAGATCGGGGGGATCGGCGGCTTAACCCCCAAGAATAAGCCTTTGTTGGCTAAGTTCGGTATGCGTGCTTTGCTGGCTGGTACATTGGCGTCTTTATTATCTGCGACGGTGGTGGGAATGATTATCGGATAATCAGGGATGAACAGTTTGCAGACAGGGCAAGAGATTTTTCCAGGTTGCATCGGTAAGGGTCAGTTGTCCGAAAAGATCTGCCAATAGTGCAGGCGTATAGCGGTCGAAGTCCTCTTTACGGGGGGTGACGAGCAGGCCGGCAAAGTCGACACAACCGGGGCTGAACAAGATTTTTCCGGCCCCTTCTGCGAAAAATTGCCAGGGCCTTAGTTCCCGCCGGGGAAAAATAGCGACCGTCCATATTCCTTCACTGTACCACGTCAGTAGGTTAATCATCGGTTCCGGACAGGAAGGAATAGAATTTTCCAATATCTCTGAAATATGAGTAAATAAGGAAGAAAGCAGATCACAATCCCCGGAACTGCACAGAATATTTTTCCGTAAATAGTTGTTGAGCGTACTTATCGTATATGCGTGTCCCTGTTGTACGATCTCCCCGTGTTGAATGTCTTTTTCTAAAGGCATGACATGGCGTTGAGCCATTTGAAAGTGGAAATGGTCCGGGGCGGAGGCTCCGCTGCGGGGACCGTTATAGAAGATCGTATAAGCGGGAAAGTCTTTGGCTAATGCCAGCATGTCCGTAAACCGTCCTTTTATGAGCTGAGGGGAGTGTGTCGTGGCCGGAACTGTGAAATGCTTTTGAAAAATCGGATAGGGATTGACGAAGATATTGTAGTCTTGTCCGTATGGAATACCTTTTTGTCCGGCCGGTAAATTTTCAGAGCATAGGAAACATTTTCGGGATTGCAATACCCGGGGGGTAATATTGGCTGCTGTCGAACGAATCCGGTCCGGATTGTATTGCAGTTCGAATGTGTATGTTCCAATGGGAATCGTTTTATAGGCTGCTTTTTTTAAATTCGCATAATTAATTTTTGCCAGTTCGAATTCCTGAAGCTGGGCTTCTGCTAACTTTTCCGTTTCTGTAAAAATATTCATGGGTATTAACTGTTTTTATCACAAATTGTCTGAATAAGGAAAATTTTAATCAAAGATATATAAAATACGAATTTAAATTAAATATCTTTGTTTCGTGCATTCGAAAAAGAAACGGGAATGATTTTACGTTTAGGTACAGGTGTTTTTATATTGTGTGTGATTATTTTCCGCACCTTCTCTTGTTGGGCTGTTGCAAATGAAAGGCCTATCCTGATCATTAGTTCGTATAATCCGGAAGCTTATCAGACTGCTCAAAATATTTCCGAATTTATAGAAGAGTACAAATCATTGGGAGGGATGCAGCCGGTGATTATCGAGAATATGAATTGTAAGAGCTTTTCGGAAGCACCGATGTGGAAATCCCATATGCATGAGATTTTGGTAAAGTATTCGGAGAAAAACAGACCTTCGTTGATTATTTTATTGGGACAGGAGGCATGGGCTTCTTATATTTCCCAGGATAATATCATGCCGGAGGTTCCCTTGTTGTGCGGAATGGTAAGTCGGAATGCGATTATATTGCCGGACGATAAAGTGGTGTTGTCGGATTGGGAGCCGGAGAGTATGGATGTTTTGCAAGAGCGTAATTTTAAGGTCGGTGGCTTTCTGTATGAATATGATGTCGAGAAAAATATAGAATTGATACAGCGGCTTTATCCGGATGTCCGGCATATTGCATTTATTTCGGACAATAGTTACGGTGGGGTTAGTTTATTGGCTCATGTAAAGAAGGAAATGAGGCATTTCCCCGAGCTTGGCCTGATATGTCTGGATGGACGGAAGCATACGATTTACACGATCGTGGACGAGATTGCGGCATTGCCTGAAAAAACGGTGATATTGATGGGAACCTGGCGGGTGGATAAAAACGAAGGGTATTTTATGAAAAATGCGACTTATACGATGATGTCCGCCAATCCTAAAATACCGGTGTTTTCGATGACTTCAATCGGCTTGGGTTATTGGGCTTTGGGCGGTTACATTCCGGAATACCGGAATGTAGGAAGAGATTTGGGTAGGCAGGCTTATGAGACTATTCATAGCAACCGGGAGTATAAAAATGTACTTCAATTTATTCCCAATGGATATTCATTCGATTTGCAAAAGGTAAAGGAATTCGGTTTTTCTGAAAAAGATTTGCCGAAGGATGTTGAATTCTTGAATAAAGATGTTTCTTTCTGGGTTAAATATAAAGTGCAATTGCTTTTTATCGGCTTGACTTTCGGGTTTTTGTTATTCGGTTTTATCATTACCTTGTATTTCTATTTACGGACAAAGCGGTTGAAAGACGAACTGGAGGATTCGGAAGTTGAATTGGTGGCAGCTAAAGAGAGAGCAGAGGAATCGGACCGGCTGAAGACGGCTTTTTTAGCCAATATGAGTCATGAGATACGGACTCCTTTGAATGCGATTGTGGGGTTCTCGAATGTTTTGATATCGGAGGATTTCTCTTTGGAAGAGCAGAAAAATTTTGTAGAGATCATACAGACCAATTCCGATTTGCTGTTGCGTTTGGTGAACGATATATTGGATATTTCCCGTTTGGAGACGGGGAAGCTTCAATTGACCTATGAAACCTGTGATCTGATTTTACTTTGTCAGGGGGTGTTGGCCACTACCTCTCCGGCGAAAAAGGCAGGGGTAAGTTATGTTTTTGAGCCGCCGGTAGAGAGTTTTGAATTGGAAACGGATGTACAGCGTTTGCAGCAGATACTGATCAATCTGATGTCGAATGCCAATAAGTTTACGGAAGCGGGCGAAATACGGCTGGAATTGAAAATCGACGAAGCGAAAAAACAGGTTGTATTTGCTATTTCCGATACAGGTTGTGGAATTCCGGAAGAAAAGCAGGAAGTTGTCTTCGACCGATTCTCGAAGCTGAACGAATATGTACAAGGTACCGGTTTGGGACTGGCCATTTGCCGGATTACAGTAAATATGCTGGGAGGCGAAATATGGGTGGATCGAAGTTATAAGAAAGGAGCCCGTTTTGTCTTTACTCATCCCATGACCCGTTCTCGTTAGGGGAGATGTATCCTGTCCGGAATTCCGGATGATGTAAGCAATTCCGGATGGTATCGTAGTCGAATCCCCGGGAAAGAGCAAAACGGATGAGCTTATTTTTATCTTTTAAAGGATCTTCATTTTTTAAACTTTTCTTTTTTTGAAGCAGTAAGTTCAGGCAAGCCGTATCGTATTCCTTTTTATCGAGTGTTTCGACCGCTTGCCGGATAATGCCGGCAGGGATTTGTTTTTGTTTGAGCATCAATATGATTTTTTGTTTGCCCCATTTGTTGAAGCGGAATTTATCCCGGGCGTATGCAAAAGCAAAGCGGTTTTCATCGATGAATTTATTTTGGATCAGAAAATCCAAAATCCGTGCTGTGTCTTTTTCCGTAATATCCCATTTTTTGAGTTTTTCCCGGATTTCCTGAAGACAGTATTCTTTTTTGCTGCATAAACCGGCGACGATGTTGAGGGCATTTTTTGCATCCATGAGCGATGAAGTTAGTAGGTACATTTTATGAACCGGTCTTTTCCTAAAAAATCTTTTTTTATTTCAATGCCGGAATATGGATACCGGGCTAATAAATCTACGGTGTCTTGTCCAAGGGCTTCGTTGATCTCGAAAAAGAGCAGTCCGTTCTTGCGGAGATGGGTTTGGCCGAATTTTGCAATTTGCCGGTAAAAGAGCAAGGGGTCTTTATCCGGGACAAAGAGGGCGGTCGGGGGTTCGAAATCCACTACCTGACGTTGCATGTACTGCTTTTCACTCATACGTACATAAGGAGGGTTGCTGACGATGATGTCGAATCGGCTGCCGCTTTCGGGCCGGTAATCGAAGATATCGGCTTGCCGGAATTGTACTTTCGTGAGATTGATCATGGCATTGTGAGAAGCCGTTGCCAGAGCATCGGCAGAAATGTCTATGCCTGTAACCCGGCTGTCAGGCAATAGATGTGCGAGAGTTATTGCAATACAGCCGCTGCCTGTTCCGATGTCCAATATGTGTGATGAAGGTGCAGCCAGGGATTTGATCCACAAAACCAGTTCTTCTGTTTCCGGTCGGGGGATAAGGGTTGAGGGATTGACTGTAAATGTCAGACCGGCAAATTCGGTTGTGCCGATGATATATTGGATCGGTTCGCCCTGTTTTAAGCGGGCTATGATTTCCTGAAATTTCCCGAGAAAGCTTTCCGGTAAATTTTCGTGTTTTTGGATATGGATGTCTATATTTGTGTAATGAAAGACATCCATGAAAATGAGACGACAGATGCTGCGGATTTCTTCCGGCTCATATGTATCTTTAAGTTCGCCGGATGCGTATTGGGATAAAGTATAAATACTGATATTCATAAAACAAAAATAAGAAATTAATTATAAATAGTCTAGCCTGTTTCGAATATATGAGTTGGTCTGTCATCGTCATCTACACCTTAATTGTACTGTATTTACTTACCGTATTGATGGTGGCATTCAATATCGTGTTGGAAAACCGGAATCCGGTAAGGACACTGGCCTGGGTGGCGGTATTGCTGTTTGTCCCTCTTGTCGGTATGATTTTTTATTTGTATTTCGGTGTCAATTACCGTAAAATCAAGATGTTTTCGATGAAGGGATTGGGGGATATGAAGTGGTTGCAATATATGAGTGAGGACCAGAAGCAGCGGGTACAGAAAACGGAATTCCTGAAAAAGGAGGATATGAAGGATGTCCGGAAACTGATGACACTATTGCTTAATAACAGCAAGGCACTGTTGACGCGTTACAATAAAGTGGATATATTGAAAAACGGAGAGGAAACTTTCCCGGCTATTTTCACTGCATTGGGGAGGGCTAAACGGTTTATTCACCTGGAATATTATATTATCGAAGCGGGAGAACTCGCAACCCGATTGAAAGATATCTTGATTGCAAAAGCAAAAAGCGGAGTTGAGGTAAGGGTGATTTTTGACGATGTCGGTTGTTGGAGTCTGCCGAAAACTTACATCCGGGAAATGCGGGCTGCCGGAATACAGATTTACCCTTTTCTGCCGGTACGTTTTCACCGGATTGCCGATAAGGCGAATTATCGTAATCACCGTAAGATTATTGTCATTGACGGAGAAACCGGCTTTGTCGGAGGCTTGAATTTTGCAGATCGCTATATGAACGGTTTGCCCGGCATCGGGATCTGGCGGGACACGCATCTGCGGGTGAAAGGGGAGGCTGTGACTTCTTTGCAGATTGTTTTTCTGATAGACTGGTATTTTGTCCGGCAGGAGTTGTTGTTAAATAAGGAAGATTATATGCCTTATAAAAAAGAAGACGGCAATGTAATTGTACAAACCGTGGCTTCCGGACCCGATAGTGATTGGGCCTCGATACAACAGGCTTATTTTACGCTGATCAATACGGCAAAGAAATACGTTTTTATTTCTACCCCTTATTTTATGCCCGGAGAGACAACGCTGAACTGCATTAAAGCTGCGGCGATGGGGGGAATCGATGTCCGCATATTGTTACCGCATAAATCCGATTCGTGGCTGACACAGTGGTGTTCGCGTTCTTATGTCGAGGAATTACTGGAAGCCGGAGTAAAGGTGTATTGGTATCAGAAAGGCATTAACCATAGCAAGGTTATTGTTGTAGATGGGATGATGGCGAGTGTGGGTACTGCCAATATGGATATGCGTAGCTTTGACGAGAATTTTGAAGTGAATTTGATTATATACGACCGGAATGTTGCTAAAAATCTGGCGGCTTCTTTTGTTGAAGATATGAGAGACAGCGTAGAAGAGAGTATACATAAATGGAAATTCCGTCCGAAGCGGCAGAAAATACGGGAGTCTGTGGCACGTTTGTTTGCTCCTTTGCTGTGATCCGTCCGGGATTTCGGTTGTTTTTTTTGAGAATGGTGTTTTTAATTATATAAAGATGGAAATCAGTATTGACAGCCGTTCGGTGAACAATCCCGAATCGACGATGTTTTTTGCATTGAAGGGAAATAATCATGACGGTCATGATTATATTACAGGTTTGTATGAACGGGGGGTGCGTAGTTTTGTAGTGAGTGAGAAGAGGAAAGAGTTTGAGGCATTGGAGGCTAAATTTTATGTGGTGGACGATGTGCTGAAAGCTTTACAAACTTATGCCCGGACTCACCGTGAAAAAATGAAGGCGGAGGTTGTTGCTATTACAGGTAGTAACGGGAAGACGATCGTCAAAGAATGGCTTTATCAATTGTTATCGGATGATTTTGCCGTTTACCGGAGTCCCCGGAGTTATAATTCACAAGTGGGGGTACCGCTTTCGTTGTACGGTATAGAAGAATCTACGGAGATAGCGTTGATCGAAGCGGGTATTTCCCGGAAAGGCGAAATGGTTCGTCTGGAAAGTATGATCCGTCCGGATGTATGTATTTTTACTCATTTGGGGGATGCTCATGGAGAAAATTTTGCTTCGCTTCAGGAAAAATTGGCAGAAAAAGCCGTTTTGTTCCGGTATTGCCATGCGATTATCGGCAGAGAAGGTGAGGCTTTGAGTTATATTGCATCCGTTGCGGATAAGCAGGCGCAGGTGATATTGTGGGGAGAAGGCGATGGCGTTGCAGTGAAGTCGAGGACATTGGGGGTAACCGATAAAGGCCGTAGGGTAGAGCTTACATATAAAGGAAATGTTTTTCAGATCAATATTCCTTTTCCGGATGAAGCTTCCTATGAAAATTGTATGAATGCCGTATGCGTGTTGTTGATGAAAGGGATTGCACCGGAAAGAATCGCCGAGAAGGTAAGCCGGTTACAGCCGATAGCTATGCGGATGGAAATCAAAGAGGGGATCAACCGTTGTGTTTTGATCAACGACTATTACAATTCGGATTCAGCTTCTTTTCATTTGGCATTGAATACATTGACGATGCAGGATAAGGCGAAATCCCGGACGGTTGTATTGTCTGATTTTGTCGATACCGGGTCGGATAAGGATGCGCTTTACCGGGAGATAGCGGAAATGCTTGAAAAAGCGGGGGTTACCTTATTTATCGGTATCGGAGAAGATTTGATGAAGCATAAGTCTTATTTTGGGATGAAGGCTCGTTTTTATCCGGATACGGACCGTTTTTTAAGGCTGGAGGACCGGGAAACTTTTCGGGATCAGGTCATTTTGATAAAGGGAGCCCGTAAGTTCAGATTCGAATTTATCGCCGGTTTTTTACAGCGGCAGTCTCACAATACGATTCTGGAAGTGGATATGGATGCTATGGTCGCTAACTTGAATTATTTCCGTTCTTTAGTGCCGGAAGGAACGAAACTGGCGGTGATGGTCAAGGCTTTTTCCTATGGCTCCGGTTCCGGAGAAGTTGCCGGTTTACTGCAATATCAGGGGGTTGATTACCTGATGGTAGCCTTTGCTGATGAAGGAGTGGCTTTGCGGGCTGACGGTATCGATATTCCGATCGCCGTGATGAATCCTCAGCCGGAAGCTTTTGATAATATGATCGAGTTTAATCTGGAGCCGGAAATCTATTCTTTGGATATATTGAAGGCTTTTGACCGGACATTGATGAAGCATGGAATCCGGAATTATCCGGTACATCTGAAACTGAATACGGGAATGAACCGTTCCGGACTCGATCCGGAAGATATGCCGGCATTGTTCGAATTTTTTGCGCAACCGCGCCGGGTGGTTATACGTTCGGTGTTTTCTCATCTGGCAGGAAGCGATGAGACGGTACATGATGAGTTTACAAAGCAGCAAATCGATTTGTTTATTGAGATGACCGGACAGATTCAGGAGCATTTTGATTATAAGATTATGCGTCATATTCTGAATTCTGCCGGGATAGAGCGTTTTACTCAGTATAGTTTCGATATGGTACGTCTGGGAATCGGTTTGCATGGGATCAGTGCTGTCGGAGCTGCTTTAACGCCTGTCAGTACTTTCAAAACGTATATTGCTTCTATCCGGAATGTAAAGGCGCATGAAACCGTCGGATATGGCCGTAAGGGAATTGTCGGACAAGACTCCCGGATTGCCGTTGTTCCGGTAGGGTATGCCGACGGATTAAACCGCCGCTTGAGTAACGGAGCGGGTGAAATGTTGGTAAAAGGCTTGCGGGTACCGATTATCGGGAATATATGTATGGATACCTGTATGTTGGATATTACCGGAACGGATATACAGGTCGGGGATGAGGTCGAGATTTTCGGAAAACATATTCCCGTGACCGAATTAGCTGAAAAGTTGGGGACCATTCCCTATGAGGTGCTTACAGGGGTGGCACACCGGGTAAAAAGGGTTTATTTCAAAGAATAAGCAACAATAAACAGGTGGTATTTTTTCCACCTGTTTATTTGTTTGTTTAAAGTTTCTTCAACGCATTGACCAGTTCTTCTATGGTCAGCGGTTTAGCCAATATGGTGTGATTGTTGTCGAGTAAAAACAGGCTGGGGGTCGCAAATAAATTATATTCCCCGGCTGTTTCACTGTAAAATCCTCCTTCGATAAACGTGTTTGAAAAATTCAGTTTGTGACCGGCAGAATAGCTAATCCAGTCTTCCCGGTTGTCGTCGATGGAAATGCCGATAATATTGATGTCGTAATGTTGCAGCATTTGCTGAATCTCCGGTTTAGCCAGATCGGTGAGAAACTGCCGGCAGAAACTACAGTTTGTATGCCAGAAGATCAATAAAGTATAGGGATGAATGTCGGCATATAAGCTGACGGGATTATTGTGTACGTCAACGGCGGTAAAGTCGGGCACCTTTTGTCCGATAGCCATTTTCTGATATTTTTCCAAACGGCGTTTTACAATTTCCATCGAACTGTTGCATTGTTGTAAGTAGTTTTCGGAAATGTGTGCCAGTACTTCTTCCATTTTCATACTCTCGAATCCTTGAATCAGAAACTGCAACAGATGAGTCCGGACGATTTCATTGCTTTCCAGTTTGGGCATAATGTTATCCAGAGCTTTGATTATTGCAGCTTCATTCTCCCGCGGACTTTGATTCGGTTTTATAAAGAACTGAATATATTGGTATAATTTGTCGGTGTAGGCGTTTGTATACAATAAGGTCGTATCGTTGAATTCGAGTTTGTCCAGAAAATGATGCTTGTATATGGAGTCCCTGTCTGTGGGAGACAGATTTCCGGCTGTAAAGGGCAGGCGGCGGGTATTTAAAATTTTGGTGGCGAGCATGTGGGGGCGGGCTGCATACATACTATCCAGTAATTTTTCCCGGTCTGTCTGGTATTTCTGGTAATATTTCAGAGCCGAGTGATAAAAATCGTCTTGTTCCGGATATTGGAGTACTACCTGCTCGAGCAAAGCCAGTTTCCGGAAAAACAGGATTTCGTGCCGCAATGCTTCAAAATAAACCTTGTTTTCTTCCGACCGGATAATTTTCAGTGTCTTTTCCGGGTTGTTGAAATCAAGGGAGAATTCGATGTCTTCCCGGTTAAACAGGAAATCGACCGCAGTCGGTTGGCCGTTCGTGTATTTGGCATATGCTGAAGGTCCCAGAACGACTTTCAGCATACCGCGGGGGATATTGTCCGGGATATCAAATGTCAGTATTTCTCCGTTTTTTGCCGGAATACTGTCCAGCATAATCATATTGCCGTTGTATATCCTCAGGAGAACAGGGACGTTGCCTTCAGGCAGGTTTTTTATGGCCAGTCTGACCTGAAAATCTTTTCCCGTTGCGAACAAGGGAAGGAGGATAAAAAGTAAAAGTAATTTTTTTAGCATATATGTTGATTATCGGGTTGTTGAATTCAGCCAGTTAAGGATGTTGTCGATGACAATCCGGATGCGATCGCCGAAAGCTTCTCTTGTTGCATATCCCATGTGGGGAAGCATTAATAAATTGGGTGCGTTGAATAATTCGTAACCTCCCGGTAACGGAGGTTCCTGATCGTATACGTCTACGGCAGCTCCCGCAATTTTACCTTTCCTCAATGCCTCATAGAGGGCGTCCTTATTGACAATCGGCCCTCTGGCCGTATTGATTAAAACGGCATGTGGCTGCATGATATTAAACTCTTCTTCTCCGATAAAATCTTTGGTCTCTGCTGTGAGCGGAAGGTGTATACTGATGATGTCCGCTTCCCGAAGAAGAGTGGGTTTGTCAACCGATTGAATGTTTTCAAATGTCCGGGGGGTGCGGTTGTATGCGATTACCCGGCAACCGAACGCCAAGGCTAATCGGGCTACTTGTTGCCCGATGGCACCGGCGCCGATGATTCCGACTGTTTTACGGTGTAATTCAGAGCCGAGAAAACTTTCCCGGCTTCCTCCGATGCGTGTGATGGCATCTCCCCCTACAATCTTACGGTAAACGGCAATCATCATACCTATTGCCAGCTCGGCTACGGCATGGGTAGCATAACCCGCGGCATTCACGACGGTGATCCCCCGTTTTTTACATTCTTCCAGGTCGATATGATCGAGACCGGTAAATGCAACGGAAATCATTTTCAAACAGGGGCAGGCATCCAGAAAACTTTTCCGGAGAGGAATGTTGCTGACGATAATAATTTCAGCGTTTTGAGCTCTTTCGATAAGTACTTCTTCTTTTTCGTTCCGGTCGGGATAGAAGGTTATATGATGTCCTTGCGCTTTTAAAGGTTCACAAAGTTGGGCGATTTTACATTCGCACATGCCTAAAGATTCTAAAAATACGATTTCCATATCTGATGTCGGTCGTTAATTTGTGATGTAAAATAAAATATTGGATATAATGAGAAATCGTACCGGATAAGCTTAAACGTTTGCAAATACCTTTAGGGGATGACAGGTTTTGAGTTCGGTGTTTATCCTGCTTGTGTGGCTGTCATGCACGGCACATAGAGCGTCTGCGGTATCGCTGGCTTTTGCGGTTTCCGGTTCTTCGATTCCTGATTTTTGTCGTTTGCAGGCAAAGTTAATTACTTTTTTCTCAAAAAGTTTTGTTTTCCACCTTTCATTCTGTCTTTACGGACGTTTTATATTTTAAAATTTACTTTCTTAACCGAATTTTCAATTTCCGGCTTTCAATTTTCAATTTTTACTTTTTACTTTTGTAAAAAAAAGAAGTGGATATAAAAGATATACTTCAATCTTATCTGACGTCGCCTGTGGTAGAGAAGTTGACGGAAAAACTCAGGGGCGACGGAAAATACAGACTCATCAATAATGTAGGCTCTGTTACAGCCGTTATCGTAAGTGCGATGGTCAAAACCCGTCCCGGTTTTCGGGTGGTTGTGTTGTCGGACCGGGAAGAAGCGGCTTATTTTTATAATGATGTCCTGGCATTTTCAGACGAATCGCAGGTGTGCTTCCTGCCTTCTTCTTATCGCAGGGCGATCCGTAAGGATGAAAAGGATAACGATTCGGTACTCGTGCGGACGGAAGTGCTTAAAAATATCGTAAACGGGAATGCCAGTATGTTGATTACCTATCCCGAAGCTTTAGCCGAGCGGGTTGTGGATAAGAAGGTTTTGACAAAATTGTCGATGACCGTCCGGACAGGTGATAAGCTGTCGATTTCTTTTTTGGAGGAGCTATTCGAACAATATAATTTCGTCCGGAGTGATTTTGTTTACGAACCGGGGCAGTTCTCCATCCGGGGCAGTATTGTCGATATTTATTCTTTTGCCGAGGAACGGCCTGTCCGGATAGACTTTTTTGGGGATGATGTGGATAGTATCCGTTTTTTCGACGTCGAGTCGCAATTGTCGGAACAGGTCATCGATGAGGTCGCTATTGTACCGGATTTGAGTGATGCTGCCGACCGGGTAGAGTTTACCGATCTTTTCAGTTATTTTCCTGAAAAATCCGTATGGTGGGTGAAGAACGGTATGTATATGTACGATAAGATCAAAACGTTGCGGTCGGAGTTGGACGAGAACATGCTTAGTCCGGAAGATACGTTATTCGGATATATAGATCGCTGTTCGGTGGTAGAATGGGGGCCTGATGTGTATTTCCGGGGAATGACCGTTGATGTGAAGTGTGATGCCCAGCCTGCTGTCAATAAACGTTTCGATATTTTGGCAGAGACATTGCAAACCAAACAGGAAGCCGGTTACAAATTGTATGTTTGCTCTGTAAATGCGATGCAGATACAACGGTTACGGGATATTTTTTCGGATAAAGGTTTTCCCATTGAGTTTACCCATTTGAACGGTGTCATCCATGAAGGATTTTCAGACGAGCAACTGCGGATGTGTGTGTACACCGAGCACCAGATTTTCGACCGTTATCACAAGTATCGCTTGCAGACAACGCGGATCCGGAAAGGGCGGGAGACGATCACATTGAGTGAGTTACAAAATTTGCATCCGGGCGATTATGTCGTACATGTCGATCATGGAATCGGGCGTTTCGGAGGATTGGTTAAGATCAACAACGACGGACGGGAACAGGAAGCCATCCGGTTGGTGTATAAAAATAATTCCGAGTTGTATGTCGGTTTGTATTCCTTGCATAAGATTTCAAAATACAAGGGGAAGGATGGGGTAGCGCCGGTTGTAAACCGTTTGGGAGGGGATGCCTGGAACCGTTTGAAGCAGAAAACCAAATCCCGGGTGAAAGATATTGCCCGGGAACTGATCGCTTTATATGCCCGGCGTAAAAAAGAACCGGCTTTTGCTTTTAGCAAAGATACTTATTTGCAGGAGGAAATGGAGGCTTCGTTTATGTATGAGGAAACGCCGGATCAGATGAAAGCGATAGAAGCTGTGAAGCACGATATGGAACGTCCGGAGGTGATGGACCGTTTGGTGTGCGGGGATGTCGGCTTCGGTAAAACTGAAGTAGCTATCCGGGCGGCATTCAAGGCTGTAGCCGATAGTAAGCAGGTGGCCGTATTGGTACCGACGACGATATTGGCGTATCAGCATTACAATACGTTCCGGAAAAGACTTGACGGGATGCCTTGCCGGGTGGAATACATCAGCCGGATGAAAAAAAGTTCGGATATAAAGAAAGTTCTGACGGATTTGAAAGCGGGCAAAGTCGATATTATCATCGGTACGCACCGTCTGACCAGTAAAGATGTGGAGTTTAAAGACCTGGGATTGTTGATCGTCGATGAAGAGCAGAAGTTCGGAGTGGGCGTGAAAGAGAAGTTGAAACGTTTGAAAGTCAATGTGGATACGGTTACGATGACAGCTACGCCCATCCCCAGAACGTTGCAATTTTCGCTGATGGGGGCGAGGGATATGTCGATTATCCGGACTCCGCCGCCCAATCGTTATCCGATCGTTACAGAGTTGCACCGTTTTGACGAGAAGCTTATAAAAGAAGCGATATTATACGAGATGTCCCGCAACGGGCAGGTGTTTTTCATTCATAACCGGGTGGATACAATCCGGGATATACAGGATATGCTGCATCGGAGTATACCCCAGGTGAAGACTTGTATCGCTCACGGACAAATGCCCGGGGAAGAATTGGAAAAAGTGATGCACAATTTTATCCGGGGCGATTATGATGTGCTTATTGCCACTACGATTATTGAATCGGGCCTGGATATTCCGAATGCCAATACGATGATTATCAATCAGGCCCAGAACTACGGTTTGAGTGATTTACATCAGTTGAGGGGAAGGGTAGGCCGTTCGAACCGGAAAGCTTTTTGCTATCTATTGACACCTTCGTTGGATTTGATGAATCCGGATGCCCGTCGCCGCTTGAAAGCTATCGAGGATTTCAGTGGTTTGGGGAGTGGGTTTAATATCGCTATGCAAGACTTGGATATCCGTGGAGCCGGGAATATTCTCGGGGCGGAACAGTCCGGTTTTATCGCAGAAATCGGTTACGAGACTTATCAGCGGATTTTGAACGAGGCTTTACTGGAGTTGCGGGAAGAAGAATTCCCGGATTTGCATACCGGTGAATCGAATACGCGGAAGGAGTATGTTACGGATTGTGTCATCGAATCGGATTTTGCCGTGCTGATTCCGGAGTCTTATGTAGAAAATGTCAGTGAGCGAATTAAATTGTACCGGGAATTGGATAATATATCGGAAGACAGCGAGCTGGAGAAATTTACCCGGGCTTTGCACGACCGGTTCGGAGAATTACCCCCGCAGGTAAAAGGTTTGATGGAAATTGTCCGGGTACGGAGGCGGTGTGTGGCAATGGGGGTTGAGCGTTTGTTTGTAAAAAACGGTAAGATGGTGATGTATTTTGTTGCAGAACCCTCTTCTGCTTTCTATGCTTCAACAGTATTTACCAACCTGTTGAAGTTTGTACAACATCAGGAACTGCCTTGCCGGATGAATGAAAAAAATGATAAGTTGTCTTTGATTTTTACAGAGATTACCAATGTCGAGAAGATGTCGAGGTATGTGGATAAGATGTTTCAGGAAACCGTAAATTCTCAGGGGATATGAATTTAGTGATAGATGTTGGCAACACCCGCTTGAAATATGCTTTCTTTCATTTGGGAGAAATGCGGATAAAAGGTGTCGGAATGGAGGAACTGTTCCGGACAATTACGGATGTGCGGAAAGAGCATGAGGTACATGTGTTTTTATCCGGGAGCGGTAAGATCGAGGAGGATTTGCGGATGAGATTGCGCCGGGAAGCTGTTTTTTGGCTGGAGGCTTCCCCTGGGCTTTTATTGCCGCTGGAAATCGGATACAATACCCCGGTGACACTGGGGTTCGACCGGATCGCTATTTGTACGGCAGCCCGGCGGATTTACCCGGCCGGGAGATTGTTGGTGATAGATACCGGAACAGCATTTACCTACAATTATGTTGAGAATGGTGTGTTTCTGGGGGGGAATATTTCTCCCGGTCTGGAGATGCGTTTCCGGGCTTTGCATGCGTTTACCGAGAAACTGCCTTATGTGGAGGCCCGCGGAACATGTACGGATTGTGGACGGGATACGGAAGAGGCTATCCGTAACGGTGTCGTGAATGGTATGGTTTTTGAAGTGAAAGGATATATAGATGATTTTTTCCGCTATACTTCCGAAGGACAGGTTGTGATTACCGGCGGAAGCCTGTGTTTGCTCGAAAAGCTACAGGGAGAAAGAATACATTTCGAGGAATCGTTGGGAATGATCGGGTTAAATGATATTTTAGAATTCAATAAAAAAAGTAAGTAAATCTTAAATTGTAGCTTTTATCCTGCGGATTTTAAAAAAATAGTCCTAATTTTGCACAGAAAGCTGAAAAAAGAGATTTTTGCAGTATGAGTCGGATATTTTAATTTAATAATAATTATGAGAAAAATTATTGTTTTAGCCTTGGGGTTGTGTTTTGTGGGAAGTTTTGTCAAAGCCCAGACACTGGATTCAAAATTTGGACTTGATAGTACGAAAACGATAGAACAAGCTTCCATTTACACAGAATTTGTAAAACAGAAAAATTATAAAGATGCATTACCCGCATGGAGATATGTGTTCAATAATGCACCGAAATTCCAGTTGAACACTTATGTCCGGGGTGAGGACATCATGATGGGAATGTATAGTAAAACGAAAAATCCCGCTTATGTGGATACATTGATGATGATTTACGATCAATGGATAAAATATTTCGGGAATCATAATCGTTTGGGCGAAGGATATGCGATAGGTAAAAAAGGTTTTAATCTATACCGTCTGAGAGGTATTTCCGATGTGAATGCCGCTAAGGAGGCCTATGGCTATCTGACAAAATCAATTCAGATGGAAGGGATGAAGACGCATCCTCTTACTGCAAAAATGACATTTGCCGTTGCTGATGAATTGTTGAAAAAAGATATGATTACCAAGGATGAGTATGTCGATCTTTATATGAAATTGAGTGATTATGCTGAAAAAGGAATCGCTCAGGCTCCGGAAAAATCCAAAGAAGCTTATGAAGATGTAAAAACAACGGTGAATGCATTGTTCTTTAATGCCGGTGTTGCCGATTGTGCTACCTTGGTGGGATTTTTGCAGCCCAAGTTTGATAAATCTCCGGATGATCTGGCGACATTGAAAGAAATTGCCAGTATATTGAGAAGAAGCGAATGTACAGATCAGGTTTTGTTTGCCCAGGTGGCTGAAAAATTATATCAACAGGAGCCGACAGCCGATGCTGCTTATAACCTGGCGATGTTGTTCTGGAAAAGACAGGAGTTTGATAAAACGGAGCTTTATTTAGCAGAAGCAATTGAAAAAGGAAGTAATGAGGATCCCGCTAAAGCTGATTATTATTTCAGACTGGCACAGATCAAGCTTTCCAAAAAACAATTCGTTGAAGCGAAGAAAAATGCTCTGGAGGCTTTGAAGTTAAATCCGAACATGGGTGTGGCTTATATACTTATCGGAAATGCATATGCCGCATACAGCAAGAATTACGGAGAGGATGATTTCGATCATGCATCTGTGTTCTGGGTTGCTGTCGATAAATTTATCAAAGCAAAACAGGTTGATCCTTCGGTGGCAGAAGAAGCCAATAAACTAATTGCTGTATATTCACCGCATTTCCCGAGTAAGGACGAAGCGTTTTTCCGTAGCGTTACTCCCGGAGTTTCCGTGAAAGTCGGTGATTGGATTAACGAGACGACAACGGCGCGTTTCAGATAGTAAACGGAATATGTCTGTTATAACACGAAAATCTTTTTATAAAAGCATTATTGTCCTCTGCGGGGCAATAATGCTTTTCGCTTGTAAAAACGATATCCGGAAGGTAAGCCGGATTACCGACCAGGAAGTCTTGCCCGAAATGTCGGGAGAGAACCTGATTATGACTTATTCCGATTCAGCCCGGGTGAAATACCGGATGTACACACCCTTGTATTATAAAATACATACGGAAGAGGAGGAGTATGATGAATTTCCGAAAGGAATTCACGTCATATATTACGATAAAACCGGGAATGTGATCGGAGAAATCCATTCCAAATATGCAAAGAATTTTGTCAAAGACGGTTTGTGGGAGGCCCGGAATCAGGTGGTCGTAAAAAACAGTGAAGGAAAGAAACTGGAAACAGAGCTATTGTATTGGGATACCAAGAAAGAATGGATATATTCCGATCGCTATACGCGTTTGACAGACGGGAATAATATTTTGGAAAGCAGTGACGGTTTTGAATCGGATCAGAATCTGGAGCATCCGGTTTTCAAGAATATAACAGACGGAGAGGTTCAATTTGAAATGGATACAAGTAACTGATGTCTATATTAACAGTCATATTGATTTGTCTTTTATTGTCGGCTTTTTTTTCCGGGATGGAGATTGCTTTTGTCGCTTCGAACAAATTGCGTATCGAAATCAGCAAGTCGGATAAAAGTATAGCCCAGGCATTGATCGACCTGTTTGTTTCCAATTCGGGCATGTATATTACGACCATGCTGGTCGGAAATAATGTGGTCATGGTCATCTACGGTATCTTTATGAAAGATTATCTGGTCGGACAGTTCGGTTTTTTAAGCGATCTTTCTTTGGGAATGAAGATGTTGGTGGAGACCTTGATATCTACTTTGATCATACTGTTTTTTGCCGAATTTTTGCCTAAAACTCTTTTCCGGCTTCGTCCGAATGCTTTTTTGCGTTTTTTTGCTATTCCTGTATTTTTGTTTTATCTGTTGTTTTTTCCGGTGACTTATTTCTCGGTGTGGCTGGGAGGGCTTTTGCTACGTTTGTTTACCGGTAAAAAAATGGGGCAGACAGAACAAAACCGGGCCTTTGGGAAAGTCGATCTGAATAACCTGATCGAAGAAGGTGAAATGGCGGACGAGACGCAAGAGGAAGTACATGAAATTAAGCTTTTCCGGAATGCTCTTGATTTTTCAGAAATAAAATTGCGCGAATGTATTGTTCCGCGTACGGATTTGAAGGCTTTGCCGATAGATGCGACCATGGAGGAATTGCGGGATTTATTTATATCCACAGGGTTGTCCCGCATATTGATATATAAGGAAAATATAGATAATATCATCGGATATGTGCATTCCTCTTCTTTGTTCAAAAATCCCAGGAATATTGTCGGAGCTCTCAGTGGTGTGATTATCGTTCCTGAAACGATGTCCGCCTCTCATTTACTGAATCTGTTTATCAAACAGCAGCGGAGTATTGCTGTCGTTGTGGATGAATTCGGAATTACGGCCGGAATTGTCACCATAGAAGATATTATGGAGGAGATTTTCGGCGAAATTGAAGATGAGCACGATCATCCCAACTTGAAGGAAGAAGTGGTTTCGGATCATGAATATATTTTTTCCGGCCGTCTGGAGGTGGATTACCTGAATGAAAAATACGGATTGGATTTACCGGAAAATGAAGAGTATGAGACCCTGGCCGGTTGTCTCTTGTATTACAATGAAAGTATACCTACAGAAGGAGAAAAAATAGTAATCGGAGATTATCTTTTTGAAGTCTTGTGTGTTAAAAATGCGAGAATTGAGGAAATTAAGGTGGTTGTGTAATTTTTTTTGTTTAGTTTTGCTATAAATTTTTAGTAAGCTTTAATAATTTTATCTATTTTTACAGCAAATTGCTAAACTCGGTATGGTGCGATGAGAAGATGTTTAATAGTTATTGCTTTACTGGCAATAAGTGTGTTGGTAAAAGCACAGCAGGACCCACAGTTTAGTCAGAATATGTATAACCATATGACGGTAAATCCCGGATTTGCAGGAGAGCGGGGAAATTGGGCGATTTCAGGGATATACCGTAACCAATGGCAAAAAATGGACGGAGCACCTGAGACGTATGCTTTTAATATAGATGCCCCTTTACGTTTGGGACGTGTGGACGGTGGTATCGGTTTAAATATTATGAGTGATAGGTTAGGGATGCAAAGTCATTTGCATTTTATGGTGAATTATGCTTATAAGAAGATATTTAATTTTGGAATATTGAGTGCGGGGATTAAAATAGGTGTTGTGAATTCTAAAATTGCAGGAGATTTTCATATTCCTGTAGGTCCGGGGTTTACCCCTGCGGATCAGGACCCGGCATTGGGAGCGGCGAACGTAGATTTATCCAAGATTATGTTCGATGCAGGTGTAGGCGTATTTTTGTCCGGAAAGAATTATTATGCAGGTGCATCTGTAAGCCATTTGACAAAGCCTAAAATGACTATCGGAGAGATCGGAGAGTTTTTTTGGAACAGGCATATGTATTTTACAGCCGGTTATACGATTGCTTTGTCTCCGAAAATGGATATTCAGCCGTCTGTTTTTTATAAGACGGATTTTGTGATTTCACAGTATAGTGTGAATTCTAACTTTATTTATGATAAAAAATATTGGGCAGGCGTTTCTTATCGTTATGAGGAAGCCCTGACATTTATGGGGGGGATTGAGCTTAAAAACGGGGTGTTGATCGGATATAGTTATGATTGGAATGTTAGTGATGTCGGTCGGTATACAGGAGATTCACATGAAGTGACTCTTTCTTATTGTTTTGGTATGCATATCGGCAAAAGAGAGAAAATATATAAGAGTGTAAGATTTTTGTAAAATATCAATATTATGCAAATTAAACGGTTCGTATTTTTCTTTATAGCAGTAATGATGGTTGCCTGTTCTCCTTACAACGGAGGCGGAGAATTGGTGGGAACGCGTAAAGTAAAAAGATGGTTTGAGCCCCGTCCGTATGGTATGGTTTTAATTCCGACCGGTAGCCTGAATATCGGACAGAATGATGAGGATATTGCCTGGTCGATGTCTGCTCCGCAACGTACGGTGTCGTTGGCAGCTTTCTGGATGGATGAGACGGAGATCACCAATGACGAATACCGTCAATTCGTTTATTCCGTACTGGATTCGATGAAAAGACAACGGCTGGTAGATGAAGGGTATGAAGAATTCCTGATGAAAGACCGGAAAGGCAATGTATTGGAGCCGCCTGTTTTGGACAGAAGAATGCGTATTGACGGAAAAAAGAATGAAGAATACAAGGAAATCCTGGAAGGTATGAATTACGCCGGGGACGACCGGATTGTTGCCGGCGAACTGGATGTGCGGAAGCTGGTGTATAAGTTCAGTTGGTATGACTTTAAGCAGGCTGCTGCCAATGACCGTTTTTATGACCCGGAAACCGGGACTTATAAAGGGGGAACCGTAATCAATGCCAATGGCGAACGGGAAGCGGTAAAGGGGCGTTCATCTTTTATCATGCGCAAGTCTGTCCGTATCTATCCGGATACTTTGTGCTGGCTGAAGGATTTCACATATGCCTACAATGAGCCTTATGTGAAGGAATATTTTTCACATGTGGGTTATGATAATTATCCGGTAGTAGGCGTTAACTGGCATCAGGCGCAGGCTTTCTGTCACTGGCGTACTGCTTTGTTCAACAATGCCTCTTCCAACCGTGTTCAGGACTGGCGTTTGCCTTCCGAGGCCGAGTGGGAATATGCAGCCCGTGGAGGCTTGAGTGGTGCTACTTATCCCTGGGGGAGTTATTATACACGGAATAAGAAAGGTTGTTTTATGGCGAATTTCAAACCGATGCGTGGAAACTATATCGGCGACGGCGGTAGTATTACGGTACCTGTCGGAACTTATGAGCCTAACGGCTACGGTTTGTACGATATGGCCGGGAATGTAGCGGAATGGACAGCTGATAATTACGATGAATCTGCGTATGAGGTGACACATGATATGAACCCCTCTTATTCAATGACCAGTAAAAATAGCGATAACCGGATATTCAAACGCAAAGCGGTGAGAGGCGGTTCCTGGAAGGATGTGGCTTTCTATTTGCAAAACGGTGTGCGTTCTTACGAATATCAGGATACTGCCCGCAGTTTTATCGGATTCCGGACAGTGAGGACGAGAATAGAATTTTAAAATGGTGTTTAATTTTGATATAGTATAGTATGGCAAAGATTTTTCAAACGAAAGCCTATAAGGTTATTACAGGTTTTGTTTATGGTTGGGGTGCTACTGCAGTAATAGTGGGTGCTTTGTTTAAGATTATGCACTTTCCCGGTGCAGGGATAGTATTGACAGTGGGAATGCTTGTTGAAGCTTTTATATTTTTTCTTTCGGCTTTCGAGCCTGTTATGGAGCATTACGATTGGGCCCGTGTCTTTCCCGAGCTTGGAACGAGTGGGGAGAAATTGGGCGTAAATCAGCCCGGTCATGGCCGTCTTTCATCTCCGGCTTCACCTGTAAGTGGAGTCAGCGGCGTCAGTCTGGGTCTTGACGATGCGGATGCGGATAAACTTCGTCAGGGGATCGATAAGTTTGTTGCGACAGCCGATCATTTTGCCGAAGCTTCTGTAAACGTTCCTGATTTTGCACGTAAAATAACGACGGCTGCGGCTTCTTTCGAGAAGTTGGGCGAGAAGACAGAGAAGGCCGGGGAATTGCTTGAGGTATCCCTGAATACTTTTTCTATGGGTTGCAGCGATCTTCATAAGATCTTACATGATTCAGCGGATAGTCTGACTTCTCAGATCAGGCTCAACTGCGAAAAACTGGCCTCTACGATGGGAGCTTCAGCCTCAGGCTTCGATTCCCTGAGCCGAATGATGGAGGAACAGTTGCAGACGGTGAAATCCCAGACATCTGGTTATGCCCAGCAGTTGTCTTCGGTAAACAAGAATATCAGTGCCCTGAATGCTCTCTACGAATTGCAGGTGAATGAGACCAAAGCTTGCCTTGAATCATTCCGTGGAATGCAGAGTGATATGGGAGAGATGCTTGAACATGTTTCTCTGGGTCTTGACAGTACGAAGCTCTTCCGTCAGGAATCGCAGCAGCTGGCCCATAATGTGGCTTCTCTTAATTCCGTTTACGGAAACATGTTGAGTGTGGTCAATAATAACTAAAGCAGGGTATTAGATGTCAACGAAGAATTGTCCCGAAACGCCGAGGCAGAAGATGATCGGCATGATGTATCTTGTACTGACAGCGATGCTTGCTCTGAATGTGTCGGCAGACGTTCTGGATGCCTTTACCCGAGTGCAGGAGAAGATGTCCTCTACAGTTTCCGGTTTTTATAAAAAGAATGCGGAGGCTTACAATGAGATCGATATGGCTTACAACCTTAATTCCACTAAGGTAGCCCCTATCCGAGCCAAGGCACTGGAGATCAAGTCTCTTTCTTCGGATATTTTTGTGTTTATAGAGGAACTGAAGAAAAAGATGGTGTTGCTTGCCGATGGTCCTGAGGGGGATGTGATGCACATCCAGGCTCGTGATAATCTTGATATCGGTGGTCAGGTGATGATCACAGAGGGCGAGGGTAAAAAGTTACGTGAACTGCTGAATCGTTTTCAGGAGAAATCGCTTAGTTTTATCCATCCTAAGGATTCCCTTCTGCGTGTATCCATCCGTCATAACCTGGATACAGAGGCGCCTAAGGCCGTCGACGGAGAGTTTAAATCCTGGGAGTCTTCGAAATTCGAGGGCATCCCGCTTGTGGGAGTGGTCACAATGCTGACTTTTTACCAGGCTAATGTATTGAGTACAGAATCGGATGTGATCCGCTACCTTTATTCTTCGATCGATGCGGAGTCTTTTAAATTCAATAAACTTGAAGCCCTTGTTATTCCGGATTCCCGTTATGTTCTTACTGGCGACCGTTTTAAGGCACGAATCCTGCTTGCGGCAGTGGATACGACCCAGCGTCCTGATGTTATTGTCGGCGGGCGTTCCATATCGTATAATGGAGATTATTGCCTCTATACGGAGTCGGCAACGAAAGTGGGCATCCATCGGTTAAAGGGTGTAATCAACTATGTTTCTCCTTCGGGTGCCACCTTGCCGCGGGAGTTTTCGATGGAATACGAGGTGGCAGACCCTGCGGTGGTGATCTCTCCGACGAAGATGAATGTATTCTATGTGGGAGTCGATAATCCGGTATCTCTTGCAGCTCCCGGTTTGTCCCCTGATGTGATCGAGCCTCAGATCAGCAACGGTGAAATCCGGAAGTCTTCTGACGGTAGCTATATCGTTCGTCCCAAGGTTGCCGGCCGTAATTGCGAGATCACTGTTTTTGCCACGATCGACGGTCAGAAGCGTAAATTACAGACGCAGGAATTCCGGGTAAAAGAGGTGCCTGACCCTGTAGCCAAGGTGGGTGGTCAGCGTGATGGTAAGATCAAGAAGAACCTTTTGCTTGCAGCCGGGGGAGTAGATGTTGAGATGGAGAACTTCGACTTCGATATGAAGTTTATTGTTCAGAGTTTCAGCATGTATACCGTTATCGACGGTTATGCCCAGGATCAGTCTTCCCGCAGCGGTTCCTTTACTGGCGAGCAGTTAAAGATGATCCGTAACCTGAAGCGTAATCAGATCCTTGTTATCGAGCAGATCATGGTCAAAGGCCCTGACGGTTCGGTGCGTAAGCTTCCTTCAATCTCATTCAAAATCGATTAATAATGAATAAGTATATGACAAAAATTTTGTTGGCGTTGCTGCTTCTTTTAGTAGGTACTTTTTTTTGCCCGGGTCAGACTTCGAAGACTTTTTTTGACAGTGTGATCAAGAATCCCGATCATGATGAAAAGGCTCCAATCGTATTGCCTTATGTTGATCCTTCTGATGTAATCTGGGCCCGTACGATCATCCGTGAACTTGTATTGCGCGAGAAGATGAACCTTCCCTTGTATTATCCGACGCGTCCGATGGATGGCCGGATGTCTTTGATTGATATGTTGCTGAAGGGGATACAGAAGTCCTTTAAGACGGCTTATGCGGACGATGAGTTGCAGACCCCTGTAAGTTATGATGAGATTCTTTCCCGTTTCGGCGGTCAGAGCGATACGATAACGAAGCGCAATACGGTGACCGGCGAGATGGAGAAGGTCGTTGTAGAGGGCGAGATTCATACGGATGAGGTAAAGCGTTTGCTGATCAAGGAATTGTGGTATGTAAACCGTAAGACTTCCCGTCTGGAGGTCCGTATCATAGCCCTTTGTCCTGTTCGTGAATATACGAAGGAGGACAGTTATGACGGAATCTTGAAGAGTCAGTTGTTCTGGGTGGATTACGGAGAATTCCGGGATCTTTTGTCTAAGCAGAAGGTTTTCAATTCGGCTAATGATGCGGTTCGTTTGAGCTTTGATGATATATTTCTGAAGCGTTATTTCAGTTCCCGGATCATTCAGGAGTCTAATGTATACGATAACCGTACGATCAGCAGTTATGCCGTCGGAATGGATGCTGTACTCGAGTCTGACCGGATTAAAAACGAAATATTTAATCAGGAACAGGATCTCTGGCAATATTAAAATATAAAATGTCGTAAAGACAGAATGAAAAAAGCGTCTGAAGTCAGACGCTTTTTTTATTTCTTATATTTCAATTGTTTTTCGAAATGCTTGATGTGGTCTTCATCTTTGATATGACAGATCATCAGGTAATTTTTATTTTCGGCTATGATTAAATTGTTGGCTCCGTGGACGATGACTTTTTTACGGCTGGGTACGTTGACGATACAGTTGTGTGAGTCTCTGAACAGCACATGAGTAGAATTGGTTGAGTTATTGTCTTCGTCCTTTGTTTTCAGGGCGTGGAAAGCATGCCATGTACCTACATCCGACCAGCCGAAACTGCCTTTTAAGACATATACTTTTGAAGATTTCTCCATGATACCGAAGTCAATAGACAGGTTAGGGCATTTTCCGTATATATTGTCTATAAAATTTTGTTCTTCCGGTGTGTTGAGAGCAGTTGTATTTTCGAAAAGTATGTATAAATCATAGATGTGTTTTCGGACTTCCCGCAGTATATCCTGTACTTGCCAGATAAAAATCCCTGCGTTCCATAAAAAATCCCCGGATTCAAAAAATTTAGCCGCTAATTCCAGGTCCGGTTTTTCGGTAAAGGTTTTAACGGCACTTATTTTTTCAGATTTCATCAGGGGTTTGGTCTGGATGTATCCGTATTGGGTTTCTGCCCGGGAAGGAGTAATCCCAACGGTCAGCAATCCTCCGTGAGTACGGGCAAACTCGATCCCATCGCGGAGATCATTCAGGTAAGCTTCGTCGTTGGTGATAAAATGGTCGGAAGGAAGGACCACCATTGTAGCTTCCGGATTGATGCTTTTTATTTTTGAAGCGGCATAGGTAATACAGGTGGCCGTATTCCGCCGGAGTGGTTCTTTCAATATGTTACCTACCGGAATTTCGGGTATTTGTTTCCGGGTAATGGCTTCGTATTCCTTACCTGTAACAATGAAGATATGCTCGTGATCGAATAAACGGTTTACCCTTTCATAGGTCTGACGGATAAAACTTTTTCCGACCCCGAGAATATCGGAGAATTGTTTGGGACAAGCCTGATTACTCACGGGCCAAAAGCGTTTCCCGATACCGCCTGCCATAATAACACAGTATGACTCTGGATTCATTATTTCTTTTATTTTTCTATTTTTACTTCTACTGTCCGAATGTACTAAATAAATACGTGATTTATTTATATTTTTCTTTTAAATTTCCGAAAGGAACCATTATTTCATATAACTTTGAACGGTAAAAACCGTTGTTATCGTAAGATGAAATTTTTATACAAGCTTGGCTCTTATCTTTTATTTATCCGGAAAGCCTTTTCCCGTCCGGAGAAGAGAAGCGTGTACGTGAAAGAGTTGGTTGCCGAATTCGGAAAATTGGGATTGAATTCCATTATGCTCGTGGTAATTATTTCTTTCTTTATCGGGGCCGTGCTTACTTTACAGACGGCTTACAATATGGCAAATCCGCTTTTGCCGCGCTATCTGATCGGTTATCTTACACGGGAGACCCTTTTACTGGAATTTTCATCTACGATAGTGAGTCTTATTCTGGCCGGGAAAATCGGAAGTAATATTGCTTCGGAGATCGGGAGTATGAAGATCACCGAGCAAATTGAAGCGTTGGAAGTTATGGGGGTTAATTCTGTTTCTTATCTGGTAGGACCTAAGATCATCGCTTCATTTATTATTAATCCGGTGTTGTATATTTTCAGTGTATTTATCGGAATATTGGGGGGATTATTTTCCGGCATATTAAGTGGAGTCGTAAATTTTGAGGATTTTCTCTATGGCTTACATTTTTCGTTTAATCCTTATTATGTGACTTATTCCATTATCAAGACTCTTTTCTTTGCATTTATATTTACTTCGATACCGGCATTTTACGGATATAATGTACAGGGAGGTGCGCTCGAGGTCGGGAAAGCCGGGACAAAAGCGGTTGTCGACAGCAGTATTGCTATTCTGACGGCCAATCTGATATTAACCCAAATTCTATTGTAATGATCAGGGCAGAAGGAATATATAAATCGTTTGAGGAAAAGCGGGTGTTGTCCGATATCAATGTTGCGTTTGATTCGGGTAAGGTAAACCTGATTATCGGAAAAAGCGGATCGGGTAAAACGGTGTTGCTGAAGTCCCTGATCGGATTACATACAATTGATAAAGGTAAAATTTATTACGGCGACCGGGAAATTACGGGTATGAACATTCGTCAGCTAAAAGTGATACGGGAGGAGATCGGAGTCGTTTTTCAGGGAGGGGCTTTGTTCGATTCTCTGACGGTGCTGGAAAATGTTAAATTCCCCTTGAATCTGTTTACCGATATGACGGAGACGGAAAAGAACGAAAGGGCATTGTCCTGTCTTAGCCGGGTAAATTTGAGCGGAGCCGATAATGCCTATCCGGCAGAGATCAGCGGGGGTATGAAGAAAAGAGTTGCTATTGCCAGAGCTATTGTTTTGAAACCCCGTTTTCTGTTTTGTGATGAGCCGAACTCCGGACTGGATCCTTTGACCTCTATCGTTATTGATAACCTGATCCGGGAAATCACCCATGAATACGATATGACGACAATCGTCAATACCCACGATATGAATTCGGTTTTTGAAATCGGCGAGAAAATTGTTTTTATAAATGAAGGGCGGAAAGCCTGGGAAGGGACAAAGGAGGAAATTGCAAATACGGATAACAAGGAATTGAACGATTTTATCTTCTCTTCCGATTTGTACAAAAGAATTAAGATGTGCTTATGAGAACAATACTGAAAGATATCGGTTGCTGCGTAATAATATTACTGTGTATTGTGGCTTGTACCCATAAAAAAGCAGCCCTCGACCGGGAGAAGTTTACGGCTTTGCTGATCGATATGCATATGGCGGACGGAGCTCTTTCTTTGTCACAAGGATATAGCACCAATCATGAAAAAAGGAATTATGCTTATTACAATAGTGTATTTGATAAGTATGGAATAGACCGGGCGGAGTTTGATTCTTGCATGCGTTATTATTCGGCACAGGCTGCTTTGTTTGATGAGATATACGATATCGTTATCGATAGCCTGAATCGTCGGTTGACCGAGCAAAACCGGCGGCTGGCCGAGTTGAGAGCCGGAGATTCGATCAATTATTTCCCACAGCCGGACACCTTGTTGCTGGATACTTTGAATCCGGTCTGGGTGACAGAAATAGACAGTATTGTGCCGGGAAACTACAAATTTTCAACCACGGTAAAATTCGATACGCTGGAGAAAAAAAGGTCGAACAGAATTGTAGCATTCTTCCTCTCCCCGGATAATAAAGATACCTTGCATGTCCGGGAGATACGTATGTCCTCGGATACCGTCCGGCGGCATTACGAATGGTCGCAATATGTTGATTCGGCTTATAACCGGTTGATCATTAAGATTGCAGATACCGACCGTCCGGAAAAGCTAAAGTATAAGCGGGGGAGAATTTGGGGAACGACCTTGTACAGGCCCTATACATCTCCTAAAACCATAGAACGCCTGAAAAAATCTTTGTCTCCGGGGAAAGCGGAGGCTGCGATTGTACCGGCGGACGATATTTTGTTGCGGCCCGAAAGATCTAAAGTTCCGGTGAAGTCGCCGGTAAAGCGCTAATAAAAAGTATGATTTTTAATTCCGGTTTTTGATTTCCGGTCGGAATATGGTGTCGCAAAATCAGAAAGAAAACTGTAAATCTTAGATTCTAAGTTGGTGAAGCTGATCGTCATTTATGCTGTATCTGAATTGTAAAGTAACAGTTTGAAATAGTTTAACGGTTGTTTTTGTGTATTCAGTCAAAAATCAATAATTTCTATGTCTTTACGTAAAATAGCTGCCAATTATATTTTTGTACCCGGTTATCCCCTGGTAAAAAACGGATACGTCGTACTTGAAAACGGTCGGATTGCCGATGTCGTGGATACCGGCGGAGTGATTCAGGAAATTCAGGGACTCGAGTTTTACGGAGGCATGTTGGTGACCGATATGTTACTTACGATGAAAATAAAACTTCCCCCGGAGGGAGAGCTGATCCCTTTTTTAGAAGAAATATACACCCGGTTTCATTCCGTACCCCAGGGTATCGCATTGTTGAAAGGTGCGGATCTGCCCCGTCTGGCATTTCGCCCCGGGACTTGCCTGGAAAATGTATAAAAAATGCCGGCTCGTAAAAGCCGGCATTTGATAAAGAATTATTTAAAATCTTCGGCTTTCAGGCCGGTGTTGATTTTGATGTCTTTGACTTTGACTTCGATCGGCATGCCTTGCATGCTTGTTTTGGATGCGTAGGGCTGTACAAGTCCGTATGCAGTCGGCCGGTAGTCTTCGAAAGTCACTTCGTTGGTCACACCGTTTTGGGTGCCTACGGATTTTACTTTCAAACCGTTTTCTACGTCGTAGAAGCTGTATGTAACGGCACTCCCCATATTTACTTTCAGTTTGTATGCATCACGTCCGTTTACCTGTTCGATACCTTCGAGGGTCGGGGTGATACCGAGGCGGGTATATTCGGCTTCGAGAACCGGATAGGCTTGTTCTTTTATCTCAGCTGTCTGGCTTCCCTCCAATGTCTGACTACCGCCGGGACCGCTGATCTGGGCCTTTTCTCCGTCGAAAAGAATTTTCTGCATCGTATTACCGCCCATGCTCATTTCCATCAGGAACATCGGTTTGTCGGCGTTTACAAGTTGTTTGTTGACGATATTGATCACCATACCCTGGATTGCGATTTCAGATTCCACGGTCATGTCTTTGATGCCTTTTACTTTGTCGTTTCCACCCAAAGCTTTCAGGTAAGCGGCAACGATTTTTTCCGGGGTAACATCGGCAGCTACTTTCGGACCTTCTTTTACCGGTTTACCTTCGCTGTCCAGTTCCAGGACTTCGCCGTTACTGGCTAATTTGGCTATTTGGGGTTTCATGCTTCTGTCGGTCACAACCAGGATATAAGCATTTTCCGGGTGGAAGTATTTTTTTGCAGCAGCAATGATTTCCTCTTTGGTTACTTTGTCCAGGCGTTGCAGGAAGGTGGTGAAATAGTCTTTCGGTAATTGGTAACGCTCAATCGAGTAGGCAAAGTCTGCAATGGTCTGGGGATTTTCCAGGCTTCTGGAGAATTGGCCGGCCCAGGTCTTTTTTACCCGGTAGATGTCTTCATCGCTAAAATCGGCGTTGTCCATGTTCTGCATTTCTTTTAATATCTCGACTACAGCGCTGTCTGCCGTATTGGTTTTTACTTCGGCATACGCCGTGAATGTTCCGGCTCCGGGAAGTTGGCTGGAACCTACGGATGAATAGGAGCCATAGGTATAGCCTTTGTCTTCACGTAAATTTTTCAATAATTTGGCCTGAAAATCACCGCCACCCAGAATCTGGTTGGCAATATTGAGGGCCAATTGATCCGGCATGCCGATTTTGTAATCGATCGGGTAAGTTACTTGTATACTGGCCTGTGTTGCGGCATCTTTATTTGAGAATACAACTTGCCGTCCTTGCGGTTGTTTCGGCGCAGTATATTGGTGTTTCGGGGCTTTGTCGCCTTTCCATTTACCGAGATATTTTTCTGTCAGGGTTTTGGCATCTTTTAAAGTGATATCGCCTACGATAACCAGAATAGCATTGCTCGGGTGAATATAAGTTTGGTAGTAGTTTTTACAATCTTCAACCGTGATATTGTTTACGGTTTCTTCAGTGATAACATCACCGTAAGGATGTTCCGGTCCCCAAAGGGTCACGCTTTTGATGTTTTGTATAATGCTGCCGGGATCGGCTTTGCTGGTCTGTAAACCGGATTTGGTTTGCAGGATGATTTTGTCGAATTCTTCCTGTGGGAAGGAGGGATTCATCGTCACATCGGCCAGGATTTCCATCAGTTGGTCTTTGAATTTTGACAATCCGCTGACACCGACATAGCTGGAAGAGGTTCCCAGGTGTGCACCTAAGAAATCAACTTCTTCACTCAATTGCTTGGCATTTCTTTTTTGGGTCGCTTTTTTCCACAACTCACCGGCAATCTGGGTGTAACTGGATTTGTCGCCTTCTACCAGCGGATCGACAATAAAATTCAGACTGAAATTGATTTTTGGGATTTTATTGTTTTCCACGACCAGCACTTTCAGACCGTTTTTCAGTGTGAAACTCTGGTATTCCCCGATGTTTACTTTCGGAGCCGGTCCCGATGCGGGAGCTTTGCTTCTATCGATTTGGGAGAAGCCTACTGTTGTAAAGCATAAAGCTAACAGAAGTAAAAAATATCTTTTCATTGGTTCGAATTTTTACTGTTAAATTAAATTTTATTCAGTACGTATGCCTGATTTATTTTTTAGGTAAATAATATAATACCAATCTGTTATCTTTGGTAAAATATTTTTGGGCAGCTTTTTGCAGGTCTTCTTTGGTAATAGATCTGAACTTGGCCAGTTCTTCGTTTATTTCGTTGGTATTTTTGAAATATGTGTATGCTTGAGCCAGGTTGTATGCCCGGTCTTCGATGGTAGCATTGGAGCTGACCAGTTGGTTTTCGATTTGGTTTTGCAATTTCTGGAATTCCTTGTCGGAAATCGGTTCTTTTTGCAGTTTATCGATTTCCTTGTCAATTTCGTTTTCCAACTGACTTAATTCTACATTCATGTTCGGGAGGGCTAAAACGATAGACAATCCGGGTTGTTCCAGCGGAAGAGGCATGGCAGCCAGTTCCATTGCCATTTGCTTGTCGTTTACAATCGTCGAATACAAACGGGAACTTTGTCCCTGAGCCAATAAAGTGTTTAACATGTTTACAGCATACATATCGTTGGAAGTGATACCCGGGATATGATAAGCCATAATCAGGGCCGGCATCTGAATGTTATCGTAGGCTGTATCCCGGACTTCCGCTGTTTTTTTCGGTTCAACGATTGTCGGTTGTACAACCGGAGCTCCGCTGGGGATATCGTTGAAATAGTCATGTACGAGTTTTTTAGCTTCTGCCATGTTGAAATCGCCGACAATAGTCAATACCGCATTGTTGGGTACATAAAATGTATTGTGGAAGTCGATGAAATCCTGATCGGATGCATTACGGATGTGTTCTTCTTTTCCCAATACATCGTGATTGTAGGGATGAACGGTGTATGCTTTTTTCAGGGTTTCCGTCAATAAACGCCCGTAAGGACGATTGTCCCGGGATTGTCCCATTTCCTGGCAAACAACGTCTTTTTGGGTTTTGATGCCGATTGATTCGATGGTCGGGTGCAGCATCCGTTCGGATTCCAGCCATAATCCCAGGGCCAGTTCGTTGGAAGGCAACAGTTCGTAATAGTAGGTACGGTCGAAAAATGTGTTTGCATTCAGGTTACCGCCTACTTTGGTAACATATTTATCGAATTCATGACGTTTGATGTTTTTGGTTCCTTCAAACATCAGGTGTTCGAAAAAATGAGCAAATCCCGTCAGTTCCGGATTTTCATTTTTAGAACCGACATGGTACATAACCGATACAATGATGTTCGGGGTTGTATGGTCTTCCTGAAGGATGACATGCAAACCGTTATCCAGTTTGTATTCGACAAAGTCGATTTTGCCGGATTCTGCCCAAGCTAATACAGGCAGGCAGAAGGCAAGAGCAATTAATAATTTTTTCATAAGTTAAGTTATTAAAGTGAATTTGAAAATAATTAATTATCATTTATCCATGTTGGGGGATGTTTTATCTTCGTCCGGATGGTATTCGAGTATATCTCCGGGTTGGCACTCCAGAACACGACACACGGCTTCCAGGGTTGAAAAACGGATCGCTTTGGCTTTTCCGGTTTTCAGAATGGAAAGATTGGCCGGCGTAATGTCCACTTTCTCGGATAACTCGTTGAGTGACATTTTGCGACGAGCCATCATAACATCTATATTTACCACAATAGCCATAGTTATATCGTTAATTCTTGGTCTTCGGCAATATCGTGTCCAATGGAGAAAATTTCTGCAATGATCAAAACGATGACGCCCATAAATATATCCCGGAAACTGAAAATATTTTCGGATAACTGCCATTTGGTTCCTTTCAGAAGTTCCGTTAAAGTTTGGATTTCCAGGTAGCGCCCGAGATCGGATAACAAAGAGGCTACAATCAGGAGGATACCGATTGCCCGCATAAAACCGATGTTATCCCGGGTAAAAATATTGCCGGAACGAATACTTTTTCTCAATAAAATAAGCATAATCAGCACAATAATCAATATTGCCAGATAACAGAGCATCCCGAAAATACTGATAAGCATACTGCTGATCGTAGGGCCCGCAAAGGCTTTCGCGCCGCTGATGCGGATGTCTACTGCGGTCGTTCGGGCATCCAGGCTGACACTGCTGTCTTGCCGGATAAACGTTTCGTATACCCCGATGTTTCTTTGTAACGGAACGTCCGAGATAAGATTATACCTTTGTTTGACCCGTGTACTTTCAATACCTTCTTTAAAACCTTCTTTGAAATCCTTGATAAAGGAACTGGAAAAAAAGGCAGCAATAATGACTCCGAAAAAAAGGAGATATAGGATGTTGACCCGTAATGTTATTTTTTGTTTTCTGGTCATTTATCTGTGCATTGTTTTATTTTGACAAGCAAATGTAGGATTAATTTTTAAAGAAACAATATATATTTATCGAAAATCGATAATTTTTTATTTTAAACCAAAAATTTCAATGAATTTATAGCTGATGTTTATGTTAAAATTCTGACCTGTATTATATCGGATTTGATTTTTGCTTTTAAATCGCAGACGTACGGACCGGCGTTTGAGAAGGTTTTTAATTTGCAATGGATTTATTTTTAATCGTACATCCTAAATCAAAAATAAATGTGGGGAAATCGGGAGAATACATTAACTTTGTAAGCCTGAATTTCAGGAACGCTTGTAACTTTATAATTTGGATGAAACGAATCCGGTTGCGGATCGGTATCTCAAATTATTTGGAATTTATATGTTTGTTTATTTTTAATTTACGCTTTCTGATTTACGCTTTCTCTTTTGGGCGGAGCCGGATTGTGGGGGTAATCTGAAATCGTCAATCTGAAATCTGTAATTTTAAAAGACTTGTTTTGTGGTGGAAATATTAATGAAATAAGATATGAAAAGAGCATTATTAATGATTTTGGACGGTTGGGGCATCGGTAAGCATGATAAATCGGACGCTATTTTTTCGACCCCGACACCTTTTGTTGATGAATTAATGAAAGAATATCCTCATTCCCGTTTGTTTACGAGTGGGGAAAATGTGGGTTTGCCTGACGGACAGATGGGAAATTCGGAGGTCGGTCACCTGAATATCGGTGCCGGGCGTGTCGTTATGCAGGATTTGGTGCGTATCAATAAGGCCTGTAAAGAGAATTCAATTTTGCAGAATCCGGAGATTGTAAAAGCTTTTACCTATGCCCGTGACAATAAGAAGCAGGTGCATTTTATGGGGTTGGTTTCAGACGGAGGGGTACACAGTTCGTTGGATCATTTGAAGAAATTGTGTGATATTTCGAAAGAATACGGCATCGAAAAGACTTTTGTGCATTGCTTTATGGATGGACGGGATACTGATCCGCGCAGCGGACTCGGATTTATCCGGGATTTAAAAGAGCATATGTCACATTCGGCCGGGCGCATTGCTTCCGTAATCGGACGCTATTATGCCATGGACCGTGATAATCGTTGGGAACGTGTGAAGGAAGCTTATGATATGCTGGTATATGGAACCGGTTTTGAGACGCAGCATGTAGAGACTGCCATTAAAAAATCGTATGACGAAGGTATTACGGATGAGTTTATCAAGCCGATTGTGCATGTAACCAGCGATGGAAGACCTGTAGGTTTAATTCAACCCGGAGATATGGTAATATTCTTTAATTATCGCAATGACCGGGCCAAAGAATTGACTATTGCTTTGACGCAAAGGGATATTCCGGAATATCAGATGAGGACAATGCCGTTGTATTACTGTTGCATGACTCCTTATGATGCGACTTTCCAGGGACTTCATATTTTGTTTGATAAAGAGAATGTGGAGAATACTCTTGGAGAGGTGATCAGTAAAGCGGGTTTGAAACAATTGCGTATTGCGGAGACAGAAAAATACGCTCATGTGACATTCTTTTTCAATGGTGGACGTGAAGCCCAATTTGAAGGCGAAAGCCGGATATTGGTACCTTCGCCTAAGGTTGCAACTTATGATTTATTACCCGAAATGTCTGCTCCGGAGGTTGCCGATAAATTGGTGGAGCAATTGAATCTGAAATCTGCTGATTTTGTGTGTCTGAATTTTGCTAACGGAGATATGGTCGGACATACCGGTATATATGAAGCTATACAAAAGGCGGTGGAAACGGTTGATGCTTGTGTGAAAAAAGTGGTGACTGCCGCTAAGGCTAACGGTTATGACGTATTGATTATTGCGGATCACGGTAATGCTGATAATGCTGTGAATCCGGATGGAACTCCGAATACGGCTCATTCTTTGAATCCGGTTCCCTGTATTTGGGTCACCGATCAGAAAGACGGCGCATTGCGTGAAGGAGTTTTGGCGGATGTGGCTCCGACCATATTGCAAATTATGGGCGTTGCACAGCCTGCCGATATGACGGGGAAAAGCCTGATTAAATAAGCGTTTTTCGATTTTTGATTTCCGATTTTAGATTGAAATAAAAACGTTCGTAAAGCCGGATAGAAAGATAGGAACAAACTTTTAAGATACAAGGCAGAGGGAAAGACAATTTTTGATTGACGATTAAAAATGAATCGTTTTTCCGAATAATTTGTAATTGGAATGTTCTGTAATTTGAGATTATGCTTCAGATTGGAGAGGTTATTGTGAGTTTCGATATACTCGAGAAAAAATTCTGTTGTGACCTGGCGGCTTGCAAAGGGGCTTGTTGTGTGGAGGGAGATGCCGGTGCGCCTTTGGAGAGCGGAGAAACCGAACGGATTGAGGAAAATTATGAGGCCGTTCGTGCTTATATGAAGCCGGAGGGAGTGGAAGCCGTTTTACAACAGGGATTTTCTGTGCTTGATCGGGAAGGTGACCGGGTGACGCCTCTGATTGACGGTCGGGAGTGTGCCTATGCAATTGAAGAAAACGGGTGTTGCTGGTGTGCAATCGAGAAAGCCTGGAGTGAAGGGAGAAGCACTTTCCGCAAACCCATATCCTGTCATCTGTATCCGATTCGTGTAGCCAGGTATGCCGGTTTTGAGGCCTTGAACTATCACAAATGGAAAATATGTACGGCAGCCCGGGTAAAGGGATATCAGGAAGGTATTCCGCTCTATCGTTTTCTGAAAGAGCCGTTGATCGTCCGCTATGGGGAAGAATGGTATGAGCAATTGGAATATGCTGCTAAAGAATATGAAGCCGGACGGCTGGTGGAGAGATCTTAGATTTTAAATCGGGATAAAAAACGTTCGTAAAGTCAGATAATAAGGTGGGATACAAATTTTTAAAATGCAGGGTTGAAGAGAACTTTTGACTTACGATTTTTGATTTACGCTTGAAATACAAAGTTGGTGAATTAAAATAATTCTTCTGAAAATTTGCAGAAAAGGAAATAGTCACTATCTTTGCAGCGCAAAAGCAAAACGGTGGATGTAGCTCAGTCGGTTAGAGCGTCGGATTGTGGTTCCGAAGGTCGTCGGTTCGAGCCCGATCTTCCACCCGCAAAGCAGTTGAGAAATCAACTGCTTTTTTATATAAAAACAGTCAGCATATCGATAATGCTGACTGTTTTTTTATCCTTTTCTTTGTTCGGTTAATTGTTGTTCGATGTGTTCCAGTTTGTCTTCATTCAGCGGATAAAAGAAGATAAAGCCGACCGATAAGAGGGTACCTACAGCCGGCAGTATGCTTAACATGAGTCGTAAGCCTGTGAGAACTTCCGGACTTTGTTCGACGTTGGCCTGGAAGCCGAATGCGGCCAAAAGCCACCCGGTCACAGCACCGCCTAATGTCCACCCGAATTTTTGAGACATGGAGGAAGACGAAAAGATAAGGCCGGTGGCCCGTCTGCCGGTGCGTAATTCTGAATAATCAGCGATATCGGCGTACATACTCCACAAAAGAGGAAAAATACTGCCGGCACACATACTGATCAGGATTTGTAAGGTCATGATCAGGATGATATCTCCTTTACCGACGAAATAAAATACGATACTGAATACGGTTGCCAATACCATGGCGTATAAATAGGTATTCTTTTTACCGATACGGTTAGAAATCGGAGTGACCAGCAATATGCCCAGAATGTTGGCTGCCTGACCCAATACGAAATAGAGGGTCGTTAACGATAACTGCCCCACTGTCGTGGTGGTATCCGAGCTGACATAGTATTTGAAATAATAGATTGCTCCTCCATCGCGGATGGAATTAAAGATTAAAGCACAGATGCCGGAGGCAAGCAATATCCACCAGGGTTTGTTGTGAAGTAAATCTTTAAAATCTTCTTTGAGGCTGTTTTTCTCTTCCCGGATGGGTTTTACCCTTTCCCGGGTCCATGAAAAGGTACACAAGAAAAAAAGTATCGCAATAACGGCGAATATACATACTGCGGCTGTCCAGCCGGATCGGATGTCGGGCAGAGAGGAGCTGTGGTGGCTGAAATAGCCGACTAAGGGTTCGATCAGGAGAAGAGCCAGAATGCTTCCGCCAAAGGCAAAGATCATCCGGTAGGAAGACAATTCTGTTCTGGTTTTGGGATCATTTGAAATAACTCCCAGTAATGAAGCATAAGGAACATTAATCAGGGAATAAATCATCATCATTGCCCCATAGGTGACGTAAGCATAAATTATTTTTCCCGTGGAACTGAAATCCGGCGTAAAAAAAGTCAGGATTCCAAGTACTCCGAAAGGAATAGCGGTCCATAAAATATAGGGACGGAATTTTCCGAATCGGCTTTTGGTACGGTCGGCCATGATACCGACCAAAGGATCAATAAGGGAATCCCAGATACGTGTGATCAGAAACATGGTGCCGACGACTGCTGCATTTAAGCCGAATATATCGGTATAAAAGAACAGCAGATACATGCCGAACAGTTTCCAGAACATGGAAGAGGCTGCATCGCCTAAACCATATCCTACTTTTTCCCGAAATGAGACTGTCGTGTTGTTGTACATATTTGTGTTTATTTGAAATCGTTCCAACGATCGGTTCGGAATGGATAGGCCGGTAAGCCCATCGTATTGTATAAGTTTACTTGTATGACGTTTCTGAAACCATAGCGTACAGCTTGGGGAGCCGGGACTTTGGAAGAAAAAACTTTTACTTCGTAAGCACCGCATATACTGGCTTCGGCCGGATAAAAGATACGGTCTGCTCCGGCGACTTCGAATCCGCGAATGGATTGTGCCAGAGGGGTGAGTTCCGACTCTGACCGGAACCGGACATAAACCGTATTTTTTTCAAATCTGGCCGTATCGAACATGGGACCACAGGCATCGTGCCCCCCTATTCCATAAGTACGAGCCAGGGCTAACAGGGCCAGGCGCTGTCCGACCAGGTCTTTCCGGGGAGGATGAATTATACAGGAGTCGCCGATATCGGAGGTTCCCACCATACCGGAATACGGAATTAATTGCAGGGCTTGCAATTGGGCTTCTACGACCAAGGGACATAAGATCGGATTCGTATGATTTTCGAATTGATGTTCCGGAATGTCGTAATCGAAGGGTGCAATTTGAACGTAGTAAAAAGGCATCCGGTCGTTTCCCCACAATTGTCTCCAGCTCGATACCATTTCGGCCATGTTAGCGGCGTATTTGTCGTGATGTCCTTTATTGGATTCGCCTTGATACCAGATAAAACCTTTGGCTGTAAAGCGGGTGATCGGAGCGATCATACCGTTGTAAAGTACGGAGGTTTTATCGAAATAAACGGCTGTCGAATCCGTTGCCAGTATATTTTTATCGATTTTTAGGGCAGAGCTCCGGGGCATCCAGGTCTCAATCCGGGTCCCTCCCCAGTCGCTTTCAATCATACCGATAGGGATATCCAGTACATCCGACAGATTTTTGGCAAAGAAATAACCGACGGCACTGAAATCTGCCGCACTGGACATGGAAGAGGTTTGCCATTGACCTTTACAATCTGTTTGCGGGACATCGCTGGGCGTGCGCTCGACGGTGAATAAACGCAGCTTTGGGTAACGGCAAGCCTCTAATATGGTTTCCGTCGAACGATATACCGGTTGAGCCGGAAAACCTTTTAACGGCATTTGCATATTAGATTGTCCGGAGCATACCCATACGTCCCCGAGTAAAATATTATCCAGGCGTAGGCGGTCGCCGTCGTCGAAAATGATGTGGTAAGGACCTCCGGCTACGGTGGTCCGGACCTCGGCATGCCAATCGCCCTCGGTATTTGCTTTTACCGTGTAAACTGCGTTATTCCACGAAGTTGTGATCCTGACCTTTCGGCCAGGATCAGTTGACCCCCATAGATTGATAATCGTGTTCTGCTGTAGAACCATATGGTTCCCCAATATATTGGGAAGTTTAACTTTCGCCGATGTTTCTATGCATCCTAAGGCAAATGCGAATATCAGGAATAATATTATTTTCATCGTGGTTTTAATTAATCGGTAACGTTCATCATAGCTGTACCGCCTTTCTTTTTCTTATGGGCTCTGTACAGCAAGGTGTATTCCGAGTTGTATTCCGGATAATTTTCGACTTCCAGGATGAGTTTGAAACGGTCGCCTGACATATGCGGAAGTTTATACCGGGCTGTCGGTCCGGCTAAATTCGTGTTGTTTTTAATGAGTCCGGTATGCCATTTCAGGATGACGATGCGTTCGTTACCGGTGTCCAGGTGCACGATGACCTTCCGGTCGTCCATATCTTCGAATTTATCGTTCAGCATCCAAATCTCAGCAAAGAAGCACTCTTCTTCCTGCCATACCAGTTTACTTAGCCGGGCGCTACTGCAAACCGGACGGCAGGATTGTCCTACCGCATAATAGGCCGGTTTGGGGACGGCAGGATAAACAAGCAGGGAGTTGTTGGCTGCGGATGGCCAAGGCTCGTTGTAACACCAGTTGAGAGCCATTGCACAATAGGGCTTTTGACGGCGTGCTTCTTCGAAGATGGCTTTATAACCTTCGCATTGAAGCAATTGACTTTGTTCGATCAATTCGTCCAGGGATTTCGGTTTTCCGAAATATTTTTCCAGGATGTCCTCGCATAGCCAGGTTTGTCCGTGCCAGGCTCCGTATGCGTGATGTTCTTCCCAGGCACTGTTGGGACGTGGTGGCCATAACTCGTCGGCCGGAATAATTTCTTCCAGTACCTGGCGTGATGAGATTCCCGGTATGCCGAATTCCGTATAAGCTGTGTTATGACTTTGGTTCATAGTTTGGAATACTTCTTTTCCTTCATCGTAGAAGACATAATGCCCGTGAGCCATTCCCATTACCGGGGAGGTCGGATTAAACGGCACCAATGGATCGTATTCCAAACACAAACTGTTCAATAACCGGAGTGGAAGAGACTGGTCCGTCATGCCTGACCAATTGTTGAAAAGTTCGTTTCCTCCGCACCATAAGCAGATGGAAGCATGTTTGCGAAGTCGCTTCAGTATGGACGTCGCTTCCTGTTTCAAAACACTTAAATAGTGCGGGTCATCGGGGTAATTGTTGCAGGCCAGCGGAAATTCCTGCCATACCATGATTCCTTTTTCGTCACACAATTCATAAAAAGCTTCTTTGTTGATAATACCTCCGCCCCATATCCGGAAGATATTGAAGTTGGCTTCCACCGCTTTATCGATGAGGTGGGCGTAACGTTCCATCGTGATTGTTCCCGGAAATATTTCCGGATTAACCCAGTTGGAACCTTTCGCGAAGATTCGTCGCCCGTTGATTTCGAATTGAGCGGGGGATACACTCCGGCTTTTGGGAAATTCTTTCGGTTCGCTCCAACTGCCTTCATTCATGACTAATTGAATACGCCGGAATCCGATTTTCTGTGTAATTCGTTGTTGTAGCTTGCCTTCCGGACCGATAAGTTCGAAAACGGATTGATATAAATAAGGTTCTCCGTGATCGTGCGGCCACCATAATGCCGGATTTTCCAATGTCATTTCGGGCAAAGACAGGGTCGGTGTTAATTTACCTGCCGATTCCAGGCAAGTTTGTTCATTTTGATCTACCAGATGCCATTTGTAAAAATAACCGGTTACATTTTTCCCTTCGATCTCGGGGGTGATATATACTTTTGTCAGGTCTTCCGAAAGCCGGTAGTTCAGGTTTATATCGCGAACATAGTTACAAGGCCTTATTTCCAGATACGTGTCGTCCCAGATGCCCAGCGGTATGAGGCGCGGGTGCCAGTCCCACAGGTAGCTGACAGCCGGTTTTACAACATGGGAGGCCTGTGTCCGGTCTGCAGGAGCCCGGTGTTTTTTAGGGGCTGGAAAAACGATGATTTTTAATTCGTTATCCGGTTCCAGATAGGGGGTCAGGTCAATATCCGTGGGCGAGAACATACCTTCCTGAGCATGAATTAAATAATCATTCAGGTAAATCTCAAACTGGTAATCGATGCCTTTGGATATAAAATAAAGTTTTTCTCCGGTAGATAAAGCCGGTTTTGCGAATTCGGTTTTATAGGTATAATACAGGTCTTCTGTCCAATTCAGTTTTTTGTAGTTGTCTGCGAAATAAAGCGCCGGGTAATTTTCAGCCCGGGCAATATCCAGTTGAACGGCACCTGGCACTGTAGCCGGAATGTATTTATCCGGCGTTCCGTCCTTTTGCTCCATATACCCAACGGTCCAGGTGAGCGATATCATTTTCTCCATCACATTCAGTTTTTTACATTGATTATTTTTGACCTGCGATTTAAATTCAATTATTCCGGGTTACAGGTGCATGTTTCAGTTTAAAGTCAGAATCGCTCTGTAACTGTTTGTGTATTTAAATCAAAATCTGTCATTAATAGGTCATTTATTTTTGATTTACGCTTTTCGATTTACGCTTTCTCTTTTCTTGTAGCGAAGGATTGGGGTATAATCTAAAATCGTCAATCTAAAATCTGCAATTAAAACGTTCAATTATTCTTTTCCGGATATTCCGTACACAACAGATATTCAGCCGGACAATCCTCTTCGATGGCCGGGAAGCGGCCTATGGGCTCAAAAAAACGGTTGTCATTGGCGTCGTCGTTGACGGTAGATACTTCGCCTACCATACAGTCGCCGCCTTCGGCCCAGAATGTATGATACATATAAGGTTCGAAGCAAATACTCTGGCCATTTTCCAGACAAACCGTTCCACCGCCCGGAACCCTTGTTTTTACTCCGTCGATTTTGACAATGCAGTCTTCATTTGTCCTTTCTTCCTGAAGGTCGGCTTTCCATAAACGGATGCAGAGTTTTCCGCCGCCTCTGTTGATGATATCTTCCATTTTTTTCCAATGGAAATGGATAGGTGTGATTTGTTTTTCCCGGACCAGCATGATTTTCTCACAGTAGGGTTTGTTGTCGTATTTGAGATTACCGTTCCGGATGGTCACCAGGGTAAGGCCTTCTTCCGCAAAACGACCTTTGCCGAAATCAGTAATGTCCCATCCCAGGTTGTTTTGACGGATTTCATCACATTCTTCACCTTTACTTTGCCATTCTGCCGTGGACCAGCGTGCCCATACGGGTAAATAGAAATGATTGGATTCGAAAAATTGAATGGCTTCACGGATATATCGGTTTATTTCACTTCTTTTCATGATTTGTATAATTTAAATGTATAAAATGTTCTAATTCGCTTAAACAGGGGGCACCGCCGGTACTGGTTGCGCTTCTGAGATTAAACCGGGCGGAGGTATTGGCGAAAATCACGGCATCCTGTAAGGATTGGTTTTCGTGTAATGCGTATAGCATACCCGCACAAAAAGCATCTCCTGCGCCAACCGGGGATACGATGTCTTTTTTGTCTACCGGAATAGAAGGAATATAACAGGTTTCCCCTTGTTTACGGGCTGCATATCCGCCTTCCGGGAAATGGACGGCACATACCTTGTTTACCCCCAGTGCAAGGAGTTGGCCGACTGTCGATTTTACCGATTCCAATGAGATTTTACCTTTCTCGTCTCTCAATTGGGTATGGCAACAGGCTCCGGCTTCCACTTCATTGATTATCAGATAATCGATATAAGGAAGACAGGGAAGCATAATTTCACGGAATCGGTCGCTTTCTTCGGACACCACATCTACAGAGGTTTCGTATCCCTTTTTCTGTAATTCGTGTAATACCCGGGCGGCTTTGATACCGTATTCACTGTCTTTTTTATCCAATTCGTCGAGCAGTAGTAAATATCCCAGATGAAATATACGTGCCGGTACATTTATCGGAGAGAGATGCTCCCGGCCGAGACAGGCATTGGCCCCCCGGAAATGGAAAAAAGTGCGGCTTGCATTACCTCCTGTTTCCGACATGACATCTGTATAAGAAGTCGGTACGTGTTCCAGACGATACATGTATCTGGAATCGATTCCGTAACGTGTAATCTCATTCATTACAAAATCTCCGTTCGCATCTGTTCCGATACAGCCTCCGGCATACAGAGGCATATCGGTGGACAGACGGGCTAAATCGACCAGTACGTTATGAGCACATCCGCCGAGGCCGATTTCGATTTTATCGATTGTGACCAGATTGCCGCTCACCGGATACTTGTCAATAAATTTTACGGTATCGACCAGCCAGGAACCGGCAGAAATGATCCCTTTTCTCAAATGTTCAGGCTTTTCCATTGCTTTCGAATAATAACATGTGTTCAATAACAGCTTCTTTGGAGGCTTCCACCATCTGATATTTCATATCGATATAGTTGGGATTGGAGACTGTTTTAAAATATTTCTCCAACTTATTGGTGACAGCGATCTGGATAGCTGTGGCTACATTAATTTTACAAATTCCGTTGTGTATGCAGGATTTAAAATCTTCGAAACTGGTACCGCTACCTCCGTGTAATACCAAAGGTAGTCTGTTGCGATTGTTGATTTCCTGCAGGCGTTCTATGTTTAGCTGCGGGGTAGCTACATATTTTCCGTGAAGGTTGCCGATAGCAATGGCTAAAGCATCTACGGCGGTTTCTTTAATAAAGTATGCCGATTCGTCGACATCCGTAAAAATATCCGATACGTTGTCTTGTTCGCTGTTCGCATTGCCTACCTTTCCGAGTTCCGCTTCGATATCTACGTTTAAAGCCCGGGCTATACGTACAATTTCTTTGGTATTCCGGATGTTTTCTTCCAGAGGAAGGTTGGCGCCGTCATACATAATGGATTGAAATCCCAATTTCATGGCCCGCACACAGGTTTCCAAACTCTGTCCGTGATCCAGATGTACACATACGGGTATACTTGCTTTTTCAGCACTTTCTATAAATACAGGGGCCATTTTTTCCATAGGGGAGTAGGGAAATTGTACTTCTGCCAACTGAATGATGATCGGCGAGCGTAGTTCTTCTGCGGCCTGAATGGCTCCCATCGCATTTTCAAGGCTTAGACAGTTGAAGGCTCCGACTGCGTATTTGTTTGAATAAGCATCTTTTAATATCTCTTTAAAAGGTACAAACATGATTTTATTTATTAAAAGTTACGCATTGCTTTCTTTCGACATGTCAAAATTAGGATGAAAGTTGATACATGGATAGTATAATTTTGACGAAGATTGATAGGATATATACCGATAAGTTTAAATCTGAAATATGAATTTATCAGTAGGCGCCGATTTTAACATATTGAATGTTATAATTTGTATATCAATTTATTATATGGAAATCATCTTAACAATGTTAATGTATAAAAATGAACATGATTGGTAAAAATAGTATAAGTATGGTGTTCTGATGTCGATTACATTTGTACGTGCACTAATTCATTTTTGAAGCTTATTGCAATTTTGATATTTTACATTGTTTTCTTCGACGGAAACGTTTTAAAAATGAAGGTGTTGTATAATTACTAACAGATTTAATATTTAAATATGATGAAACAGAAATTATTCTTTTGGGTGATTTCACTATTTATCGGGATATCAGCTTTGCAGGCACAGGATATTTCGGTCAGTGGTGTCGTTAAAAGCAAAGGAGACGGCCAGCCTTTACCCGGTGTTGCCATTATGGTAAAGGGAGCTACTACAGGAGTAACTACAGACATAGACGGAAATTATGCAATAAAAGCCAATGCACAGAGCATTCTGGTTTTTCGCTTTATCGGTTATGCTCCGCAGGAAATAAAGGTAGCCGGACGTACCAGGATAGATGTTACTATGGAAGAAGAAGCCCAGCTTTTGGAAGATGTTGTTGTGGTCGGATACGGTACGATGAAAAAATCGGATCTGACAGGTAGTGTGGCATCGGTAAAAGCAGCAGAAGTTACGAAAACGTCTTCGGGATCTGTTGAGAAATTGCTGCAAGGACGGGTTGCCGGTTTGCAGATTATCAATAATTCGGAAGACAACCCTCAGGGAGGAGCCACTGTACGTATCCGCGGAGCGAGCTCCATTAACGGCTCGAATGCCCCGCTGGTAGTTGTGGACGGGGTACCTATGGGAGATGCCGGAAATCTCAATTCCATCAATCCGAATATCATATCTTCTATTGAAGTGCTGAAAGATGCTTCTGCAACGGCCATATACGGTTCGAGAGGAGCTAATGGTGTGATTATGATTACGACAAAGAACGGAAAGGGGGATAAGGCCAACGTTTGGTTCAGCGGTAAAGTCGGAGCCAGTATTTTCAGTAAGAAACTGGATTATTGGAGAAATCCTTTGCAGATGGCGATGTTGGAAAACGAAGCGTATGAAAATGCCGGATTGGAAGCTTTGTACGTAGGGAAAAAGGATGTGAACGGAGCGTATTATCCTTCTATTGCAGAAATACGGGACGGTGAATGGCCCTATTATACCGATTGGTCGGATTACATTTTCCGGACCGCTATTACGCAGGATTACAATATGGGCGTTGAAGGAAGTACCGAAAGAAGTCGTTATTATATCAGTTTGGGATATTATAGTGCGGAAGGTATGCAAATCGGAGATGACTATGATAAATTGTCTTTTGATATGTCTTACGATAACGATGTAACCAATAATCTGTCGATCAAAACCAAAGCCGGTATTTTTAAAGGTAAGAGAAATTACAATTACGGTATGGATTATTCCCGTAATCCTTTATTCCCGGTTTACAATGGTGACGGCAGCTATTTTAAGGCTTTTGACAAAGATTACGGGAATCCGGTGATGATGACCGAGCAACGTAAAAATGTCGCCGACAATGTAGATGCTTATGCTTCGCTGAAGATCGATTGGGATATTTTGTCCGGACTGAATTTTGCCGTCCAGGGGAATGTGAGGGCCGGTACCAGTAATACCTCTTTCTATAATCCGCCGAAATATACGGATGCCGGTGACCGTTTTGACGGAGAAGGCGGTATGACGAACGGAAATTACCTGAATTATATTGTAGATGCTTATCTGACCTATAATAAATTATTCGGGAAAGATCACAGTTTTTCTGCCATGGGTGGAGTAAGTTATGAAGATAATGTAAATAAGGGATCCAGTATCACGGGACGAGGTTTTCAGAATCATGTGTTACAGGATGAGAATTTAGCCGGTGCTGAAAATCGGTATGTCGGCAATTACCGGAGCGAGACGGAATTGGCATCTGCTTTTACCCGTATCAATTACACGTATAAAAACCGGTATATGTTTACTTTTACCGGGCGTGTCGACGGTTCGTCGAAATTCGGAGAAAATAACAAATGGGGATTCTTCCCGTCGGGTGCTGTCAGTTGGAGATTATCTGAAGAAGAGTTTATAAAAAATCTGGGTATATTCGATAATTTAAAACTTCGCGCCAGTTACGGTATTTCCGGTAATCAGGGGATATCTCCTTATCAGACTTTTGAACAATTCGGAAGCAACTATTACTATGTGGATGGAAAAGAATACATCATTTACGGTGTCGGTAAAGAGGTGGGCCGGGAAGGTATCGGAGATCGCTATGTATTGTGGGGTGGTATGCCGAACGATGAGTTAGGCTGGGAAAAGACATCACAGGTGGATATCGGTGTCGATTTTTCATTATTCAACAACCGTTTGGATGTGACATTCGACTATTACCGGAAAGTAACGACCGATTTGTTGCGTGAAAAATTACTGACACCCAGTAGTGCGTATGATAAAGTGTGGGTAAATGACGGAGAGATACAGAACAAGGGATTTGAATTTGCCATCAATGGCCGTATCATTACCCAGGGGGCTTTCCGTTTGAATGCCGGTTTGATATTCAGTGCCAATAAAAATAAAGTTGTAAATATCGGTACAAAAGAAGATTCCGGATATATTGAGGATGTTAACGGTGTCCGCTATCAACCTTATGGCGGAAGTGTCTTCAACGATGCTTATCTGAATATCCTGGCTATCGGCCAGCCTATAAATGTGTTTTACGGTTATAAGGTAGACGGCATTATCCAGAATATGCCTGCTAATCCGACAAAGATGACCCGTCCGGGAGAATTCAATTATGCCGGTTTGCGTGAAGACGGTTCTTTGGACCCGGATGCCCGCCGCATTATCGGCGACCCGAATCCGAAGTTTACTTCCAGTTTGAATATACAACTGACTCATAAATCCGGGCTGGATTTGTCGGTTATGTTCTACGGTGTGTACGGAAACGATATTTTTTCTCCGAGGAAATTGGATGCTCCTTCTTTGAGGGCCGGACGCTGGACACCCGAAACTCCGAACAATAATCGTCCCAGCCTGCGTGCAGACCGATCCTATTTTGCTTCCTCCTGGTTTGTGGAAGACGGTTCTTTTTTACGCATACAGAATATTACGTTGGGGTATACATTACCGGAACATTATCTGAAATGTATAAAAAATCTGAGGGTTTATTTGAATGTCAGCAATCCGGTTACATTCTCAAATGTGAGTGAATACGATCCGGAAGTGGGAGAAAACGGGCGAGGACCGGTGGCCTTCCCGCGTACATGTACTTTTACAACGGGTCTGGAGTTGAAATTCTGATGAAGCTTTAATCTGGATTGAGCCGAAATAATGAATGACACATTTAAAATATGAAATGAGTCAATGGACTTAAAAATTAGTATAGCGATGAAAAAAATATATCTTTATATAACTCTGTTCTGTGTGGGACTCTCTTCCTGCTCGAACTTTCTGGAAGAAGATCCTTACGGAGTATATTCCAATAAAAATTACTACAATACGGAAGCGGATGCTTTGTCGGCATTGTTGTATGCTTATTCTCCCATCAATTATATTGAATACGGAGCGCGCTTTTTGTTCTATCTGACGGATGTGACGACCAATCAATATAAGAATTACGGACGGGTGAACGAGACGAACCTCTATATCTGGGATTGCAATCCCAATACAGATGAGTTTCTGTACTTTTTCAAGTATGCGTATATCAGTATAAACCGCACGAACTCCGTACTTGAGAATGTAGTAAAGATGAATAATATCGATCAGAAGAATAAAAATCAGATCTTAGGAGAGGCTTATTTTTTGAGGGCTTTTAATTACTTTATGCTGGTGAGAACATATGGGGAAGTGCCTTTGCGTAAAAAATCGGTTCAGGGTACGAGTGGAACGAATGCCCCTTACGGTTCGATTCAGGAGATTTATCAGCTTATTATTGAAGACCTCGAACATGCTATCGATTTGTGCGGTATATCCAAGCATCAGGGACGTGCCGATAAGGTCGGAGCCCAGGCTTTGCTGGCAAAAGTTTATGTGACGCTGGCTTCTTCCAAAATGACCGGTGCTCCCGGATATGATTGGGTGGAAGACTATGAAGCGATGTATGCCAAAGCTGCCGGATATGCCGACGAGGTATTGAATAAGCAGACAACGTATGCCTTGGACCCCGATTTGTTGCGGGTATATGATGTAAATCATTTCAGCGACGGGACAGAGCATATCTTTATGACTTCGATGAATCGGGAAGCCAGCGGTATGGAGGGTACTTATTCACAGTTACCTCAAATGTTCGGAATAGGTCTGCCTGTTATATGGATTTCCTCTTCCATTACCGGAGGTGCCGGAGTACAAAAAGTGATAGACGGCAATCAGACCTGTTGGAGTGTGTTCCGGGTAGACGGTGATTTCTACAATACTTTCGATGATCTGGATTTACGTAAAAAATTGATGGTGACAACGATTTATAATGAAAATGGAACCGTTCTGGCTACCTGGAGTCCGGATAACATCAATAGCTCGAATCCGACGGAGAACGCATTTTATCAGCCTTTCTGCCGGAAATATACGGATCCGAATTCATTGGCAAACAGAACCAGTGCCAATATTTATCTGATACGGTTTGCCGAAGTTGCGTTGAGCTATGCCGAAGCTGCGGGTCCGACGACAGAAGGCTATCGTTGGGTAAATGCTGTCCGGGAAAGAGCCGGACTGGGAGACTTGACACCGGGATTGGATAAAGAGTCTTTCCGGAAAGCCATATGGGAAGAGTTGACGTTTGAATTGGCTTTTGAAGGGCATGGATTGTTTGAGTTGAGACGGACGAACCGGGTCATGCAGGAAATTACCAATAAAGAAGTAAAGGAAGCTTATGCTTATTTCTTCCCGATACCGCAGCGTGAACAGGATTTGAATAAACAATAATCAGACTTTAATCAGATACTTATGATACAGTTAAAACAAAATTTGATAGGATTGGGCTTATTGTTGTTGGCCGTGTTTGCCGGTGCTTGCGACGACGATAAGTTGGAACTGGAAAGGGGAAAAGATTATATCTTGTCTTCTCAGGCAGACGTGAATGCTTTTAAAGTGACACAGGATATCCGTACTTTGACGATAGAGGGGGAAGATATTACGGATTTATCTGCCTTGCAATTTCAGAACGCGAAATCTTTGATTATCCGGAATACAGGGATAACAGAATTGGCGTTGCCTCGTTTGAGTGCTATTACGATAGGACTTACTATAAGTGAGAATGAGAATTTGAAGGCTATCGACGGATTGGAGCAGTTTAAATTTATGAACGGTAGCTTGATCATAGAAGATAATCCGGCTTTGGAGAGTATTGCCGGTTTATTGCATTTGAAAATATTCCGGGGTAGTCTGACGATAAGCGATAATATGATTTTCGGAGAGGACAAAGCCGGTGCTCCGGATAGTTACGGGCTTATGCCGGTGAAATATTTACTGGATAACAGCATCATGGAAGGTACGATTACGCTGGCGAATAACCATCCGAAGGCGGCTACGGATCCTTCCCGTATAGGTCAGATGGGGGCTGGTGATATTTTGAGTTATGTCATCGGTTCGAGAGCGGATGCAGACAAGTTTATGCCGGCCAATGAAACCGTAATGAATCTGACTGTGCGCGGATCGGATATCAATGATGCGGTACTGGCCGGTATTGCAAGTAAGATTAAAGTGATACAAGGTAAAATGTTGCTTGAAAATACCGGGACAACGACTACGGAAGGATTTTTCGATAAAGTGGATTGTCAGGGAAGTATTGTGTTGAAAGATAATCCGGCTTTGATGAATTGTAACGGTTTCAAAGGTTATACGGTTATCGGCGGTGATCTTGTTATTGAAAATTGCCCGGAAATGACCTTCTGGTCCGGAGCCGGTTTTAGCTTCATTACGGAGGTAAAAGGTAACTTTAAAGTCGATCCGGCTTCTACAATGACCGAAGGGGGTGCCGGTTTTGCCGGTTTGTCACGTGTCGGCGGTAATTTTGAGTTGAACGGCGATAAAGCCAATAATAAGGGGGATCTCTGGAATTGTGATACCTGGCTGGCAAGAGGCGGTGGATTAAAGTATGTCGGTGGTGATTTTATCCTGAAAAACCATTTGAAAATAAACGGTTTGGGCGGCTTCCAGAATATACAATATATCGGTGGAGATGTTACGATTGTGAATAACGGTGGCGGAGAAGGTGTCGGCGATATACCGTCGAATTCAACGAGTAACCAGGTCGGATATTGTCTGATCAAGGGCTTTCTGGATTTCGGTATTGTAAAACCGACTGCTGTGATTACTTTGGTAAATGCTTCCGGAGAAGTTATCGATGTTAATTCGTTGACCGCTTGTGGTATTTCTTTTTCTGATTATGAATTGAACGGACTCGAGGAGGTGAATAATTTTACTCCTTCTTCGCAGATTATCGGTAATTTGACGATACGGGGTGCAGATGTGACCGATCATGCAGTTTCTTTTATTAAGACGAAAATCACGACTGTAATGGGAACCGTGACAATTGAAAATACCGCTTTGACGACGACGGAAAATTTCTTCGAATCGATTGATTGCCGGGGAGGAATTGTGTTGCGCAACAATCCGGAGCTGTTCAATTGCAACGGTTTTAAAGGATATACAGAGATCGGCGGAGATCTGATTATTGAAAATTGCCCGAAAATGGCTTATTGGGCTGATATGAGTAACGGTGCCGGTTTTTGTAAGATTGCCCGTGTAGAGGGTAATTTTAAAGTCGATCCGGCAACGGCACTCAATGACGGCGGAATCGGTTTTGCTTCGTTGTCTTGGGTCGGTGGCGATTTTGAACTGAACGGCGATCCTTCTGCCGGTGAGATTTGGAACTGGGATAGCTGGATGGTTACCGGCGGTGGATTGAAGCATGTAGGCGGTAATTTTACGATTAAGAATCACTATAAGGTGAATGGTTTGGGAGGATTCCAATCGATAGAGTATATCGGCGGAGATGTGACGATCATGGATAATGGAGGTCCGGATGGTTTTATTCCTTTGCAAAATACGGATAATCAAATCGGGTTCTGTTTGATTAAGGACTTTTTGGATAACGGAGTACTGAAAAAGCCGCAACCGACAATTCTGTTGAGACAATCCGCAGAATCGGAATGGATTGATGTTAATTCTTTACAATCTTGTAATTGAGCAAGCTGTAATTCGTAAGATTATATACATGAAATATAACGTTTTTATTAAATGAGTCAGCAGACTTCGTAACCGGAAAGGGAATCAAAACGGCAGGAATGGTTCTGACGTTGAAGGATAGTTTTGATTCCCTTTCAATAACAGATAGGATATGAAAAAATTAGGAATAATATTAATGGTGATATGGGCATTGTGCTCATGTTCGGATGATGATAACCTAAAAAATCCGGGAAGGACGATCGATAGAAATTATACCTTCTCCGGGGGTAAAATTGCACAGAATGTATTGGAAAGTTATTTGTCCAGGGCAATTACACAGTCCGAATTTTTATCCAGTGACGGTTTTTTTAATGACGGGGTATATCCCAATCCGGAAGACGATGAACGGATGCTTTTAAATATCGGTGCTAAATTTATCGGCCGGGCGATTTATTCCTGGGGTTTTGAAAATCATTTCAATCAACCGCAATGGCTGGCGAATGCAAAGGCAAAGATCGAGCGTATGCATGCAGAGGACCCGGATATCATTTTTCAGGCCGGTATTTTTGAAATCGTGACCGATAAAGTGAATCAGATTGAGATTCCCGATTGGGTATTTACGGCCTTCGGTAAAACACCCGAGACCCGTAATTTCGATTACAATGCGATGAAAAACCTGGCGGGAAACGGGGTTAATCAGTGGGGAAACGGGAGTGTACCTGATATTACCCGGGAGGAAACCCGTATGTTTTTCTATTATATGGCAGTACGTTATATGGAGATCGGGATTGAGGCCATCCATTTCGGTCAGGTCGAATTGATTGCCATGGGCGACAAGGATAATCAATATGCCGGATGGAATGATTTATTGACGAAGGTCAGAGAAGCAGCTAAAACGAAAGCACGGCGGGGAACGATATTGTGTGACGGACATATGCCGGGTTACGGAATTTTGGCAGATGGAAAATTGTTGTTCGATTTTGTTTCTTTCCCTATGCGGATAAAAGAAATATCCGGAGATCCGGAGAAAGCAGAATTGAAAAAATTCTATCTTGATGCCATCTATGGACGTACTCAGGGAGGAATCACTCCGTCCGGCTGGAGCTGTACCCGCTGTCCGTATCTGGTAGAGTTCGATAATTTCGGTATCAGCAGCCATCCGGGAACTGCTAATATGGCAGATCATTTTACATGGGGATATGATGAAATCAGTTGGTTTTACCGCCAGCCGGAAGCGTATCGGAATGAATTCTTGGTTTATGCCGATAGCTATCTCGAAAGGGTAGACCCGGTAGGTTTTCTGGAAATGCCCGGTAGCCGTGTTGTTACTTTACCGGAAGGCAATACCCGTTATCGGGCTAATACGGCCGGAGATGCCTGTCCTGAAGGACAATCCCAGGAAGAGACGATTAAGAGTTTGTGGACGAAATAAATTGTTGGCTTATTAACCCTTTATATAAATTGTAGATTTTAGATTGACGATTTTAGATGAAAAGAATTTGATAACGAATCGGGTTGCCGGGCAATTTAAAATTTACAATCTGAAATCTGCAATTAACTTTTGGGTTTTGCTTGTAATTTACCTTGAATAAAGGTTGTTATATAAAAGAAATACATCATTTATTATTTAATGACGGATATGAATCGGAAAAGAATGATACAAGTTATTTTGGGATTTGTTCTGATGGGTGGAGCGCTGACTGCCTGTGAAGATAGAAACTGGGATTTTGACGGTGGAATCAGCCGTCCGGTACTCGAGAATTACCTGAGCCGGTCGGCAACGATGTCTGAGTTTTTGACTGTAGATCCTTTTTGCAACGACGGGCATTATGCCGATAAGGAGAAAGATATCGAACTGATAAAGAACATCGGTGCTAAATTTATCGGCCGTTCGATTTACCGCTGGGGAGGCGAACGGGTATTGAGTGATCCCGGATTTTGGAACGGAGCACGCGGGTTGATTGAGAAAGTACATGCTTTTGACAAACGTGTTATTTTTCAGGCTGCCACTTTTGAAGCTGTAACCCGGGAAGTCAATACCCTGAAGATTCCTGCCTGGACATTCGAAGCGTTGGGCTTACCTGTGGAAGAGCGGAATTTTTCTTACGAAATGATGCTGAATCCGGAAGGAAAATATGTGGATTTATGGGGAGCCGGAAGCAGTGTACCGGATATAACACAGGTAGAAACCCAGCTTTGGTTTATGTACCTGATCGGGTCGTATGTGCAGATCGGATGTGAGGCCGTTCATTTGGGCCAGATTGCATTAATCGGGATGAATGACCCGCATTTTGAAACCTGGCAGAGTTTTTTGGTGAAGATCAGGAATTATGCCCGGGAGAATGCCCGCCGGCATTGGATATTACTGGATGCTCATACGCCGGCAGGCGGAATGATTGTGAATGGGATCAGCTTATTGGATTTTAATTCTTTTCCTTTACGCATTAAAGAAGTGCCTAAAAAACCGATGGAGGGTATATTGGAAAAAGGACATCTGGATGCAATTTACGGACGTAGTCTGGGATGTATTACCCCTAGCGGCTGGGAATGCCAGGCTTTGCCTTATCTGGTTGAATTCGATAATTTCGGTGTAAGCGATCATCCCGGTGTAGCCAATGTCAACGATCATTATACCTGGGGATACGATGAAATTACCTGGTTTTATTTGCAGAAACCCGAATACCGGGAAGCTTGGTTAAAGTATGCTTATGATTGGTTGCAAAAGAATGATCCTAACGGACATTTGGAAATGCCGCTGGCCCGGGTGATTTCAACCGGAAATCCCGGAGATCCGAAAACCTGCCGGGGAATAGCTCCCAGTGAATCCTGTCCACAGGGGATGAATTTGGAGGCTGCGATCAAAGCGTTGTGGAAGTAAGGTGTGAAGTTTGATTTCAAGTTATGGGCTACAGAAACATTCCGGAAGGAAGTGAGATTGTAGCCTGTAACTTGAAATTTTGATTACGCTCTGTTTAACGGAACGGTTGAATCCTGGATTTTTTTGCGGTATTCACTGGGGGTATATTGCATCTTTTCTTTGAACACCCGGTTGAAGTTGGAAATGTTGTTGAAACCGCATTCGTAACATATTTCCGATACGGAATGGTTTGTTTCCATCAGTATCTTGGTGGCTTTTTTTACCCGGAAATTATTCAGGTAATCCCAAAACCGGTGCCGGGTACGTTGTTTGAAAAAACGGCTCACAGAAGAAGGCGACATGCCGATCAGCTCCCCGATTTGTTCCAGCGTTATCTTTTGCTGGTAGTTTTTCTCTACGAATTGAATAATTTTATTGATCCGGCGGCTTTGTTGTATGTTGATTTCGCCGCAATCCTCTAAAGTAGGCGGTATCAGAATACGTTGGTCTTCCGATAATGCCAATTCGTTGAGAATCTCGAAAAAAAGTGTAACGGCGCTAAAATCCTGAAGATTTACCAGACGGTATAGCTTTTCTCTGACTTTAGCCGTCGTTTCGGCTGAAAATTGAATACCGACAGCCGCTTTTTCGAGCATCGCTTTTATGTCCCTGAACTGATATGTGTTTAGAATTTCCGTATGTATCAGATTCTTTCCGAATTGAATAATAATGCCCTCGCAAACGGTGTCCTTATAATCTTCCCCTCTTTTATAACAGTGGAGTACGTCCGGGCCGATCAGGGCTAAATCCGATTTACCGAAATCTTCGACTAAATTACCGACCGTCCGTTTGCCGCAGATGTGTTCCATCAGGCATAATTCGTATTCATCGTGATAATGTAACGGAAAATTTAACCGGTGATTGGGATGATACCGGATCCAGAATAAACTGTTTTTTTCAAGAGGTGTTATTTCTTTTAATACGTATTTCATAGGTGTAAAATAATCGTTCAATATGAATAATGGATTTGAATTTTGAGTAGCCTATTTTTGTGTATATTACAAATATACGAAATAGTATGATAGGCTTACTTTTTTACAAATATAATACGCCGCTGAGGCAAGGACAACTGTTTTAACAAAATTTCTATTTCAATATTTCATAAGTTTCTGTCATTATTGTATTAGTCTGCTTTGAAAATATGTACTATTATTGCCCTGTATGTATAATATGTGTAATTTGATGAAAAATGAGAAATAAGCATTTTTATAGATTATTGACAGGTGGCATGTTCCTTTTATGCTTGAATGCTTGTCGGGAAAATGTGGAGGTCGGAAAATATGTCGATCCGAACATCGGAGGGGTAGCTCCTTTGTTGACGACTGTCACGCCACAGGTACATCGTCCTCATGCAATGGTAAGGATATATCCGTTGACGGAGCCGCGCTTAAACGATCGTTATCTTTCCGATCATTTGTATGGGATCACGATCAATATGCCCCGTTATCGCTTGGGAGAGACGGCATCGGTAATGCCCACGACTGGCGAATTGAGAACCGGCTTCCGGGAAGCCCGTTCCTGGTATGATCACGGCCGGGAAGAATTGCATCCCTGGGGACATCGGGTTATTCTGGAAGATTACGATATCGATGCCGAATGGACGACGACAGAGCGCTGTTGCCTGTTTCGGTTTGTTTATCCGGAAAAGGAAAGGGCAAATCTGCTTTTTCGCATCAAAGGAGAGGGGGAATTGAAGATTGAAGACAACCGGATTATTAAGGGATGGGAAAAAGTGGAGTATGCCCGGCAATATTTTTATATCGAACTGGATAAACCTTTTGAGCAGGCGGGAATCTGGGAAGGTGACCGTACCGGTGATGCTCCGGAAATAAAAGGTAGTAATATCGGAGGTTGGCTGAGTGCCGATAGAGTGACGGAAGTCGAAGCCCGTGTCGGTATTTCTTTTATCAGCGTGGAACAGGCACGACAAAACCTGGAAAAAGAAACCGGGAATAAAACATTTGCTGCAATTCGGGAGGATTCCCGGCAGATATGGGAAAAAGCCTTGGGACGTATACGGGTAGAAGGTGGTACGGAGCGGGAGAAGAGAATATTTTATACCAGTTTGTACCGTACTTATGAACGAATGGTGAATTTTTCCGAAGACGGTAAATATTACAGTGGTTTCGACCGGCAAATACATGCTGATAACGGTCGCCCTTTCTATAACGACGATTGGATATGGGATACCTATCGGAATCTGCATGCCTTGGGTATGATATTGGAGCCGGACCGAAAAGCGGATATGTTACAGTCGTATGTGGAGATGTATAAACAGTGGGGGTGGATGCCGAATTTTCCCGAACTGACGGAATGGGGCGGAGATTGGGTTGGTTCCTGGAGTGCTGTGTGGAAAGGTGAGCCGATGATCGGTAATCATACGGCCAGTTTATTTGCGGAGGCGTATGAGAAAGGTGTTCGGAATTTCGATCTGGAAAAGGCGTATGAGGGGATAAGGAAAAATGCGCTGGAAGGAACGATGGTGCCCTGGCGGTCGGGACCGGCCAGTGAACTGGATAAATTTTATGCACAACACGGCTACTTCCCGGCATTGGCACCGGGAGAGGATGAGCCCTATGATTATGTCGATCATAAATGGGAAAAAAGACAAGCCGTGTCCGTGACATTGGAACAGAGCTATGACGATTGGTGTTTGGCTCAGTTTGCAAAAGCCCTGGGAAAGGATGAAGATTATGATTTGTTGATGAAACGTTCCAGAAATTACCTCAATTTATGGAATCCGGAAATCGGGTATTTCGCCCCTAAAAATGAGAAAGGTGAGTGGATCCCGGATTTTGACCCTCAATTGTGTGACGGTTTCGGGGCCAGGAGTTATTTTGCAGAGGTGAATGCTTGTGTGCATGTTTTTCATATACAACACGATATTCCCGGGTTAATCGGGTTAATGGGGGGAAATAAGAAATTTATTCAGCGCCTGGATGATGTATTTAACGAGCCCTCTCATATCGACAAATGGAAATTTATGGGACTTATGCCGGATGCAACGGGATTACACGGTATGATTCCTGTTGGGAATGAACCGGCCTTCCATATTCCCTATCTTTATAATTATGCCGGAGCAGCCTGGAAAACACAATTCCGGACCCGTCAATTGGCTGATTTATGGTTTGACGACCGGCCTACAGGTTTATCCGGAGATGAAGACGGGGGAGCGCTTTGTGCCTGGTATGTATTTACGGCTTTGGGATTCTATCCGGTAAATCCGGCTTCGGGTGAATATGCTATTACCAGTCCGGTATTCTCTCGTTCCGAGATACAGTTGCCGGAAGGAAAAAGTTTTGTCGTACAGGCTAAGGGAAACTCTCTTAAAAACAAATATATCCAATCGGCCCGTCTGAACGGAAAACCGTATGACCGGGCGTTTATCAGTCATGCCGATATTATGAAAGGTGGGATACTGGAATTGGAAATGGGAGAAGCACCTAATAAATCATGGGGAAAAGCAGAATAAAGATAAAAGGATGTGCATTTGATGCATTTTGATTCATAATTGATGTGGGTGACTTAAAATGTGACCGGGCCCGTCTGACTTTTGTATTGTCGGACGGGCTCTTTTACAATTTTACAGATCGACTAATGAGTTAATTTGTAAGATATGAACCAAAGAATCCGTATTCGCTGTAATGCAAATGTAATTTTCATATTTTCCGTTTTTCAAATGAGTATTGTAAACGAACTTCAACAAACAGGTGTCTCCGGCAGAAAGTTCTTTTTTGGTTACGGAAACATCCGTACATGAACAATCGGGATCGACTGCTTGTATTTTTAAGACTCCTTTTCCTGCATTTTTATGATTACAGCCCCTTTGTAAATGTGATTCATTTCCAATATACCGAAATCGTAGATACTGGTAGATAATACCAAATCCGGTTTAGGAGCCGTGCATGAATATCCGAGGATACATAAAAGCGATAGAATAATTTTGTACATGTTTTAACAAAAGCGGTGTTATTTATTTCAATAATTTTTCAACGGTTTCCCGTAACTCTTCGCCCCGTAATTTCCGGGCAACGATTGTGCCTGACGAGTCTATCAGTATGGTATACGGAATAGCTTTTACATGATACAGCTCACTGATATCTTCATTTACCGGTTCTTTGGTAGTGATCAATTGTATCCATTTCATCTGATTTTTTTCAATGGCTTTTGTCCAGGCTTCTTTATTCCGGTCTAAAGAAATGCCGACAACTTCCAGTCCCTTGTCTTTATAGTCTTTGTATATCTGAATGATATTCGGCATTTCTTTCATGCAGGGATTGCACCAGGAGGCCCAAAAGTCGAGTAAAACGAGGCGTTTGCCTTTCCGGATTTCAGAAAGCCGCAGTGTACTTCCATCCGAACTCTCGGCTTTGAAATCCGTATAGGGTTTCCCGGTCCGAACGGCTTCGGGAGTGTTCTTTTCCTCTTCCAGTTTTTGTTTTTCCTGTACCTTTTTTAATCGTTTATCCCATTTGAGTTTTTCCCGTTCCAGTTTCTCTTTTATTTCTTGGGATAATTTGGGATAAATGGTGTCCATACATTCATGCTGCAAATTCGGAATTTTCAGAAAACGGAATACAAATGTCCGGATAACCGGCTGTTCGATATATTTATTAATAAAATAAACGACATTATCTCCGAAATGGTCGGATGATTCGACATATTTTACAAAATCTTCCTGTATAGGTCCTCCGGATACATCTATATTGGTTCGTGAAAAATTTACTTTTATTGTTCCTGGTTCTATAATAAGGATTGTCCCTTTGGGATTTGTCCCTTTTATACCTAGCCGATATAGATCCGGGTGGTCTATTTTTCCCTTAAATACAAATTTTCCGTTTTTTATTTTTACACTATCGATACGAGGCCACCCCTCTGTTATTGCCAATCCCATTTGTTCAAGATAGACCGTTACATCTTCATTGATAGGATCAGATACCGTTCCGCGAATAATGTAGGGCTTCTTTTCTTGTCCGAACAGTGATAAGGATAGTAATAATAATACAGGTAAAATCTTTATACTCATAAATGGTGATTTATAAAGTAACAGAAAATTTATTTGTAAAATATATTTGAAGATGTATCATTTACCACAATCACTTAGGCAATTATTAAATCTATTTATTGCCATCATAGAACAGATTATATAATCTTCAGCAGGCGTTAAAGGAGTTAGGTAGTCATAATCACATGCCCCTTGGGTTCCTATATAATCATATTCACAAAATTCCGGGCACAAATCTTCGATGAGTCCCATCGTTTTGATAGCTGGAGATGAACTGCTTCTTAATTTATTCTTTTTAAGAGCAATAATGAGTTCTTTTCGTGATATGGCATGGCCTTTAAAAACATTATTCGCTAGTTTTTTAATTGTATTTATTTCTTGGTTGTAGTTTATACCGATAATCTCACCGGCTTCATCCGTTAGTGTTTGTAATTTTGATAAATCACTTTTATCATTTCTTTGAATTTCAGCGAGTTTGTTTTTGAATTCCTGTTTTTTCGAATCCGGCAATGCCAAATATTTTTGCCTTATTTCTGTTCCTAATTTTTTGACGGCCTGAGAATAGCGTTGGTATGCCGGGGTAACAATTAAAGAATCGGCCCGGGTTGTAATAATAGATCCGGGAGCTTGTTCGAAATCAGATTCATTACTACAACTGAAAATTAGTGAACTGATGAATAAAGAAAGAGTGAGCATTAAGAATGTTGTTTTCATGGTATTTTAAGTTTAATTGTTAAATAGTGTTCTATAATTTGTTTGGCAATGTTAAATAAATATTGTCTTATTTGCAAATTTTTATGTTATTATATTTACAATGATTAATTTGTATATTGATTTATTTGGTAAAATTCATATTACATTTTTGTTATTGAATGTAGTGAATTTGTATTGTAATATGTATATAATGGTGCTTATTTTAATTTTACTTTATACGGTTTAATTGATTGTATATCTTGTTTTTATGTTTTTTTATTGCCCGATGGTGAAAACGGTGAAAAGCTGAGAGAATGAAATTGTGTTTTATAAATTCGGAAGTTTTGATTCGAATTGAGCTGTCAACGCTTATTTTCAGAATAGGTTATCGTGAGGACGAAAGTAAGGCTTATTTGAAATATTAACGGCTACTTGTTACGATTGTTGCCTGTATTGTTTTCATATTTTGGAAATTAAAATATTTTAGCCGTTCCGGCTTGTTTTGTTTTCTCACTTTCTTTGCCGCTACAATAATTATAGTTAATTTTACCGAGGTAATTTTTTAAAACGTTTTCAGTAAATATAAATACAGGATAACATGGCGACAGATAAATTTTTATGGAGGCATATCGGGCCTCGGCCGGAAGACATTGAAGAGATGTTGAAGGTAGTAGGAGTAAAGTCATTGGATGAATTAATCGGACAGACCGTACCGGAGTCGATCCGTTTAAAAAGTATTTTGGATTTGCCGGAACCGCTTACGGAATCTGAGTTTTTTCAACGAATCCGGGAAGTGGCTGCTAAGAATAAGATATATCGTTCTTTTATCGGGCAGGGATATTACGATACAATATCTCCGGCGGTAATCGTCCGGAATATTCTGGAAAATCCGGCCTGGTATACTTCTTATACGCCGTATCAGGCAGAGGTATCCCAGGGACGTCTGGAAGCTCTCTTGAATTTTCAGACGGTTATATTGGAGTTGACAGGTATGGAAATTACCAACTGCTCTTTGCTGGATGAGGCTACTGCTGCTGCTGAGGCGATGCAGATGATGTATGCTTTGCGGAATAAGGAACTGAAAAAGTCCGGAGCCAACAAATTGTTTGTAGACAATCAGTTGTTCCCGCAAACAAAAGATGTATTGGTTACCCGTTCGGCTCCTTTCGGAATAGAATTGGTATACGGGGATTACGATACGTTTGAATTTACACCGGATGTGTTCGGAGCTATCGTACAGTATCCGGCTGCTAACGGTCAGGTACGCGATTATAAAGCTTTTGCGGAAAAAGTGCATGCCCACGGTGGCTTGATCAGCGTTGCCGCCGATATTATGAGTCTGGTGCTTTTGACTCCTCCGGGAGAATGGGGAGCGGATATTGTTGTCGGCTCTACCCAGCGTTTCGGTATTCCGATGGGATACGGCGGACCGAGTGCTGCTTATATGGCCACCCGTGAAGAATACAAGCGCAATATTCCGGGACGTATTATCGGTGTGACAATTGATGCACAGGGAAATAAAGCTTTGCGTTTGGCTTTGCAGACCCGGGAACAACACATTAAACGGGAAAAAGCGTCTTCCAATATTTGTACGGCTAAGGCTTTGGATGCAACAATGGCCGGTTTCTATGCCGTTTACCACGGTAAGGAAGGTTTGGAGAGAATAGCGAAACACATCCATTCGGCTGCCGTTATTTTAGCAGAAGAAATTCAGAAATACGGTTATAAGCTCAAATACGGAAAATTCTTCGATACCATTCGTTTCGAATTACCGGAAGGGATAAAACTGGAAAGTATCCGGGATCTGGCTTTGGAGAAGAAAATCAATTTATTCTATTGTGAATGTTGTTGTTGTGCTCCCACTGTCGGTTTATCGACTGATGAAAAGATCAATGAGGAAGAGATCAATACAGTGATCGGCATTTTTGCGGAAGCGGCGGCGAAAAAAGCTGAATATGCCCGTTTCCTCGACGATCGTACGGTATTGGATCCGGAAATGGTGCGTGATGACGAATTCCTCGACGAGCCCGTATTTAAATTATACCATTCGGAAACGGCTTTGATGCGCTATATGAAAAATCTTGAAAGACGGGATATTTCATTGGCGACCTCAATGATTTCTCTGGGATCGTGTACAATGAAGCTGAACGCTGCTATTGAAATGCTGCCGCTTTCCTGGCCAGAATTTGGGGCTATTCATCCTTTTGTACCGTTTTCACAGGCAGAAGGCTATCAGCAGATGATCCGGGAAACGGAAGAAATGTTGGCCAAAGTAACCGGTTTTGCGGGGTGTAGTTTGCAGCCGAATTCAGGTGCAGCCGGAGAGTATGCTTCGTTGATGGTTATTCGCCAATATCATATCTCACGTGGAGATGCTCACCGGGATATTATCCTGATTCCTGCTTCGGCTCATGGTACGAATCCTGCTTCCTGTACGATGGCCGGTTTCAAGCCGGTTATCATTGCCAGTACGGCAGAAGGTAATATCGATGTAGACGATTTCCGGGCAAAAGCTGAAGCAAACCGGGATAATCTGGCCGGAGCCATGATTACCTATCCGTCTACTCACGGTATTTTCGAAGAATCGATTAAAGAATTGGTGAAAATCGTACACGAAAACGGAGGTCAGCTGTTTATGGACGGTGCCAATATGAACGGACAATGCGGTTTGACCAGTCCGGGAACCATTGGGGCCGATATTTGCCATTTAAATCTGCACAAAACTTTTGCTATGCCTCACGGTGGAGGTGGACCCGGAGTCGGACCGATTTGTGCAGCATCGCATTTGGTAGAATTCCTGCCGACACACGCTGTTGTGAAAACGGGCGGAGACAAAGGGATACATGCTGTTGCTGCAGCGCCCTACGGTTCCGTCAGCCTGATCCCGATTACTTACGGCTATTTGCTGATGTTAGGCGGTGAAGGCTTGAAGATGGTTACCGAAATGGCGATATTGAATGCAAACTATCTGGCTTCCTCATTTGAAAAGTTAGGCTTTAAGATTTTATATACGGGTACCAAAGGCCGGGTTGGACATGAGATGATCTGGGATTGTACCGGTTTCAACAAAGAGTACGGTATTTCGGATCTGGATATTGCCAAGCGGTTGATGGACTTCGGTTTCCATGCTCCTACATTGTCGTTCCCGGTTCATGGAACATTGATGGTCGAACCGACAGAGAGTGAGCCGAAGGAAGAACTTGATCGTTTTATCGAAGCTTTGAAAACGATTCGGGATGAAATTCTGGAAATCGGAGAAGGAAAAGCCGATAAAGCGGATAATGTATTGAAAAATGCACCTCATACCCATAAGGTATTGACGGCAGATACCTGGACTCATGCCTATCCGCGGAGTAAGGCTGCTTATCCGTTGACCTGGGTGGCTGAAAATAAATTCTGGCCACAGGTGGGACGTGTGGACGATGGTTATGGAGACCGGAATTTGGTTTGTTCCTGCCAGGTGCTTTACGAGGAAAACTAAACTCAACTTTTTATAAAGAGACCGCCCGGAATTTTCGGGCGGTTTTTTATTTAAAACTAATTATAAGCTTTGATTGCGATTGTAAATTTCAGGTTGTTTGATAAACTGATTTGTTATCAGTTCGGTTTAAGCTGAAATTTGCAATTAGGATTTTGTTTTCCGGAAGATAGAGAAATTTACACTTCCGTATTCCCGGTGTTCTGCGAAATAGGGGAGGTCGGAATAGTCGATCGTTCCCGGATGTTCGATAACGGCTATACCTTCTTCTGCCAGCAGGTCGTTATCGAAAATAGCAGCCGGGACCTCTTTGATCCTCGGAAGGTTGTATGGGGGATCGGCGAATATGAGGTTAAATTGCTGCCCCCGGAGTTTCTTACAAGCTGCAAATGTGTCGTTTTTGTATACCCGTATGCTTTTAAAGCCTAATTCGCAGATCGTCCGTTTGATAAAAGTGTAATGATTGTAGTTTAATTCTACTGCTACGATTTCAGTTGCTCCCCGGGAAGCCAGCTCATAGCTGATACTCCCGGTACCAGAGAACAGATCCAGGGCTTTTAGGCCCTCAAAATCCATATAGTTACTGAGTACGTTGAATAAATTTTCTTTGGCAAAATCGGTTGTCGGACGGGCAGTAAAATTCTTATCCGGAAAAATTTGCCGGCCTCTGTGGGTACCACTGATTATTCGCATTTATGTAGACTTAACAAATGAACAAATCCCGAAGTATTCAGCCTGTCATTTTTTAATATTTGACTGAGATTGGTATCGTTTAATACAGATATGGTAGGAATATAGGTACTCAACGTCGCGTAAAGATGGGGATCGTTGGCTAAAGTTCCTGAAATCGTGGTTTGTAAATTGCTTTTATTGATATTCGTATTTTTCAGGCAATTCAGCATGTAGTACACCATGTCTGTTACAGAATTGTACGAGAAACTGTTGAATAACAGTACTTCGTTATTGCGGGTTAGCAGAATGTCGAAATAACGGTCCTGTATATCGACAAACAGATGCTCCCGGTTGATAAGAGTCGATGATAAAGAGTTAATGATAAAAGAATAAGCACTGTTAACAATACATATCGATTGGTAACGTGTGGTTAGAAAAGTAGTAAAACTACGGGGTAGCGACTCTACCAGATAAGCTTCCATGGGGCGTACTTTCCGGTAAAGCAGGATATCGTTTTTTTCTGTATGATGGCAGAGGCGGTAAAGATCCGACAAGTAATTCTTGTTAAAGATATGGGCCGGAATCAGCGTCTTTTCTTTTTTACAAGGGACGATGTATACCTTTCGGTAACGTAAATTCAACAGTTCTTCCTCTACAATTGCTTTTTTTACTTTGGCAATGACTTCGGTTTGTGAATCCAGACTGTAAGGCTGGTAGTAAAAAGCCAGTAATTTATCGAAATTATCGTGCACGCAAAATGAAAGTCCATCCGTTGAAAAACGGATGGACAAAATATATTGAATAGAGTTCTCTTTTACAAAATTGTTATCTAAATAAAAGATATTTTGCATGTAGCCAGCTTGTTATTATTCCCAGTTACCGACATTGTTATTTGCTTCCTGCAAATCACCTACTTTTAATCCCGGATATTTTTTCAAACGCAATCTTTCTCCGTTTTCTTCCAGAATCTGATCGTGGTATTCTTCATCCAAATCTTCAAAGATTTGAGTATTGGATATGCGGGCTTCGAATACAGGTACTTCTACTCCGGAGTCCGTTTTAATTTTAGAGGCTCCCATTTTGAATTGATATTTCCGGTTGGTAAACGGTACATAACGTAAATTATCAACCGGATAATTCGCACCGAAAGTATTGGCAAGCGCATTTACTTTGATTTCTTCACGGATAATCAATCCTTTTTTGATAGCTTCTGCTTCTGTCATGCCGGCTTCCAATTGTTCGTCAGTCAGCGTACCGATTGAACGGACAATTTTTACAGAATCATTTTTCAAAAAGTTGATCAGGGTATCGAAGCTGGAGGTGTAGCGGTTGTATACACTCCGGTAAGCATCCTGTGCCGTACGAATGTCTTTGAGACGCTGTATAATTCTGTCGTATCTCTGTTCTTTAATGGCTTTAAACCGTTGGGGGACCATGATACTCTCATAACATTTGTAACCGAGGAAAATGATCAGAGCTGCTAAAACAATCTGAATAATTAGCTTTTTCATATTAAGTTATTTTGTATAATTAATTACGTTAAACATTGCGCATATTCGCTGCACTATAAGCTATAAATAGTATCTTTACATTAGATTTCAAACGATATAAACGCCGCTGCAAAATCTTGATTCATGCTCGCAAATTTAGGAAAAAAATTAAATTAAAGGCTATATTCTATTAGAAATTTACGGATGATAGGAAAACATTTCGGAGAAATTGTATTGAAAAATTTCGGTTATGAATTTTCTCCGGCACAAAAAAATGCCGTCGGACTTTTTTCACAGTTTTTTTTCGGACAGAAAGAAGATAGTTTGTTTGTACTCAAAGGTTATGCCGGGACGGGGAAGACTTCCTTGGTGGCGGCAATCGTCAATACTCTTCTGTCTTTCGAATATAAAGTCGTTTTGTTGGCTCCGACAGGAAGGGCTGCCAAAGTATTTTCAGCCTATGCCGGTCATTCGGCATTTACCATTCATAAAAAGATTTATCGTCAGAAATCGGCAACGGATGGGGAAGGAGAGTTCGATTTGGGATTTAACGGCGGGACTGATACGCTTTTTTTTGTCGATGAAGCATCTATGATTTCCAATTCCGGGGAGGAGAGTAATTTTGGTTCCGGACATTTGTTAGACGATTTGATGGAATATGTTTATAATGGAAGAAATAATCGCCTGGTATTGATCGGGGATATGGCACAGTTGCCTCCGGTCGGCTTGGATGTAAGTCCGGCTTTGGACCCGGAAGCGCTTCGCTTTTTGTATAATATGGAAATTTGCGAAGCTGTATTGACGGATGTCATGAGGCAGGCAGAACAATCGGGAATTTTATTCAATGCGACGGCTGTTCGGCATTTGCTCGGTAGTGGAAAAACCACTCCTGAATTGAAAATTACCGGTTTCCCGGATGTCTGCCGTATCGGTGGAGCCGAACTGCTGGAAGAAATCGACAGTTGTTACGGAAAGTACGGGGTAGACGAAACGATGATTGTCTGTCGTTCGAATAAAAGAGCCAATCGTTTTAATGAAGGAGTCCGAAGGATGATTTTATATCGGGAAGAAGACTTCAGTTGCGGAGATAAAATCATGATTGTCAAAAATAATTATTTCTGGGCTAAAGATTATGAACGTATTGATTTTATCGCGAACGGGGATATTGCTACGGTTTTGAAAATAGAAAAACGGGCGGAACTCTATGGACGGCATTTTGCCCGGACCCGGTTGATGCTGGCCGGTTATGAAGAGGAGATAACGGCTTGGGTGATGCTCGATACCCTGACTTCGGATGCGCCGGCTTTAACGTATGAAGAAAACCGCGATTTGTACCGTTCGGTTGAAGCGGATTATACAGACTTGGCTTCTCGTAAAAAACGATTTGAGAAAATACGTGAAAATGAGTTTTTTAATGCCTTACAGATAAAATTCGCTTATGCGGTTACTTGTCATAAGGCCCAGGGAGGACAATGGGATGCCGTTTTTATCGATCAGGGGTGGGTGGCGGACGGGATGCTGACAGACGAATACTGGAGATGGTTGTATACTGCTGTCACCCGGGCCAGAAAGCGGTTGTATTTTGTGAATTTCAAACCGGAATTTTTCGACCGGAAAGAAGGATAGAATTTTAGATTTACGATTTTAGGTTATGAATTAACCTAAAATCGTAAATCATCGGTTCGATGTATTATTCAAGCCCTAAGTCTTTTACAATAGCATCGATTTTTTGATTGGCTTCCGCCTGTGCTTTATCGAAGTCGTCAACAGATTTCATTTGTGCCCGGGCCTCAAAATAAAATTTTATTTTCGGTTCGGTTCCGGACGGACGGACGGAAATTTTACAACCGTCAGCCAGGAAAAACTGCAATACATCACTGGTTGTGGGGAAATCCATCTTTAGGGTTTTTCCTGTCATCAGGTCTGTTTCAGTCAGATCGGCATAATCTTTTTTGATAACAACCGGACTGCCGTTGATTGCCGTAGGGGTGTTGTGGCGGAAGTTCTCCATTTTATTTTTGATTTCCTGGGCTCCGCTCAGGCCTTTACGGACGATGTAAATCATTTTTTCTTGCGAGAATCCGTATTGGGCATAGATTTCTTTCAGGATAATGAAAAGCGTTTTTCCCTGATCTTTTGCCCAGGCTGCAATTTCAGCCATGAGGGAGGTTGAAGACACGGCATCTTTGTCCCGGGTAAAAGAACCGGGCATGAAACCGAATGATTCTTCACCTGCACCGATATAACCGTCGGCTCCTTTTTTCCGGATCATATCGGCTATCCATTTAAAGCCGGTGTAAACGTCATAGCAAGGAATGTTATTTTTTTCAGCAATCTCTTTCAGCAATTCAGACGTAACGATTGTTTTGATGGTGTATTCATTGCCCTTCATCAAACCAAGTTCCTGCCGGCGTCTGATGATGTAGTAGGTAAAAATAATATTGGTCTGGTTACCGTTGAGCAGTATCCATTCTCCTTTGTCATTTTTTACGGCGATGCCGATACGGTCTCCATCCGGATCACAGGCCATTGCTAAGTCTGCATCGATTTCCCGGGCTTTATCCAGAGCCATTTTGAACGCTGCCGGTTCTTCCGGATTGGCAGAAGCGACAGTCGGGAAGTTGCCGTCCGGTATCATTTGTGCCGCTACCGTATGGATATTCGTAAATCCCCAGTTGCGTAAAGAAGCCGGCACCAATTCATAGGTTGTACCGTGTAAAGGGGTAAAAACGATTTTCAGGTCGTGTTGGTGTTGGATGGCCTCCGGTGAAAGACTTAAGGTTTTAACTTTGTCTAAGAATTTTTTGTCGAAATCTTTGCCCAGAATGATGATTTTTTCCGGTACTTTCGTAAACTTTATGTCTGTTACCTTCACTTTTTTTACTTCCTCGATGACATTTTTGTCATGGGGAGGTATCAGTTGGGAACCGTCTTCCCAATAAGCTTTATAACCGTTGTATTCTTTCGGGTTGTGGGAAGCCGTGATAATGACACCTCCTTTGCATCCCAGTTCCCGGATAGCAAAAGACATTTCAGGAGTCGGCCGCAGGTCTTCGAATAAATAGGTCGTGATACCGTTGGCTGTAAAGATGGCCGCCGCCGTTTCCGCAAAATAGCGGGAATTATTCCGGCAGTCGTGTCCGATACAAACCGATTTGTTTTTATCGTCCGGAAACATCTTGTTGATGTAGTTGGAAAAACCCTGGGTGGCAGCACCGACGGTATAAATATTCATCCGGTTTGTTCCTGCTCCCATAATACCCCGTAATCCGCCGGTACCGAATTCCAGATCGTTGTAAAAAGAATCAATCAATTCAGTAGGATCGGATGCTTCTATCATTTGACGTACAGCTTCCCGGGTCTGACTATCGTAAGCGTCACTCAGCCATTTTTCGGCTTTAGCTCTGGCTACTTTAATAATTTCCGTGTTTTCCATAATTATTTATTTTATCGATTTTCGACTTTTAAAAACCTGCATATAAATTATAAATGTTAGATTGTAAATTTTAAATTACCTGACAATCTGATTCGTTGTCAAATTCTTTTAATCTAAAATCGTCCCTCTGAATCTATAATTTTAAACGTTGACTTATTGAATAAGTATCGGCATTATTGCTTTAGAGTTATATTAAAAGTCGTTTAATTCTTGTTGATGTTTTTGTTTGTTCTTTTGCTTATAGAAGCATTACAAAACATACAAATTTAAAAAAATAAAAAAAGCCCTGCAATGCAGAGCTTTTATTTTTAAAGAAAAAAGATCAGGATCTCTTTTCTTTGATTTTAGCTTTTTTACCGGTCAATTCACGGAAGTAATAAATTCTTGCTCTTCTTACTTTTCCGACTTTATTGATTTCGATTTCTTTAATGAACGGAGAATTCAACGGGAAAATTCTTTCTACTCCGACATTGCCTGACATTTTCCGAACCGTAAAGGTTTTGTTATCGCCATGACCTTTGATCTGAATGACAATACCACGGAAAATCTGGATTCTCTCTTTGTTTCCTTCAATGATTCTGTAATGAACACTCACGGTGTCTCCAGGGCCGAAAGAAGGATGCTCAACTTTGTTTTCGCTTGCAAATGCTTGTTCTGCAATTTTAATTAAGTCCATTTCTTTAATTTTTTAATGATTTACCGAACGCAATATTACTACCTGAGCTTTTTGTAAGAGATTACGTACGTTGTAATTATAATATTCAGCCGGGTCTCCAGGAACCCTCATATTATTCTAACGGGCAGCAAAGATAGAAAAAATAATTTTTGACTGCAAAATTTTCATACACATAAATTGTGAATCTGAAATTGTTCGATAAACGGATTCGTTGTCAGATTCTTTTAATCTGAAATCGTCAATCTACAATTCTTTGGGGTTGATTTGTGTGTATAATCTAAAATCATCAATCTGAAATCTACAATTAAAATGTTGTTTTATTCCGATACTTCCTGTTGCTTATCCCCCATATAGTTCACAATCGTCCGTAAATACCATTCCGGTAGTTTCGGGTTTTCAACTTTGGGATTCTGCTGTCCCGGTATGGCGGTTTTTACGTTACCGTCCATATAACGGGCGAATAAATAACCGTAAAAATCGCGCCAGGTATCTACCAATTGATTACCTGTGTTACAGGAAAAATCAGTCAGGTATTCAATTGTCATTCGGGGATTTTGTTCTATTGTTTGCAGTGCTCCTGCATCCACCATTTCTACGAATGCTTTGTATTGCGACTCCAGGGCTTTCTGTTTTTCACGGATGTCCGGATGAATGATATTGTAACGGGTATAGGCGAAATTGGTAACCTGGTTGAATACCCAAAAAGCCGCTTTATTGGTAAATTCCATCATACTCCCGTTTCCGACGGCGTAAGCATGGGGTACCCGGACGGATGAAGTGTACATCGGGAAGTAAACCGTACTGGCAGCATCGTCGACGCCGAACCACAGAATACCGCCTATTTCATTCGGTAACCAGCTACGGCTTTGGCTTACGAAGGTAAAGCCGGTTTGCTGTGTAGCCGTTGCGCGTTCGTTTACGTAGGTTTTCCCGTCTAACTGATAACTCATCGGACGCCAGCGGTAAGGACATTCGTATGGACCGGCTCCCGGATCTTTACGCATATCCAGTTCCGTGCCTTCCAGATGATTGCGCATAAAGTCCATGATTTCCAGTACGTCGACTTTACGGGCAGGTTTGATCCACAGAGGCATACGATTGGTAACGTAGCCTTTGTCATCCTTGCGGAGATCGGTGCCTTTGGCGTATTCCCAATATTGGGCCATATCCGGATTTACTTCGTTGAAAAATGCCCATACCCGGATTTCGCAAGCCCGTGCTCCGCCGAAATCAACCGGAGCATAAGTGTCGGAAAAGCTGAAGTCCGTGTTTTTGGCTGCTTGGGGGTAAAATCCTTTTTGTTTGGCAAAAGAAATGACGTCTTTCGAATAAACGGTCGTCACTTCTTTGTTGTAAATATTTTTTAGTTTGTCCGAAGAAATCGAACTCCTGCCGTCAAGAGGAAATGTTGTGATACGGGCTTGATTGGCATGTGCACATACATAACCGTCCGGAATCATCCGGGCTACCCATACGGCCCCTTTTTCACCGTTTCCTTTACCGATCATTTCCATGATCCATACTTCATTCGGATCACTGATTGAGAATGATTCCCCGGAACTGGCATAACCGTATTCCTCAACTAATCCGGTCATTACGACGATGGCTTCCCGGGCATTTTTAGCCCGTTGTAAGGTAAGATATATCAAACTACCGTAATCGATAATAGCACCTTCCTGGCTTTCCAATTCTTTGCGTCCGCCGAAAGTAGTTTCTCCGATGGCCAATTGGAATTCGTTCATATTTCCGATCACATTGTATGTATGACGGACTTGTGGAATCTTACCCATAAATTTGCCGGTGTCCCATTCGTAAACATCGACAAGAGCTCCTTCCGGCCAGTCAGTTGCCGGCCAATGATATAATTCGCCGTAAAGTACGTGGGAATCCGCCGAATAGGTAACGGAGGTCGAACCGTCTTTAGTTGCCGATTTGGTAAATAAGAAATTGGTACATGCCGTTACTTCTGCAACGCTACCTGTTAAAAGTAGAAGTAGTAGAATCTTAAATGTGTTCATAATGTATCAGTTGAGTTGGTGATTTTTATCGGATTCTGTCGTATGATTTTAATAAAGCGATGTCTTTTACAATACCGCGGAGTGCCAGCCAGGTGAGGATAATACCGATAATCGGGAAGGCAAAAGCCAGATTGAGGTGCCATTCGCCATCGGGCTTGGTAATATTGTATGCCTGTACACTCACCAGTATGATGATTCCGAGCATCAGAATAATGTTTACCAGGCAGAGACGTAATTGCAGAAAACGTTTTTTATATAAAAATATCGACAGAAAAGCCAGTCCGGTGATCAGTATATTCAGCACCATTGAAAACCAATTGAACTCAATAAATACTGGAGGAGTACCAGCCTGTATATATTTCGTCGTGTAAAATTGAAAAATATCGGTTTGTTCCGGTGTCGCTCCGGGCATATTTAAAGTAATTACCGGCATATAGAATAAAAGACCGGTGACGATAACTGTCAGCAATAAAAATACGGTTTGTATCCTTTGTATCATAATGTTTATTTATTTTTAATTTACGATTTATGATGTCCGATTCCTCTTTTTACGGGAGAGGCTTGTGGAGTAATCTAAAATCAAAATGTTCGTTTTTAAAAAGACCTATCGTGTCAGTTGGGTTAAGGTATATTCGATTAATTTTTTCATATACCCATGATAGTCGGCCGAAGCATCCCCTGTCATCCGGTTGGCGATAATCAGGCAGATTGTAGCGGCATGGTGGCCCAGCAGATTGCACAATCCTGTAATGGCGGCACTTTCCATTTCGTAATTCGTCACTTTGTAATTTTGGTAACGGAATGCTGTAATCCGGTCGTTGATACCGGGCATCGCCAATGGCAAGCGTAAGATACGGCCTTGGGGACCGTAAAATCCTACGGCAGTCAGAGTAACACCTTTGATGGTTTGGCCTGCTGTGTGCAAACGCTCTACCAAAGATGCCGAAGCGTTTACGACATAGGGACGGGCGGCGTCCGCAGCCCATTGGCAGTGGCGGATAAAAGCTTCTTCAAAATCCCGGTCGCATACGCTTTGGTTGTCACCGTAAAAACGAATAACCCCATCACATCCGATACTTTTCTCTGAAATGACGAATGAGTCGACAGGTATATCGGCTTGAACGGAGCCGGAAGTGCCGATACGTACAATGTTCAGACTGTGTTTATCAGGTTTGATCTCCTTGGTCTTGAGGTCGATATTGACCAAGGCATCCAATTCATTGATGACAATGTCGATGTTGTCCGGACCGATTCCGGTGGAGACAACCGATAACCGGCGATTGTTGTAATGGCCGGTAACGGTATAAAATTCCCGGTTACTTTTTTTAAGTTCGATCGTATCGAAATAAGCGGAAATTGTTTCTACTCTGCCGGGATCTCCGACTAATATGACTGTATCAGCCAAATCTTCGGGTAACAGATGAAGGTGAAAGATGCTCCCGTCATCGTTGGTGATCAATTCAGATGATTTTATTGTTGACATGATTTTTATTTTTTATCCGCAATAAATCAGCGGTATATTGAATGTTTTAATAATCTGTTTTTAAGTAAAGTCTCAAAGATAATAAATAAGTCAATAGACCTGAATTTGAGCTTCCAAAAATAAACAGGATTCACCGATAAACAAAAAAAATCCGTCTATTTCGCAATATTCCTCTTCGTTTCCCGAAAATAGCTCTTTGATTACATCCTATGTATTATACGTGATGTAAGAATACAATAAGTGTAAAGATTCGAAATGTACTTTCTTTTGTTTGTATGTCTTGTTTGGTTTGTATCTGTTTGGTTATGAGTTGCATGTCGTGGCTTTTGCTTGTTTGTATTTTGCTTGTTAAGTATATTTTGATAAATAATAATAAAAATAATTAATTTGAATATTTGTAGTAATTAATTTTGTATATATACTATTTTTATATATAATTGTAAAAAATCAATTTTTAGAATATATTTTCAAATAATCAAATCGTTTAAAATATGATAATATATAAGGCATTCTGTTTATAATTTTATTAAATGATTTATTCCGGAATAGATAGAAGCGGACACCGAAAAGCTTTGATAGAGTAGGTAATACTTAAACTTTATGAGTTATGAAAAAGATGTTAGTTTTATTATTGTTTGTGTTAGGAATGGTGTTAAGTGCATCGGCTTATACTGTCGCTATTTCATTACCCTGTGGAAAGACTGTAATGACAGATTCCACTATGGTTAGCAATGATAAAGATATGGAAGAATTCAGACAAGTAATGACTGAGGTTCATTGTAAATAAGATCTGGTGTTAATTAGAATGTGGTGTAGAAAGTTTATGAAATAGAAAATTATTAGCTATAAGCTTTCTGCACTGCAATAAATTTATTTACTACAAGATGAAAAATATAATTAAGTTTTTGTCTTTTCTTTCTTGTTTACTGGGTTGTTTGCATTCGAGTGCCCAGAATACGTTACAAGGTAATATGAAACGCTTTGAGAAGGAGATGTCACGGGACAGTTGGCCTCGGGATACATTGGATTATGCCTGGTTGTGTGTTCATTACCGTCAATTGGTTCGAAAAGATACGTTAAGTCCGGATGATTTTACAGCCTCGGAAATGATCCTTCAAATTGGTAATCAGATGTCAAATTATACCAATTGGATTAATCTGCATAATGACTCCATTGTGGCTTATGAGTTAAACAACACAGATGAAAGTGTCCTTGCAATATCAAATCGATCAGGGGAACGAACTTATAAAAGCGGAGATTATCAGACGATTTTAAAAAATTATCCGGAAGGAAGGACCCAGGTACAGTCGCGTGTTTTTTTCGACCGTTATCTTTATGAGGAAGACAGTCCCGTATTCAATTGGCAGTTGGAAAAAGAAGAATCGGAATGGTTGGGGTATAAATGTCGTAAAGCCACCTGTATCTTTCGGGGAAGGCATTATACGGCTTGGTATGTTCCCGATATTCCGTTATCGAACGGTCCCTGGAAATTTACCGGTCTCCCGGGATTGATTCTGCGGGTATCGGATGCCCGTGGCGACTATGTTTTCGATGCCACAGCCTTGTATAAAGTAACTTGGAGACGTCCTATTTTTATATGGAAACGTCCTCAGGAAATCAAAACGACCCGTGAAAAATTTTTGAAAGCAGAACGAGCAGGGATGGCTAATCCCGGTTTTAATATACAAGCTTCCGGAAAAGTTAAAGATGTCTCCGATATCAGGAAGAAGTTTCCTTACAATCCGATGGAGTTGGAATAGAGAGAAATATTTACGATTTATGATTTTTGATTTACGATTTAGAGGAGTTTTATAAGGATTTTAAATTTTAGATTAACACACAGGCTGCCCCAGAAAAAGAGCGGTTGTTGATTTATGATCTTTCAAAACGGCTTCTTAAACTTTATGAGTTATGAAAAAGAGAATGATAGCTTTCGTAAGTGCGTGTTTTTTGACGTTAGCTGTTGTGGCAGCTCCGATGTATTTTCAATTAAGTTGTGGGAAGATTATTTATAGTGATAATTCTTATTACGATACGACAGCGGAAATGCTGAAATTGTTAGAAGCTTTGGAGAATCTGAATTGTTAACTATGAGATGGGAAGAGCTTTTCGGAGTTTCTTCCCTTTGAAAATGAACTATTATGAGATATATTTATTTGCTTGTATTTTTCTTTTCGTTGAATCTTTCTTTACATGCTCAGAAAGTGGTATTTTTAGGAGGAGAACAGGATGCTCCTCGTAAAATGGATCCTTGTGATACCTTGGATTACACTTATCTGAATGTGCATTACCGCCAATTGGTACGAAAAGATAAACTTGATCCTGATAATTTGACGAGATCGAATATGGTATTGCAAATCGGGAAACAAATATCAAGGTATTCCAATTATACTTATTTGGTTAATGATTCCATTATGACGGAAGAAATGAAACGGCCGGAATTAAGTACGATGAAAATTGTGAATAATGCTTTGGTACGGACTAAAAAAGCAGGAGATAGAAGTATTGTAATAAAAAATTATCCAAAAGGGCAGTATTGGGTTCAAATCCCGGTTTTATTGAATCGATATATTTATACAGAACCGGAGCCGGAGTTTGACTGGAACTTTTCGCCGGATACACTGACAGTGTTAGGGTATTTGTGTAAAAAAGCCACCTGTTTGTTCCGGGGGCGTTATTATACAGCCTGGTATGCTCCGGATATACCGTTATCAAACGGTCCCTGGAAGTTTAACGGCTTGCCGGGGCTGATCCTGAAAGTGGAAGATGCGGACCGGGATTATTCTTTTGAATGTACGGCTCTATACCGGGTTGATTGGAAAAGTCCCATCTATTTAAGTAAAAGGAAAAAAGATATTGAAACGACCCGTGAAAAATTCCGACAGGCAGAAAAAGCAGCGATGAATAATCCGAATGCCGTTATCGGTAATTCCGGTCTTGTGACGGTACCGAAAGGCGAGAAAATAGTAACGAAAATACTTCCCTATAATCCGATAGAGTTGGAATAGAGAGAAATATTTACGATTTATGATTTACGATTTAGAGGAGTTTTATAAGGATTTTAAATTTTAGATTAACACACAGGCTGCCCCAGAAAAAGAGCGGTTGTTGATTTATGATCTTTCAAAACAGCTTCTTAAACTTTATGAGTTATGAAAAAGATGTTAGTTTTATTATTGTTTGTGTTAGGAATGGTGTTAAGTGCATCGGCTTATACTGTCGCTATTTCATTATCCTGTGGAAAAACTGTTATGACAGATTATGATGCTGTTAAGGATCCTAAAGATATGACAGATTTTATCAAAGTAATGACAGAAATTCATTGTAAATAAGTGCTTTTACTCATTAGAGTGTTGTGTGGAAAGTTTGTATGACGGTTAATTGTCGAGTATAAGCTTTCTACACTATAATAAACTTTTAGATGTAATCTACAACAGGATGAAAAATATAATCAAATCTCTTTTTTTTCTTTTTTGTTTGCTGAATAATTTTTGCTTGATTGGACAATATGTTATACAAGGGGGAGAACGTTTGGAAAAGGAAATGTCCCGTAACAGTTGGCCTCGGGATACGTTGGAGTATGCTCGGCTGTGTGTTCATTACCGTCAATTGGTTCGAAAAGATACACTGATTCCGGATGAGTATGAGACGTCGGAAATGATCCTTCAAATCGGAAGACAGATATCCAATTATACTAACTGGATTGAATTACATAATGATTCAATTGTGGCTTATGAGTTAAAAAATACGGATGAAAGTGTACTTGCCATAGTGAATCGGTCAGTAAGCCGGACTTATAAAAGCGGAGATTATCAGACGATTTTAAAAAATCATCCGGAAGGAAGGACTCAGGTACAGTCGCGTGTTTTTTTCGACCGCTATCTTTATGAGGAAGACAGTCCCGTATTCAATTGGCAGTTGGAAAAAGAAGAATCGGAATGGTTGGGTTATAAATGTCGTAAAGCCACCTGTACGTTTCGGGGAAGGCATTATACGGCCTGGTATGCTCCGGGTATATCTGTAAGTAACGGTCCCTGGAAATTTACCGGTCTCCCGGGATTGATTCTGCGGGTATCGGATGCCCGTGGCGACTATGTTTTCGATGCCACAGCCTTGTATAGGGTAACTTGGGAACGTCCTATATACATTGAAAAACGTCCTCAGGAGATCAAAACGACCCGTGAAAAATTTTTGAAAGCAGAACGGGCAGGGATGGCTAATCCCGGTTTTAATATACAAGCTTCCGGAAAAGTTAAAGATGTCTCCGATATCAGGAAGAAGTTTCCTTACAATCCGATGGAGTTGGAATAGAGAGAAATATTTACGATTTATGATTTTTGATTTACGATTTAGAGGAGTTTTATAAGGATTTTAAATTTTAGATTAACACACAGGCTGCCCCAGAAAAAGAGCGGTTGTTGATTTATGATCTTTCAAAACGGCTTCTTAAACTTTATGAGTTATGAAAAAGAGAATGATAGCTTTCGTAAGTGCGTGTTTTTTGACGTTAGCTGTTGTGGCAGCTCCGATGTATTTTCAATTAAGTTGTGGGAAGATTATTTATAGTGATAATTCTTATTACGATACGACAGCGGAAATGCTGAAATTGTTAGAAGCTTTGGAGAATCTGAATTGTTAACTATGAGATGGGAAGAGCTTTTCGGAGTTTCTTCCCTTTGAAAATGAACTATTATGAGATATATTTATTTGCTTGTATTTTTCTTTTCGTTGCATCTTTCTTTATATGCTCAGAAAGTGGTATTTTTAGGAGGAGAACAGGATGCTCCTCGTAAAATGGATCCTTGTGATACCTTGGATTACACTTATCTGAATGTGCATTACCGCCAATTGGTACGAAAAGATAAACTTGATCCTGATAATTTGACGAGATCGAATATGGTATTGCAAATCGGGAAACAAATATCAAGATATTCCAATTATACTTATTTGGTTAATGATTCCATTATGACGGAAGAAATGAAACGGCCGGAATTAAGTACGATGAAAATTGTGAATAACGCTTTGGTACGGACTAAAAAAGCAGGAGATAGAAGTATTGTAATAAAAAATTATCCGAAGGGACAATATTCGGTACAAATGACAGTTTTATTGAATAGCTATATTTACACGGAAAAGGAACCGGTATTTGATTGGAACTTTTCGCCGGATACACTGACAGTGTTAGGGTATTTGTGTAAAAAAGCCACCTGTTTGTTCCGGGGGCGTTACTATACGGCCTGGTATGCTTCGGATATTCCGTTATCGAACGGTCCCTGGAAGTTTAACGGCTTGCCGGGGCTGATCCTGAAAGTGGAAGATGCGGACCGGGATTATTCTTTTGAATGTACAGCCCTTTACAGGGTCGGTTGGAAAAGTCCCATCTATTTAAGTAAGGGGAAAAAGGATATTAAAACGACCCGTGAAAAATTCCGGCAGGCGGAAAAAGCAGCGATGAATAATCCGAATGCCGTTATCGGTAATTCCGGTCTTGTAACGGTACCGAAAGGCGAGAAAATAGTAACGAAAATACTTCCCTATAATCCGATAGAGTTGGAATAGAGAGAAATATTTACGATTTATGATTTACGATTTAGAGGAGTTTTATAAGGATTTTAAATTTTAGATTAACGCACAGGCTGCCCCAGAAAAAGAGCG
>NZ_LT594621.1:4089203-4124789 GCF_900091655.1 Culturomica massiliensis
GAAAAATTCCGGCAGGCGGAAAAAGCAGCGATGAATAATCCGAATGCCGTTATCGGTAATTCCGGTCTTGTGACGGTACCGAAAGGCGAGAAAATAGTAACGAAAATACTTCCTTATAATCCGATAGAGTTGGAATAGAGAGAAATATTTACGATTTATGATTTACGATTTAGAGGAGTTTTATAAGGATTTTAAATTTTAGATTAACACACAGGCTGCCCCAGAAAAAGAGCGGTTGTTGATTTATGATTTTTCAAAACAGCTTCTTAAACTTTATGAGTTATGAAAAAGAGAATGATTGCTTTCGTAAGTGCGTGTTTTTTAACGTTAGCTGTTGTGGCAGCTCCGATGTATTTTCAATTAAGTTGTGGTAAGATTATTTATAGTGATAGTTCTTATTACGATGATGTGTATGAAATGTGGGATTTATTATTGGATTTAGATGCGGAGAATTGTTAATGAATAAAGAGAGTTCTTTTAGGAACTCTCTTTTATAAACTATGATGTTATGAAAATAATTTTGTTATTTTCTTTTGCTTTAGGTATACAGTTTTCTTTATTTGCTCAAAATATTGTCTTTAAGGGAAATATAGAAGATGTTCCTCGTAAAATGGAGCCTCGTGATACGTTGGATTGTGCGTATTTAAATGTACATTACCGTCAATTGATTCGAAAGGATAAATTATTTCCGGAAGAACTGACAGGATCAGATATGGTTTTACAGATCGGCGAACAAGTATCGAAGTATTCTAATTATAGATTTTTGGTTAATGATTCTATTATGACAGAGGAACTAAGGTGTCCGAAATTGAACATCACTAATATTTTGAACCAAGCTACGATGCGGACTAAAAATGCCGGCGATAGAAGTGTTGTGATAAAAAATTATCCGAAGGGGCAGTATTGGGTACGAGTGCCGGTTTTGTTAAATAAATATATTTATATGGAGAGGGAACCGGTATTTGATTGGATATTTACATCGGATACATTGACAGTATTGGGGTATTTGTGTAAAAAAGCCACCTGTTTGTTCCGGGGGCGTTATTATACAGCCTGGTATGCTCCGGATATACCGTTATCGAACGGTCCCTGGAAGTTTAACGGCTTGCCGGGACTGATCCTGAAAGTGGAAGATGCGGACCGGGATTATTCTTTTGAATGTACAGCCCTTTACAGGGTCGGTTGGAAAAGTCCCATCTATTTAAGTAAAAGGAAAAAAGATATTGAAACGACCCGAGAAAAATTCCGGCAGGCAGAAAAAGCAGCGATGAATAATCCGAATGCCGTTATCGGTAATTCCGGTCTTGTGACGGTACCGAAAGGCGAGAAAATAGTAACGAAAATACTTCCCTATAATCCGATAGAGTTGGAATAGAAAAGTAAGAGGATTGTAAATGAAGTTGCGTGAGGGTTATATTGGACGTAAGAAAAGTTATGAAATAAATATATTTTTTCATGAATAGTTTTGTTCCTACGATAATTTAGTATATTTACGAAAAATTCGTAGTATATATAAAATTAATAAGTATGAAAACAATATTGATAGTGACATTTTTCTTTTTCTTGCAGTTTTCTTTATTTGCACAAACGATTGGAGGAAATTTAGAAAACTTTCCCCGTGAAATGGATCCTCGGGATACATTGGATTATGCTTTTTTAAATGTACATTATCGTCAGTCAGTAAGGGAAAATAAACTTATTCCGGATAAGTTGACAGAATCGGATATGGTGTTACAGATTGGAAATGAAAAATCCAAATATGTAAATTATAAGATTTTGATCAGCGATTCTATTATGGCGGAGGAATTAAAGCAGTTGGAATTAAGTATGTTACAAGTTTTGAATGGGGCTTTGATGCGGACTAAAAAGGCTGGAGATAGGAGTGAATTAATTAAAAATTATCCGAAGGGTCAATATTGGGTCCGAATGCCGGTATTGTTAGATAGATATGTTTACACGGAAACGAAACCGACATTCGATTGGACATTTGCATCGGATACACTGACTGTATTGGGGTATTTGTGTAAAAAGGCAACCTGTTCGTTCCGGGGGCGTGATTATACGGCCTGGTATGCTCCCGATATTCCGTTATCGAACGGTCCCTGGAAGTTTAACGGTTTGCCGGGGCTGATCCTGAAAGTAGAGGATGCAGACCGGGATTATTCTTTTGAATGTACGGACCTGTACCGGGTCGACTGGAAAAGTCCTATATATTTGAGTAAAATAAAAAATACTATCAAAACGACCCGTGAAAAATTCCGGCAGGCAGAAAAAGCAGCGATGAATAATCCGAATGCCGTTATCGGTAATTCCGGTCTTCTGACGGTACCGAAAGGCGAAAAAATGGTGACGAAAACACGTCCTTATAATCCGATAGAACTGCAATAGAAAAGTGAGCGGATTGGATGTGAAGCTGTGTAAGGATTATATTGGATGTAAAAGGAGTTATGAAATAAATGTATTTTTTCATGAATAGCTTTGTTTCTACGATAACTTAGTATATTTACGATAAATTCGTAGCGTGTGTAAAATTGGTAAGTATGAAAACAATATTGGCAGCGATGTTTTTCTTTTTAGTGCAATTTCCTCTGTTTGCACAAGTGACAATTTCATTTCCTAAAGGTGAGGCGGGGTTTCCACGTGATATGACTCCCCGGGATACGTTGGATTATACGTATTTGAATGCGCATTATTGTCAGTTGGTACGGGAAAATAAATCAGATCCCGATACGCTGACAAAGTCCGAAATGATGTTGCAGATTGGTAAGCAAGTGTCAAGATATTCTAACTATACTTATTGGATTAGCGACTCCATTAAGGCAGATGAATTGAAACGTCCTGAATTGAGTTTAGCCAGTATTTTCAATCAATATTTTGCACGGACTTATAAGGCTGGGGATAAAGGTGTCCTGCTCAAGAATTATCCGAAAGGACAGTGCCTGTTCCAGAAAGAAATCTTGATAAATGAGTATGTTTATACGGAGGATATGCCGGTGTTCGATTGGACTTTTATGCCGGATACGCTGAGAGTGTTGGGGTATTTGTGTAAAAAAGCAACCTGCTCGTTTCGGGGGCGTGATTATACGGCCTGGTATGCTCCGGATATACCGTTATCAAACGGTCCCTGGAAGTTTAACGGATTACCTGGGCTGATCCTGAAAGTGGAGGATGCGGACCGGGATTATTCTTTCGAATGTACTGCTCTGTACCGGGTTGATTGGGAAAGTCCTATTTACTTAACGAATAGCAAGCTTAAGGTACGTTTGACCCGTAAAAAATTCATGCAGGTAGAGAAGATGGCTATGAGTAATCCGGGGGCTGTTATCGGTAATTCTGGTCTTGTATCGGTACCCAAAGATCAACTGCCCCGTGAAAAATATCCGTATAACCCGATAGAATTAGAATGAGCCTATGAACAAGATGTTGTGGTATGTTGGAATTTTGGTTACTCTGTGTATAAGTCCGTCAGTTTTGGCGCAAACCGTGTATGAAGGGAAGATTGTAGAAGAAGGAACCGGACGGCTGGTGAGTGATGTTATTTGTTCGGCTACCGATCTGAAAGGAGAGAAAGTTTTTGCATATACCATGAGTGGAGAGCAGGGAGAATACCGGTTGCGGTTTTATGCGGAGGTTGATTCCGTATGTCTGCGTTTTGCTTTGTTGGGGTATAAGAATGTTGTTTTAATTTGTAAAAATGTGAGTGGGCAAAAGGATATTACTTTTGTTCCTACGCAATTTCAATTGAAGGAGGTGACCGTAAAGGCTGCACCAATGTGGTCGGTGGGGGATACGCTTAATTACCGGGTAGAGGCTTTTCAGGGAGGAGAAGACCGGGTGATCGGTGATGTTCTGAAAAAATTACCCGGTATTAAAGTCAGTGAAAACGGAGCGATTACGTATCAGGGGGAACCGATCAACCGTTTTTATATTGAAGGACTGGATTTGTTGCGGGCCAAATATGGGATAGCTACGAATAATATTCCGGCTGATGCAGTAGAAAAAGTACAGGTACTGGAAAATCATCAACCTGTAAAACTGCTGAGAGATCAGGTGTTTTCGCAACAGGCAGCTATTAATCTGAAACTGAAAAAAGAAAAACTGGGGCGGCCGGTGATTAACGCAGAAGCCGGCGGTGGTTTTACTTCTTCCGAAGGTTTGTGGGAAGGAAAGCTGATGGCGATGGAAATGGCCCGTAGCTGGCAGTCGTTATATACGTTTAAAACCAACAATACCGGACGTAATCTGACGGATGAATTAAGCGATCATGGTTTGGGAATGGCTGATTTATTGCAAGGAGTTCCCCCTTATCCGACTGATTTGATGGAATCGGGAAGCCTGATCGCTTTGCCGGTGGATGAAAAGCGTTATTTGCAGAATCAATCTTATGCAGCTACTGCCAATCAATTGTGGAAGATTGATGAGGATTCCCAATTGCGTTTGGTGCTGACTTACCTGAAAAACCGGGATCGGGAGCAAAGGCAGGAACTTAATCGTTATCAGTTGGGAACGGAAGAAGAGTTGCTGTGGAATACTTTAAATCAGTTACGGGACGATTCGCATAGGGCTGAAGCCGTGTTTTCGTGGACGACGAATGCTTCTTCTGTGTATGTGGATGATGAACTGAAATTTTACGGTAATTGGCGTGATGTGGCTTCCGGTGTCAGCGGGTCACAACAGGTAGACCAGGATTTCAGAATGCCTTTGTTTTTGATCCAGAATAAATTGGATCTGGTTAAAAGAACCGGAAAAAGTAATTGGAATTTGTATTCTTTTATCCGGTATACCGGACAACCTCAACGTTTGGATGTGGCAGGGGATACCGTGCAGTTCGGACAGGTCGGTTTGTTAAAACAACGTACCGACCGTCAAAAGTTTTACACGACGAATCGTACCGGATTTTCGCGGCAGAAAGGAAAATCTTTATTCAGACTGGATGTCGCATTTACGGCTGCCTTGGAACATCTTAGTTCGGATTTACGACCCGGTTTGTTTGAAGTGAGTCAGAACAACCGCCTGCAATGGAATCGTTGGGAGTATCAGTTACAGCCGGAGTATACCCTGAGGGGAGAACGGGGAAGGTTGACGATTGGTATGCCCTTGGTTTTTCTGGATTTGTATGCCGATCATCGTTCGATACCTGAAAAAGAACATTTTTCCCGACTTTGGACGAATCCGTCGGTGCGGTATCATTATACATTCAATCCTTATTGGAAAGCATCGCTTTCTTACCGGATGCAAAAGGAATTAGGAGATGCTCTGGATTTTACAGAGGGAGTCCGTATGACGAATTTCCGTACCTTTCGTAAAGGAATATCCATACCGGAGCAACGGACGTCACATTCGTATAGTGCCAGTTTCACTTACCGGAATCCGATCAATGTGTTGTTTACGACTCTGTCGGTCATTTATCGAATGCAACATTCGAATCTGGTATCGGCACAAACTCTGACTGAAAACCATATCCTTCAATATAGAGAGAAAAGAGATAATGACAGGCGCTATCTGATGATAAACGGGCGTTTGGGTAAATATTGGGATGGCTGGCGGACTAATTTATCTGTCGATGCCGGATATACCCGAATGAGTTTCAATCAGTTTCAGCAACAAAAGGAGTGGAAGGTTACCGGACATACGGCACAGGTAACTGTAAACATAGACTGCGAACCGGTTTCCTGGAACCGGGTGAATTTACAAATCGCTTATAAAGGTAATAAAACGGGTACGGCTCGTTATGTTTCCGACTGGTTGTCGGATTGGAAATCCGGTTTATCGCTGCATTTTTTTCCGGCTCCTTATTGGCAGGTGACCTGGAAGGGGGAGTATGTAAATAATGAAATTGCAGATGCTCCTGATTTGCGGCTTTTCTTTATGGATGCAGAGGTCAGGTATTCACTGCCTCGCTGGGAGGTCGCTTTACGTTGTGAAAATATCTGTGATAAACACACCTATGCTTTTTCTTCCTATGACGGTGTAAATACCTTTTCTACCTCCTATGCTTTAAGACGGCGTGCCGTTTTGGTCAGTTTGGGATTTAAATTGTAGATTTCTGATTGTGGTTTATAAACCGGGATCTGAAACGGGGAAGGAAAGTAAAGGAAAAACTCTTCTGATTTTTGATTTGCGATCTTTCTTTTTTGCAGGAAAGGATAGGGCTCCGATTTATAATTGAGATCCGTGTGTTGTTTTATAAAAAAATCTCCGAAAATTTTGTTTTCGGAGATTTTTCTTTTTATCCGTTCGGGATTTATTTGGCGTAAGCAATGGCCCGTGTTTCACGGATTACCGTTACTTTAACCTGTCCCGGGTAAGTCATTTCGTCCTGTATGCGTTTGGCTACGTCGAAGGAAATTTTTTCGGCTTCTTTGTCCGAGATCTTTTCACTTCCGACCACTACGCGCAGTTCACGGCCGGCTTGTATAGCGTATGTTTTTACAACACCGTTGTAAGAAAGTGCCAAGTCTTCCATATCTTTCAGACGTTTGATATAAGACTCTACAACTTCCCGGCGGGCACCCGGACGGGCACCGGAAATGGCATCACAAGCCTGCACAATCGGAGCGATCAGCGTGGTCATTTCGATTTCTTCATGATGGGCTCCGATAGCGTTGCAAATATCCGGTTTCTCTTTGTATTTTTCAGCTAATTGCATACCGAGGATAGCGTGCGGCAATTCCGGCTCATCGTCGGGCACTTTACCGATGTCATGCAACAGGCCGGCGCGTTTGGCTTTTTTCACATTCAAACCGAGTTCCGCAGCCATGATAGCACAGAGGTTGGCCGTTTCCCGGGCATGTTGTAACAGGTTTTGACCGTAAGAAGAACGGTATTTCATTTTTCCGATCAAACGGATTAATTCCGGATGCAATCCGTGAATACCCAGGTCGATTGTGGTACGTTTACCGGTCTCGATGATTTCTTCTTCGATTTGTTTTTTGACTTTATTTACGACTTCTTCGATGCGTGCCGGATGAATACGTCCGTCCGTTACCAGTTGGTGTAAGGATAAACGGGCGATTTCTCTTCTGACAGGATCAAAGCCTGAAAGAACGATAGCTTCCGGAGTGTCATCAACGATGATTTCAACACCGGTGGCTGCTTCAAGAGCACGGATATTCCGGCCTTCGCGCCCGATAATCCGTCCTTTGATTTCGTCCGAATCAATATGGAAAATGGATACTGCATTTTCCGTAGCCGTTTCCGTAGCCACACGTTGTATGGTTTTGATAACTACTTTTTTAGCTTCCATATTGGCTGTCATCTTGGCCTCTTCCATGATTTCATTAACATAGGAAATGGCTTCGGTTTCAGCTTCTTCTTTCAGGGAATTGATGAGTTTTTCTTTGGCCTGTTCGCCGGACATGCCTGAAATAGCTTCTAACTGTTCGATTTGTTGTTTTTTCAGTTTATCCAGTTCGGAAACTTTTTTCTCCATCAATTCCTTTTGTACATCTAAATTGGATTGAAGTGACTGGAGGTCTTTGGATTTCCGCTGGATTTCTTCCATCTTTTGAGAGATAAAAGTTTCCTGTTGCTTCAATTTATTTTCAGCAACCAAAAGCTTGTTATTGCGTGCTGCGGCCTGTTTCTCATGTTCTGCTTTGATTTGCAGAAATTTTTCTTTTGCCTGGAGAATCTTATCTTTTTTTATAACTTCGGCTTCAGCCTCTGCTTCTTTGATAATATTTTCACTTCTGTGCTTTAATGCGAGCCGGATCACAATATATCCAATCAAGATTCCGACGATCAGGGCCACCACTCCTGCGATTATTATGTGTGTCATATTGTTGAAATTAAAATGTAATTATATGTTGTGTTATAAGTTTCTCATTTATGTGTTATTGGTGTAAAATCAAATGTGTCGATTTTATAACCGCTAACGTGGGTACAAAAAAAACCCGCACTATTTCATTTAATAAAACCCCTGTATGACACGGGTAGAGCTGCAATTTGATTCAGACTTCCACTGTCCCGAAGGAACTCCGAAGAGTTGAGGCCTGTCTTGGGCAAATAAAGCATCCGCTCTAATTGTTTGAGTGTTGAGTTTTTCGCTTAAATTCGAAATAATGCGGGAATATCTTATTCAAAGAACGCTTGTCAATTACTCTTTAACGAATTCGTCAATTCGCAAATTGATCTTTTCAATCTCATTTATCAATGGCCCGGTATCGTTTCGTTTCTCAGCCTGAATCAGGGCTACTGTATGCTGAAACGCTGTCAGATACAAAAAGTCCAAAGGATCGGCTTGTGTCCCGTACTTGGCCTGAAATTTAGAAATCATATCATTGATACGTTTCGATGCTGCCCGGTAAATCTCCTCTTCCTCCTGGCTTTTGGCAATAATCGGGAATTTTTTATTCGCGATACTGACATTTATCGAAACCGTAGAATCTTTTTCGCTCATATCAATTGTTCAAAAGAGCAATACATTTATCGATCTCCCGCACCAGTTGGTTAATTCGCAATTTCGCCTGATAACTGCCGTCACCCGAACCTGAAAGCGCATTTGCCACTCTGGCTGTTTTTAATTCTTCATTTAAATTTTGCTTCTCACTTTTCAGATTTTCAATCTCAGCAGATAATTCCTCTATCCTGCTTTTTTGATCTTCAATCGTCTGAAGTGAGGATATATATAGTTTTATTAATCTTTCAACTTTAAATTTCAGCTCGTTTAAAACGGCATCCTCTTTTCCGCTCATAACGTTATCTTTTCATGACAAAGATAATTTTTTTTCTTCAAATTATCAATAGTGTTGATATATTTGCGACATAAAATTAAATATTTTGCCGGGATGAGAATGATTAAATGGTTTTGTCGGTTGGGGTTGGTGGTACTTCATTGTTTTATAATGATACCTCTGTATGCTCAGTTGGGTACGAATATCTTGCCTTTGAGAAGAGAACCTTTGTTGAGCGGGAATTTCGGGGAATTGCGAGCCACCCATTTTCATTCCGGAATCGATCTGAAGACAGGAGGTACTACCGGTTTGCCGGTTTTATGTGTGAACGACGGGGTTATTGCCCGAATCCGTATTTCGGCTTCCGGATATGGAAATGCACTTTACGTAGAACATCCGGATGGCATGACGACGGTGTACGGGCATCTGGATCGTTTTAACGGTAAAATACGAAAAGTAGCCAGAGAATTGCAATACCGCAACGAAAGCTTTGAGCTGGATGAAAATGTACGGGAACTCGGGCTGATCTTCCGGAAAGGGGACACAATTGCTTATAGTGGAAATACAGGTGCTTCGGGCGGGCCTCATTTGCATTTTGAATACCGGGATACGAAGACAGAAAATATTCTGAATCCTTTACGTTTTATTGCCATTCAGGATCACGTTGCTCCTAATTTCCGAAAATTGTACGTGTATGAATCGGACCCGGCGGGACGGTTGATACGTCGTCGTTGTGACGTGAAGGCTTTGGGGAAAGGACGTTATGATGCCGGCCGTATAAAGGTATCTGCCGGCCGTGTCGGTGTCGGTGCTTATATTACGGATGTTATGGATGGTTCCTGGAATAAACTGGGCGTGTATAAATTGACTTTACGGAGCAGACAGGCTGAGCGCTTTCGCCTGGTTGTTGATACCGGTGCTTTCGATAAAGCGCCTTTGGTAAACGATTTGAAAGATTTTGAACTTTACCGGGAAAGATCGGAGACGGTGTATCGTTGTTTTGGGAATTATATCGACCGGATACCGGGGATCAGTTGTGTGGACAACGGTTATTTGACGCTGAACGAAGGAGAAGAGGCCGAGGTGGAGTTGGAAGCTGAAGATATCAGCGGCAATAGTTCTGTGCTTCGTTGTGTACTGGTCGGAGGAAAACAACATGGGAAGAAGGAGGGAAAAGTGTTGGAGGTCGGACGTGTATATCATTTAAAAGCCGGTCCCTATGTGCTGGAGCTGGATTCCTGCTCATTGTTTACTGTGGTGGACAGTATTGCGACTGTGGATTCGGCAGGTGTATTTGTCACAGCCAGACAGGATGTACCGCTTTGGGTTAAAGCTTTGTTGCGGGTAGAAGGGGAATATTGGGATGCCCGGATGGTATTGGCACGATTAAATGCCAAAGGACAATGGGAAGCATTGAAAACAATGCGGGAGGGGAATGGGTTATGTGCCTGGGTGAATATGTTGGGAAAATATACCTTATTAATAGATTCGGTTCCACCCCGGGTCGAATATGGCGGAATGATTAACGGTAGTCTGAAGTTTACAATAAAAGATGAATTGGCAGGCATACGTGAATATAGGGGGGAAGTGAACGGGCGTTGGTGTCTTTTCGAATATGATGCAAAAACGGGAACATTGACTTGTCGTAAGAATGAGCCGGCTTTTGTAAAAGGACAGAAAAACCGGGTATTGTTGACCGTTACGGATGCTGTCGGGAATAAGACCAGACGGGAAATAATCGTGAATTGAATAAGTTGGGTATAAATTTATGATTTTAAATTTTAAATTGTTTGATAAGCCGATTCGTTGTCAGATTTATATAATCTAAAATCATAAATCATAAATCTAAAATCTAAAATCATAAATTTATACCTATCTTTATTCTTTATTTGCGATTCATCTTTTTGCAGGGAGAGAGAAATTGAATATAAACTTTATAATTTTAATGATTACTTTATGGATTGTCACATAGAAAAACTGGTAAAAGAAGGGAAATTGCAGGAAGCAATACTAGAATTGGAGAAAAAAACAGCGGATCAGCCGGATGAAATGGATTTGTTGGAATTGGGAGAGTTGTATTACCGGGAGGGAAAGAATACGGATGCGTTGAATAAATTCAATGCGGTATTGCGCTTGAATCCTGAAAATTCAAAAGCGCAAACTTATATTTCGATGATCAACAAAGTGCTGGATTTTTTTTGTAAGGATTTGTTGAATCCCTGATCGGAACATTTTTCTGCCGGCTGAAAATAAATTTCCTGTATGCATGTTTTTGATTCTCGACTAAAACGTTTATCTTTGCCTTCCATTTTTGAAAAATATAATTAATTAAAAATCAAACCGCTTGAAAGGAGGTGGGCTATTCCGGGGATATAATTGCAGTGTAAAATAGGACAAAAATTGCGGACACCAGGTTTGCCAGGGATTTTTGTGGTTTATATTAAACCGGATAATGCAGGAAATGTACAGCGTTTCCAATATTTGGCGGGGAAGATTTGCGGAGGATTAATAACTTAATGTTGAATATTAAAAATTGAATATCATGATTATAGTACCTTTAAAAGAAGGCGAAAATATCGAGAGAGCCTTGAAAAAATTCAAAAGAAAATTTGAAAAAACCGGTATAGTAAAAGAATTGAGAGATCGTCAGGCATTTACAAAGCCTTCGATTCGTAATCGTCAGCAACACTTGAAAGCTGTTTATAAACAGTCTTTACAAGCTGCTGAAGAATAAAATATTGCTCCGGATTTGTAAATTCCGGAGTAAAGTTTTATATTTAGATACGATTTTAGAGTCCGGAACCGGGGAAGAAAATACAGTTTTCGGTAAGGCTCGTAATAGTATAAAATATGGATATTGAGCCATTTCTGAATTATCTGAAAGATGTGAAAAGATATTCGTTTCACACCTTGGTTGCTTATAAAGAGGATTTGGAGCAGTTTCTGAAATTCTGCGCGACAAAGAAAGACGTATTCGGATTTACAGACATCACAGGAAAGATTGTAAGGGAATGGGCTGTGATCAAGATGTCGGAAGGAATGAATGCGACTACCGTGAGGCGGAAATTGAGCGCATTGCGGACTTTGTTCAAATATTTGATGCGGGAAGGTATTGTGGAGAGTGATCCGACAGAAGTCGTCATGTCTCCCAAGATGGGAAAGAAACTACCTGTTTTCGTTCCTGATTATCAAATGGATGAATTGCTGGATAGTGAGGCATTGGAGGGAGGATTTGCAGAGCAGAGGGATCGGTTGGTTTTATTGATGGCCTATTATACCGGAATGAGGCGTTCGGAGTTGGTTGGGCTGAAGGTGCGAGATATCGATTTTTCCGGGAAAAATATTGTCGTTACAGGTAAGGGAAACAAGCAACGCTTGATACCTTTGGCTGATGAATTGATTGAAAATATAGCTCCCTATCTGAAATTGCGGGGAGAATTGGTAAACGGGAGGCACGATGTTTTTTTTGTAACAGATAAAGGGGGACCGGCATACGATAAGTTTATTTATCGGCTGGTGGTAAGGTGGCTCGGAAAAGTCACTTCTTTATCCAAAAGGAGTCCGCATGTCTTGCGTCATACTTTCGCTACGCAATTGCTCAACAATGGGGCTTGTATAGAAGCTATTCGTGAATTGTTGGGACATTCTGATCTGACAGCAACGCAGGTTTATACTCACAATTCTTTTGAAAATTTAATTAAGGTGTTTAACCAGGCTCATCCGAGGGCTTAAAATTAAAGGAGGAAATACTATGGAAGTTAGGATTAGTTCTGTTGGTTTTTCTGCAAGTTCGCAACTGGAGGAATTTATCCAGAAAAAGCTGGCTAAGTTGGAAAAATACAATGATTCGATTCTAGGGATCGATGTTGCATTGAAATTGGAAAAAGATGATAATCTTGAAAACAAAGTAGTGGAAGTAAGCGTGGATATAAAAGGTCAAGATGTTTTTGCCAAGAAAAATGCAAAAAAATTCGAAGAAGCTGTCGATGAGTTGTATGACGTTGTAAAACGTCAGTTGGTAAAAATCAAAGAAAAAGAGAGAGAAAAATAATTTGTGCCCTGAGCTGGGGAAAATAGATAATAATCTATAAACCACAAACTTTAAGTGAAAATAATTTTGTGCAACAAAATTATTTTTCTATATTTGCACGCTCGATAATCGGGCTTTTCTGGGCTGTCATGTGATAATTACTTGTCGGTCAGGAAGTAAAGAATAGAACACAGATTTTTTGTAATAAATTGTTTAATAATAAAATTGTTTTAGAGTTATGGCTAAAGAAAAGTTTGACAGGTCAAAACCACACGTAAATATCGGTACTATCGGTCACGTTGACCACGGTAAAACTACATTAACTGCAGCAATCACTACAGTGTTGGCAAAAAAAGGTCTTTCAGAATTGCGTTCTTTCGATTCTATCGATAATGCTCCGGAAGAAAAAGAAAGAGGTATTACGATCAATACTTCTCACGTAGAATATCAGACAGCTAACCGTCACTATGCTCACGTTGACTGTCCGGGTCACGCTGACTATGTAAAGAACATGGTTACGGGTGCTGCTCAGATGGACGGTGCTATTTTGGTTTGTGCCGCTACTGATGGTCCGATGCCTCAGACCCGCGAACATATTCTTTTGGCTCGTCAGGTAAACGTTCCGAGAATCGTTGTGTTCCTGAACAAAGTGGATATGGTTGACGATCAGGAAATGTTGGAATTGGTGGAAATGGAACTTCGCGAATTGTTGAGTTTCTATCAGTATGACGGCGACAATACCCCGATTATTTTGGGTTCTGCATTGGGTGCTTTGAATGGTGAAGCAAAATGGGAAGACAAAGTGATGGAATTGATGGATGCTGTTGATACATGGATTCCGCTTCCTCCGCGTGACAATGAAAAACCGTTCCTGATGCCGGTTGAAGACGTATTCTCAATTACCGGTCGTGGTACTGTTGCCACAGGTCGTATCGAAACGGGTATCATACACGTAGGTGATGAAATCGAAATGATCGGTTTGGGTGCTGACGGTAAGAAAACGGTATGTACCGGAGTTGAAATGTTCCGTAAATTGTTGGATACAGGTGAGGCTGGTGATAACGTAGGTTTGTTGCTGCGTGGCGTTGATAAAAATGAAATCAAACGTGGTATGGTATTGGCAAAACCGGGTTCAGTGAAACCGCACAGCAAATTCAAGGCTGAGGTTTATATCCTGAAGAAAGAAGAAGGTGGTCGTCATACTCCGTTCCACAACAAATACAGACCGCAGTTCTACTTGCGTACTATGGACGTTACGGGTGAAATTACCTTGCCGGAAGGAACTGAAATGGTAATGCCGGGAGATAACGTAACAATCACTGTTGAGTTGTTGACTCCGGTTGCTTGTTCACTCGGTTTGCGTTTCGCTATCCGTGAAGGTGGACGTACCGTAGGTGCCGGACAGATTACTGAAATCTTAGAATAATTTACGATTTGTGATTTTGATTTACCATGTAAATCTTAATCACAAATCATAGATGATAAGTTTGCGATTTGCGATTTTCTGCTTAGGGCAGTTAATCGTAAATCGTAAATCCAAATCTGCAATTAATAAACGGGTGTAGCTCAGTTGGTAGAGCATCGGTCTCCAAAACCGAGTGTCGGGAGTTCGAGTCTCTCCACCCGTGCTTGCTATTTTAATTTTAAATTTTAAGTTGTAAGTTTGCACGCAATTTAAAATTTACAATCTACGATCTAAAATGAAAATAAAGACTTACTTCGCAGAGGTATATAACGAATTGGTCAATAAAGTGTCTTGGCCTTCCTGGTCAGAACTCCAGAGCAGTGCCGCAATTGTAATGATAGCTTCCGTCATGATTGCGATAGGTATATTTGTTATGGATTTCGTATTCAGACATGTGATGACCTTTATTTATAGTATGTTTTATTAATAATCCGGAAAACGAATATGGCAGAAATTAAAAAAAGATGGTATGTGCTTCGTGTGATCGGTGGTAAGGAGAAAAAGGTAAAGGAGTACATCGAAAATGAAATTGCCAGTTTGGGACTTCAGGATTATGTTTCACAGGTTTTGATACCCACCGAGAAGATCTATCAGGTACGTAACGGGAAAAAAATCAGTAAAGAACGGAATTTCTTTCCAGGTTATGTTATGATAGAGGCTGCTTTAGTTGGTGAAATCCCTCACATGCTTCGTGATATCACGAACGTGATAGGCTTCCTGGGGGAAACCAAAGGAGGTGATCCGGTGCCGATGCGTTTAGCAGAGGTGAATCGGATTCTTGGCAAGGTGGATGAACTTGCAGAACAGCCGGAAGAAGTAAGCGTTCCTTACTTTGTGGGCGAATCCGTTAAAGTTACAGACGGACCGTTCAACGGTTTTACCGGTGTGATAGAGGAGGTGAATAATGACAAAAAACGGGTGAAAGTAATTGTCAAGGTTTTTGGTCGTCAGACACCGCTCGAATTGAGTTTCATGCAGGTAGAAAAAGAATAATTTAAATTATTGAGAAGAAAAAATCATGGCAAAAGAAGTTGAAGCTATTATTAAGCTACAGATCAAAGCTGGTGCCGCTAATCCTTCTCCCCCTGTGGGACCTGCATTAGGTTCTAAAGGAGTCAATATTATGGACTTCTGTAAACAATTCAATGCAAGAACTCAGGACCAGGCAGGAAAGATTATTCCGGTAATTATTCAGGTTTACGGAGATAAATCTTTCGATTTTATCACCAAACAACCTCCTGTTGCAATTCAACTTTTGGAAGTGGCAAAAATCAAATCAGGTTCTGCGGAACCCAACCGTAAAAAGGTAGCCTCTATTTCCTGGGATCAGGTAAAACAGATCGCAGAAGGAAAAATGAGTGATTTGAACGCTTTTGAAGTGGAAAAAGCAATGAGCATGGTAGCTGGAACTGCCAGAAGTATGGGGATCACCGTTGAGGGTGAGAAACCTTTTTAATGAATTTGTAATACTTCAAACGTAATGAGTAAACTGACAAAAAATAAGAAGTTAGCTTTAGAAAAGATCGAAAATGGTAAAGTTTATACCATTGAAGAAGCTGCTAAACTTGTGAAGGAGATTACTTTTACCAAGTTTGATGCGTCAGTTGACATGGACGTTCGTCTGGGTGTAGACCCACGTAAAGCTAATCAAATGGTACGTGGTGTTGTCACCTTACCTCACGGAACCGGTAAACAGGTTCGTGTTTTGGTACTTTGTACACCTGATAAGGTGGAAGAAGCTAAAGCTGCCGGAGCCGACTATGTTGGATTGGATGATTATATTGAGAAATTGAAATCAGGTTGGACTGATATCGATATCATTATTACCATGCCGTCTATCATGGGTAAAATCGGTGCTTTAGGACGAATTTTAGGTCCGCGTGGATTGATGCCGAACCCCAAGAGCGGTACTGTTACCATGGAAATTGGTAAAGCTGTTCATGAGGTTAAGCAGGGAAAAATTGATTTTAAAGTTGACAAGTTTGGTATCGTGCACACTTCTATCGGTAAAGTAACTTTTGAAGCTGATCAGATTAAGGACAATGCTCGTGAGTTCATGAACATGATCCAGAAGCTGAAACCGTCTTCTGCTAAGGGTACTTACGTAAAGAGTGTGTTCCTGTCAAGTACAATGAGTCCCGGTATTAAATTAGACCTTAAGTCATTACTTGATTAATTATTAACCTTTAAAAGGACCTTTGTAGAATGAAAAGGGAAGAAAAACAAGTAATCATAGACAATTTAACCGAGCAGATTAAATCGTACAAGCATCTGTATGTAAGTGATATTTCTGAACTGGATGCTGCTGCGACTCAGGATTTGCGGAGAGAATGTTTCAAAGCCGGGATTAAACTGATACAGGTGAAAAATACCTTGTTGAAAGTAGCACTCGATGGCCTGGAAGCAAATTATGAAGACCTTTACGGTTCTTTGAAAGGCTCCAGTGCTGTAATGCTTTGTGAAACAGGAAATGCTCCTGCGAAATTAATTAAAGAGTTCCGTAAGAGCCATGACAAACCTGTATTTAAGGCTGCTTATGTTGAAGAATGTGTCTATGTTGGTGAAAATCAGTTAGAGTCGCTTGTTAATGTTAAATCGAAAGAAGAATTACTGGGCGATATTATCTTACTGCTTCAATCACCGATGCAGAAACTTATCTCTTCTCTGGAATCAGGGAAGAATACTATCGGTGGCGTGTTGAAAACGCTGGAAGATAGAGCATAATTTTATTTTATCTAGAGTAAAAACAATTTAAATAATTATCGAAATGGCAGATTTGAAAAAACTTGCAGAGGAATTAGTTAACCTGACTGTAAAAGACGTAAAAGAATTAGCTGACATCTTAAAAGAAGAATACGGAATCGAACCTGCAGCAGCTGCTGCTGTTGTTGCTGCTCCTGCAGCTGGTGCCGGTGCTGCCGCTGCCGCTGAACAAACCGAGTTCGACGTTATCCTGAAATCAGCAGGTGCTGCTAAGTTAGGTGTTGTTAAATTAGTGAAAGAGCTGACCGGTCTTGGACTGAAAGAAGCTAAAGAATTAGTTGACAAAGCACCGGCTCCTCTGAAAGAAAAAGTTTCTAAAGAAGAAGCTGCTCAGTTGAAAGCTCAATTAGAAGAAGCTGGAGCTGAAGTTGAACTTAAATAAGTCATAGAACCCTTTGGGTTTTTAAGGTTTAGAGTCATTTTTGACTCTAAACCGTTTTGTTGTTATTATTGTTTAGGTTCCAAAAAATTAATAGATGTCTTCAAATCATTCAAATAAAAGAATAAGCTTTGCCTCCATTAAAAATCAATTGGAATATCCTGATTTTCTTGAAGTGCAATTAAAGTCTTTCAAAGACTTTTTTCAATTGGGTACTACTCCCGAAAACAGAAAAAACGAAGGCCTTTACACCGTTTTTAAAGAGAACTTTCCTATTACCGATACCCGGAATAATTTCGTGCTGGAGTTCCTCGATTATTTTATCGATCCGCCCCGTTATACGATAGACGAGTGTCTGGAACAGGGATTGACTTATGGTGCGCCTCTGAAGGCAAAACTGAAGCTGTATTGTACGGACCCCGAACATGAGGATTTCGATACGGTTATCGAAGATGTATACCTCGGGAATGTCCCTTATATGACTCCGAAAGGAACTTTCGTAATCAATGGGGCTGAGCGTGTCATCGTATCACAGTTGCACAGATCGCCGGGAGTGTTTTTCGGACAGAGCGTTCATGCTAACGGTACCAAGCTTTATTCAGCCAGAATTATTCCGTTCAAAGGGTCGTGGATTGAGTTCGCTACAGACATCAATAATGTGATGTATGCGTATATCGACCGGAAGAAAAAATTGCCGGTGACGACATTGTTGCGCGCTATCGGTTTTGAGACGGATAAGGATATTCTTCAGATATTCGACCTGGCAGATGAAATAAATGTTTCCAAATCGGGATTGAAAAAAGTCGTTGGCCGTCGTTTGGCTGCGCGTGTTTTGAAGACCTGGGTGGAGGATTTCGTGGATGAAGATACGGGGGAAGTCGTATCTATCGAACGTAACGAAATCATTGTGGATCGTGAGACTGTTCTGGAAAATGAACATATCGATGCAATTGTAGAATCGGGAGCTAAAACCATTCTGTTGCATAAAGAAAAGCAAAATCTGGCAGATTATGCCATTATATATAATACACTGCAGAAAGATCCGTGTAACTCGGAGAAAGAAGCAGTGCTCCATATTTACAGACAATTACGTAGCTCGGAGCCGCCTGACGAAGCGACAGCCCGCGACGTGATCGATAAGTTGTTCTTCTCGGATAAACGTTACGACCTGGGAGATGTAGGCCGTTATAAACTGAATAAAAAATTAGGTTTGTCTACAGATCCTTCCGTACGGATATTGACGAAGGAAGATATCATTGAGATTATCAAATATCTGATCAAGTTGCTGAATGCCCGTACGGATGTGGACGATATCGACCACTTGAGCAACCGGCGTGTACGTACTGTCGGAGAACAATTATACAATCAGTTCGGTGTGGGATTGGCCCGTATGGCCCGTACCATTCGTGAACGGATGAATGTCCGGGACAATGAGGTGTTTACTCCGGTAGATTTGATCAATTCCAAGATATTGTCTTCTGTGATCAATTCTTTCTTTGGAACGAATGCCTTGTCTCAGTTTATGGATCAAACCAACCCGTTGGCCGAGATTACGCACAAACGTCGTATGTCAGCCCTGGGACCCGGTGGTTTGTCCCGCGATCGTGCCGGATTCGAGGTGCGAGACGTTCATTACACACACTACGGTCGTCTCTGTCCGATTGAAACTCCGGAAGGCCCGAATATCGGATTGATTTCTTCGCTTTGTGTATATGCGAAGATTAACGAACTCGGTTTTATCGAAACTCCTTACCGGAAAGTTGACAATGCAGTTGTCGATTTGTCTTCGGAAGGTGTAAAATATTTGTCCGCAGAAGAAGAAGAAGGTCTGGTGATTGCGCAGGCAAATGCCAAAGTAGGGGATGACGGACATTTCGTGAAAAAACGGGCAAAATCCCGTAAAGACGGTGACTTCCCTGTGGAAGACGTTGAAAAGGTTGACTTGATCGACGTTGCTCCGAATCAGATCGCCTCTATTGCCGCTTCGTTGATTCCTTTCCTGGAACATGACGATGCTAACCGTGCATTGATGGGATCTAACATGATGCGTCAGGCTGTGCCCATCATCAAGCCGCAGGCTCCGATTGTGGGAACCGGTCTGGAGGGGGCTTTGATACGGGATTCCCGTACCCAGGTTGTAGCAGAAGGCGCAGGTATCGTTGACTTTGTCGATGGACGCCGGATTGTCATTAAATACGACCAGACAGAGGAAGAACGTTTCGTAAGCTTCGACGGTGATACCAGAGAATATCTCCTGCCGAAATACAAACGTACCAACCAGAGTACCACCATCACTTTGCGTCCGATTGTCAAGAAAGGACAACGGGTAGAAGCCGGAGAAATACTCACGGAAGGATATTCTTCCGAAGATGGGGAACTGGCTTTGGGACGTAACCTGAAAGTGGCCTATATGCCCTGGAAAGGATACAACTATGAGGATGCTATCGTGATTTCTGAAAATATCGTGCGCAACGATGTATTTACGTCAGTGCATGTCGATGAATATTCTCTTGAAGTCCGCGAAACCAAGCGAGGCTTGGAAGAGTTGACGGCTGATATTCCGAATGTAAGTGAAGATGCTACGAAAAATTTGGATGAAAACGGTATTATCCGTATCGGAGCCCGAGTAGAACCCGGAGATATCCTGATCGGTAAGATTACACCGAAGGGAGAATCCGATCCGAGTCCGGAAGAAAAATTGCTGCGTGCTATTTTTGGAGACAAGGCCGGAGATGTAAAAGATGCTTCATTGAAAGCTTCTCCTTCTTTAAGAGGTGTCATTATCGATAAGAAATTATTCCAACGGACGATCGGAGACCGCAAATCGAAAGCTGCCGGAAAAACTTTACTGGCAGAAATCGACGAACAATTCGAACGTAAAGTCGGGGATTTGAATACACTTCTGATAGATAAGCTGTTCGAGCTGACCAATGGTAAGACGTCCCAGGGTGTGAAGAACTACCTGAATGAAGATGTGATACCGAAAGGTGTGAAATTTACGTTGAAGACCCTGCAAAATCTGAATTATTTGGAGATCAATCCTAATAAATGGACAACAGACAAGCAGAAAAATGACATGATCCGGGATTTGCTTCACAACTATGTGATCAAGTACAAGGAGATCGAAGGCCAGATGAAACGTAAGAAATACAATGCTACTGTAGGTGATGAGTTACCTTCCGGTATCATCAAGATGGCGAAAGTGTACGTGGCTAAAAAACGTAAACTGCAAATCGGTGATAAGATGGCCGGTCGTCACGGTAACAAAGGTATTGTGTCCCGTGTTGTCAGAGTGGAAGATATGCCTTTCCTGGCAGACGGTACGCCGGTGGACATTTGTCTGAACCCGCTGGGTGTGCCTTCCCGTATGAATCTGGGACAGATTTTCGAGGCTGTGTTAGGATGGGCCGGAAAAGAATTGGAACTGAAATTTGCAACTCCGATTTTCGATGGTGCTAATCTGGATGACATCAATGCTTATACCGATAAAGCCGGTGTTCCGCGTTACGGTACGACTTATCTGTATGACGGAGGTACCGGAGAGCGTTTCGACCAGCCGGCAACGGTGGGTGTGACATACTTCTTGAAACTGGGCCATATGGTCGATGACAAGATGCATGCCCGTTCTATCGGACCGTACTCATTGATTACGCAACAGCCTTTGGGTGGTAAAGCACAGTTCGGTGGTCAGCGTTTCGGTGAGATGGAAGTTTGGGCTCTCGAGGCTTTCGGTGCTGCACATATCCTTCAGGAAATCCTGACAGTGAAGTCTGACGATGTTGTCGGCAGAACCAAAACTTACGAGCACATTGTCAAAGGTGAGCCGATGCCGACTCCCGGATTACCGGAATCATTCAATGTATTGTTGCATGAATTGAGAGGACTCGGATTAAGTGTTAACTTGATATAATTTACGATTTACGATTTTGATTTACGGTCTCCGGTTTTAGTCCGGGACGTAAATTTGAAATCCGGGATCTAAAATCAAAAAAGATGGCTTTTAGAAAAGATAATAACACCAACAAGCCCAAGAGCTTTACAAAAATAGCGATCGGTTTGGCATCACCTGAAGAGATTCTGGAACATTCCAGCGGACAGGTGCTCAAACCGGAGACGATCAACTATCGTACTTATAAGCCAGAGCGTGACGGTCTGTTTTGCGAACGGATCTTCGGTCCGGTGAAGGATTACGAATGCCATTGTGGAAAATACAAGCGTATTCGTTACAAAGGTATTGTATGCGACCGTTGTGGAGTAGAAGTAACTGAAAAGAAAGTACGGCGTGAACGGATGGGACACATACAGTTGGTAGTGCCTGTTGCTCACATCTGGTATTTTAAGTCTTTGCCCAATAAGATCGGTTATTTGTTAGGATTGCCTTCCAAAAAACTGGATTCTGTTATTTATTATGAAAGATATGTTGTGGTTCAACCCGGTATATTAGCGGAGAAAGGAATCAGCGAGCTTGACTTCCTGACCGAGGAAGAATATATCGATCTGGTGGATGCTTTACCCGCAGATAACCAACATTTGGACGACGATGATCCTAATAAGTTTATTGCTAAAATGGGGGCCGAGGCAATCGGCATGTTGCTCGAAAGATTGAATCTGGATAATTTGTCTTACGAGTTGCGTCATAAAGCAAATACGGAAACCTCTCAACAACGTAAGAACGAAGCGTTGAAACGCTTACAGGTGGTTGAGGCTTTCCGCGAAAGTAAAGAAGTCAATAAACCTGAATGGATGATCGTGAAGGTACTGGCCGTAATTCCGCCGGAATTGCGTCCGTTAGTACCGCTGGACGGAGGTCGTTTTGCTACTTCCGATTTGAATGATTTATACCGTCGGGTTATCATTAGAAACAATCGTTTAAAACGGTTAATCGAAATCAAGGCTCCGGATGTGATTCTGCGTAATGAAAAACGTATGTTACAGGAAGCCGTGGATTCGTTATTTGATAATTCACGCAAATCCAATGCTGTGAAAATCGAAAATAACCGGCCGCTGAAATCACTGTCCGACAGTTTGAAAGGTAAACAAGGACGTTTCCGTCAGAACTTGTTGGGTAAACGTGTGGATTATTCTGCCCGTTCTGTAATTGTTGTCGGACCGGATTTGAAAATGCACGAATGCGGTTTACCGAAAGATATGGCGGCTGAATTGTATATGCCGTTTATCATCCGTAAGCTGATCGAACGGGGTATTGTGAAGACTGTAAAGAGCGCCAAGAAAATTGTAGACCGTCGCGATCCGGTGGTTTGGGATATTCTGGAAAACGTATTGAAAGGCCATCCTGTATTGCTAAACCGTGCTCCGACGTTGCACCGTTTGGGTATCCAGGCTTTCCAGCCGAAATTGATCGAAGGTAAGGCTATCCGTTTGCATCCTTTGGCATGTACCGGGTTCAATGCGGACTTCGACGGTGACCAGATGGCTGTACATTTACCGTTGGGTAATGAAGCCGTATTGGAAGCCCAGATTTTAATGCTCTGTGCCCACAATATTTTGAATCCTGCCAACGGTGCGCCTATTACTGTACCTTCTCAGGATATGGTATTGGGATTGTATTATATTACAAAACCGCGTAAGGGAGCGAAAGGAGAAGGTTTGAAATTCTATTCTCCGGAGGAAGTGATTATTGCACTGAATGAAAAGGCTGTGGATATGCACGCTAAGGTTCAGGTGAGAATCGTAGATGTAGACAAAGAAGGGAAAGAATATGTTCATATGATCGATACGACTGTAGGTCGTATTATATTGAACCAATATACACCGAAGAATTTCCCGTATATCAATACATTGATTACCAAGAAGTCTCTGCGGGATATCATCAGTGACGTGTTTAAACGTTGTGGCGTGGATGTTACCGCTAAATTCCTGGATGACATCAAGGATTTGGGGTACCGTATGGCATTTGAAGGCGGTTTGTCCTTTAATTTGGCTGACGTTATTGTTCCGGCTGAAAAAGACGCTTTGTTGAAAGAGGGATATGATCAGGTGGAAGAAGTGATGGCCAATTATAATATGGGATTCATTACAAATAATGAGCGTTACAATCAGATCATCGATATCTGGACCCATGTAAATGCCAATCTGACGGCTACATTGATGAAGCAGTTGGCAGAAGACGATCAGGGATTTAACTCTATTTATATGATGCTTGACTCCGGAGCCCGTGGATCACGGGAACAGATCCGTCAGTTGGGCGGTATGCGTGGATTGATGGCAAAACCTCAAAAATCCGGAGCTACAGGCGGACAGATTATCGAAAACCCGATTTTGGCGAACTTTAAAGAGGGGTTGTCGGTATTGGAATACTTTATTTCTACCCACGGTGCTCGTAAAGGTTTGGCCGATACGGCTTTGAAAACGGCAGATGCCGGTTATTTGACCCGTCGTCTGGTGGATGTCGCCAATGATATTACCATTACGGAAGAGGATTGCGGTACTTTGAGAGGTGTTACTATCGCTGCAATTAAAAATAACGAAGAGGTCGTATCTTCTTTGTATGAGCGGATATTGGGACGTGTATCCGTACACGATATTTACCACCCGCATTCCGGTGAATTATTGGTAAAATCCGGAGAGGAAATTACGGAAGTTATTGCATCGGCAATAGAAAATTCTCCGATAGAGCGTGTTGAAGTACGTTCGGTATTGACGTGTGAGGCGAAAAAAGGTGTTTGTGCAAAATGTTACGGACGTAATCTGGCTACCGGTCGTCTGGTAGAAAAAGGAGAAGCTGTCGGAACAATTGCTGCACAGTCTATCGGTGAACCGGGTACACAGTTGACGCTGCGGACATTCCACGTGGGAGGTACTGCCGGTAATATTTCTACTGAAAACTCTTTAAAAGCCAAATACGACGGTGTTGTGGAGTTTGAAGAGATGCGTTCTGTAGAGTATACCCTGGAAAACGGTCAGAAATGCGATGTTGTTGTCGGGCGTTTGGCAGAACTTCGGATTATCGATAAAAATACGAATATCATTCTATTATCGAATAATATTCCTTACGGAGCAAAAGTATTTGTGAAGAGTGGCACAGAAGTGAAGAAAGGGGATTTACTTTGCGAATGGGACCCGTTCAATGCATTGATTATTACTGAATTCAGCGGTAAAATTGCTTCCGAAAATTTGATCGAAGGCGAAACTTATAAGGAGGAATCAGATGAAACCACCGGTTTCCGTGAAAAAGTAATTACCGAGTTCCGGGATAAAACGAAAGCTCCGGCTATCCTTATCTTAGACGAAAAAGGTGAGACTGTGAAGAGTTACAACTTGCCGGTAGGCGCTCACATTGTCGTTAAAGAAGGAGATAAAGTGATTGCCGGTAGTACGATTGTTAAGATTCCGAGAGCTGTCGGTAAGGCGGGGGATATCACGGGAGGTCTTCCTCGTGTTACCGAGTTGTTTGAAGCCCGTAATCCGTCTAATCCTGCTGTCGTATCGGAGATCGACGGTGAGGTGACTTACGGTAAGATCAAACGCGGTAACCGGGAAATTATAGTGACCTCGAAAGCCGGTGAAGTGAAGAAATATTTGGTATCTCTGACAAAACAGATACTGGTACAGGAAAACGATTATGTGCGTGCCGGTACCCCATTGTCAGACGGAGCCATTACGCCGACGGATATTCTGAATATCGAAGGTCCTATTAAAGTGCAGGAATATATCGTGAACGAAGTACAGGATGTATACCGGATGCAGGGTGTGAAGATCAATGACAAGCACTTCGAGATCATTGTTCATCAGATGATGCGTAAAGTGTTGATTCAGGATTCCGGAGATACCCGCTTCCTCGAAAATCAGATCGTGGACAAAGCAGAGTTCATGGGAGAAAATGACGAGATGTTCGGTAAGAAAGTGGTATTGGATGCCGGTGATTCCGATCGGGTAAAACCGGGACAGATTATTTCTGCCCGTACACTCCGGGATATCAACTCTCAGTTGAAACGCCGCGATATGAAGATTGTACAGTCTCGTGATGCAGTACCCGCAACTTCATCTCAGGTATTGCAGGGTATTACCCGGGCTGCTTTGCAGACTTCCAGCTTTATTTCTGCAGCTTCTTTCCAGGAAACGACGAAAGTATTGAACGAAGCCGCTATTTACGGTAAAGTTGATCCACTCGAAGGCCTGAAAGAAAATGTAATCTGCGGTCACTTGATTCCGGTAGGTACCGGTATGAAAGAACTGCGTACATTGGTTGTCGGTTCTAAAGAAGATATGGAAAGAATTTCCAAATAAAGAAAAAGGGCACTTATCACAAGTGCTCTTTTTTATTTTATAACGTCCGGTGGTTTTCTGCCGGACTTCTTTTTGGATTCTGTCAGGAATTCATTAATTTTGAAATAAAGATGAATAAAAACAATAGACGATGGAAGAAAAAAAACAACAATTAGATATTGAACTGAATCATGAAGTTGCTCAGGGAACTTATGCCAATCTGGCGATTATTTCTCACTCTTCTTCAGAATTCATTGTCGATTTTGTACGTATTATGCCCGGTATTCCCAAGGCAGAAGTGAAGAGCCGTATTATTCTGACACCCGAACATGCAAAACGGTTGATGTTTGCATTACAGGATAATATACGCAAATATGAGCAGATTAACGGAAAGATTAATTTGCCCGAAGAAAATCAGAATACTGTATTCCCTTTGAATTTAGAGTCTCAGGGGCAAGCCTGAGACCTTTTTATTTATGTAAGAATTCTACGATTTTTTCTACCATACATTTGGAGCCTGTATAAAAGGGTATGCGTTGGTGGATTGTTTCCGGTACGATATCCAATATACGGCGGTCTCCGTCGGTAGCCAGCCCGCCTGCTTGCTCTGCAATGTAAGCAACCGGGTTGCATTCGTAGAGCAGACGTAATTTGCCCTGTTTGTGCTTATTGGTTTGCGGATAGATAAAGATTCCTCCTTTGAGCAGATTACGATGGAAGTCGGCAACCAGCGAACCGATATAACGCGACGTGAAAGGACGGTCTGTCGTTTCATCCTTTTCCTGGCAATATTTGATGAATTTTTTTACTCCGTCCGGGAAGTTGACGTAATGTCCTTCATTTACGGAATAGATCGTACCATTTTCCGGAGTGCGGATAGCGGGATGTGAAAGACAGAATTCTCCGATAGAAGGGTCCAGTGTAAAACCGTTTACTCCATTCCCGGAAGTATAGACCAACATGGTGGAGGAGCCGTAGATAATATATCCTGCTGCAATTTGCTTGTCCCCTTTCTGTAAGAAATCCTCACTTGTGACATAGCTACCTTTGGGTGAAATTCTTCTGTAGATAGAAAATATGGTCCCGATCGATACGTTGACGTCAATATTGGAGGAGCCGTCCAAAGGGTCCATGCAAAAGATATATTTGGCATTTTGATGCATACCTTCCTTGAAGACGATGATATCCTGTTTCTCTTCGGAGACAACTGCGCAACATTCTCCGCTGGCACGCAATTCGTCGATAAATGTGTTATCAGCATATACATCCAGTTTTTGCTGATCTTCACCTTGGACATTTTCTGCTCCGGCCCGTCCTAAAATGTCGACAAGACCGGCTTTGTTTACTTCTCTGTTTACTTTTTTGGCAGCGATTCCGACGTGGTGTAATAAGCGGGAGAAATCTCCTGTAGCGTCCGGATATTTGGCCTGCTGCTCGACAATAAATTGATTTAATGTTGTAACTTTATGCATAATAGTAGATTAGGTGTATTAGTGGGTGCAAAGATAGAACCTATTTTTGCATTACACAAACGTTTGCAGTGAAATATTCTTTAAAGAACTGAGGCTGAAAAGAAGTAAAGGAAACAATTACGAATCTTGTTTGATATGAGTAATTTTCTTATATTTGTTTAACCCCCTTTGTAAAAATTCTTGGGAAAGTATAGAAAAACAGCCGCAGCACTTCTCTGGGTATATGGATTGTATTTCATATATTGCCTGGCACAGAGTATCCGATTGTGATAGCGGCTGTTTTTCCGGTTTACGTTTCGATCAGATTGAAATGTTGTAAAGCTTGCGCGATGCCGTTATTGTCAACGCCGGTTGTGACATAGTCTGCTATTTGTTTTACTTCATCTGCGGCATTTCCCATAGCGACTCCTATTCCCGCATAACGAAGCATTTCTATATCGTTGCCTCCGTCTCCGAAGGCTATGATTTCTTCCGGAGCTATCCCAAAATATTCCAATATTTTGCTAATTCCGACTCTCTTGCTGGTTTCTGTAGGAATAATGTCTGTAAATAATGGATTCCAGCGTGTAGCCCTGCAATTCGGAAGTAAGGACATAATTTGTTGTTCTTCTTCCTGGCGGAAGAATCCCAGCAACTGGTAAAAAATTTTATCTTCGATTGCTTTTAGCGGGCATATCGGGGGTTCCGGAAAGTTTAATAAACGGAATGTTTCCTGTGTATTGGTGTCCATATAATTGATGGATAAGGTGTTCTCCTGGATGAAAACACAAGGAAATGCTTTGGATGTTTCCAGATAAAGGATAAGGGTATTCATATCGCTTACCGGCAGATGGTGTTTATAAATAATCCGGTTTCCGATCAGGCACAATCCTCCGTTAAGTGTAACATAGCCGTCGAAAGTTTCATTTCCCAGGTTATTCATAGAAAGTTTGTGGCGTCCACTGGCTACGAATACCTTTATGCCCTTTCGCCGTAAACCGGCCAATGCCTGAATGGTAGAAACGGGAATCCGGTGAGTTTTGAAGCTTACCAGAGTCCCGTCTATATCAAAGAATGCTGCTTTGATCATGTGATTTATTTACAATTGTGTAAAATCTCACGGGCGACACTACCTGTTACGTTTTGTGCTTCTCCGAAGGCGACACCTCTTTCATTGAAACGGCGTTCTATTTCCTGGATCGTTTCTTCTCCGATATTTTCTTCACTGAGGTGTGTCGAAAGTCCCAGGCTGCGGAAAAATTCTTCTGTTTTTTCGATGGTGAGATCGATACGTTCATCATCCGAACCCTGGGTGATGCCCCATACACGTTCTCCGTATTGGAGGATTTTACCGTATTTTTGCTTACGTAAGGTGCGGAGTGTACCGTTAAAGACAATAGCCAGTGTTGCTCCGTGGGTCAAGCCGTGAAGAGCTGTCAGTTCGTGACCGATCATGTGGGTAGCCCAATCTTGGGTGACACCCATGGCGATAAAACCGTTCAATCCCATTGTAGCTGATAGCATAAAATCAGCCATCAGATCATAGTTATGCTGGTTCTCCCGGATTCGGGGAGCAATCTCGATCAATGTACTTAGAATTCCTTCCGCCCAACGGTCGATAAGGCGGGATTGTCCGGGAGTGGTGAGGTATTGTTCCATAACATGTACAAATGTGTCCGATAATCCGCAAGCCACCTGATAAGGAGGCAGTGTGAATGTCGTTTCGGGATCTAAAATCGAAAACACCGGATAATTGCCGTAAAATGCATATTTTTCCTGGGTTTCGTGGCGGGAGATGACGGCCCCCTTATTCATTTCCGATCCCGTAGCCGGCAATGTCAGTACGGCTCCCATAGGAACAGTATCGGAATAAGCCCCTTTCCGGACCAGTTCCCAGGCATCTCCGTCATACTTTAATCCGGCAGAGATCAGTTTTGTGCCGTCGAGAACCGAGCCTCCTCCGACAGCCAATAAGAAATCTACTTTTTTCTCTTTACCTAAAATGATGGCTTTACGTAAAGTTTCTATGGCAGGATTGGGTTCTATGCCCCAGAATTCGACGTAATTATGTCCTTTGAGGGCTTGTATTACCTGTTCATAAACTCCGTTCTTCTTTACACTTCCACCTCCGAAAGTGATCATAATACGTTTATCGGTAGGAATTGCCCGGCTCAATTCGGCAATCATTCCTTTACCGAAAATCAACCGTGTAGGATTTTGAAAAATGAAATTGTTCATAGCGCTTTATTTTTTACAAATATAAGATATAATAGGGGGAATATCAAAATAATGACCGGGTTGAAAAAGTATGGTGAACTTCATTGGTTTGTAATGGAAGATAAACAATTCTGTAACATGTTTTCATTTTTTTTGTCCTAGAAAATTAAAAATGCAGAAACATGAAAACTATTCTTTTTTTGTTGTTGATTGTAGGCGGGATAATGCGGGTAGATGCACAGAGTATGTATGCAAGCCTTGAGAAAAGCGGGCATAAAATGAAAACTGACGTTACGGCCGATGCCGTTGCCGGAGAAACCAATATTTATCAGTGGAAATTTTGGTCGGCTGAAAAAGCCGGAACAGCAAATAATTGTCCGAAATCAATGGAAGTACTATATGGGAAGGAAGTCGGTAATTTGTTGTCGCTTGTGAATGAACGTTTTATTTCCCGGGAACGGGTGGATGCCGGTGATCCTTCTTTGAGAACTGTTGTTCGTAAGCCGGCAATTTATAATGCCGTAAAGCATATTGAGAAATATTATAAGCAGAAAAACAAGAAGAACGATTATTCCATGACTGACCGGGAAACCTTTGCTTATGTGGTGAGAGTAGCTTTGGCGAGTGTAGATACAGAAAATACGACAGATTTTGAGCAGGCCTTACAAGAGGCCAGAAAGAGCATAGAAAAACAGATTGCTTGTTTCTGCCGGGTAAAGCTGAAAAATATCTATGAATAATTAATCCTAATTTTTTACAAATGAAACTGATGAAATTGTTTTCAATCCTTGTGATGACAGGGATACTGAATGTGGTGTGTCTGTTGGCGATGGGACAGGAGGGGAACGGAGTGTTACGTGGTCGTATCAGTGATGAAACGAAACAAACCCTTCCCGGAGCGACGATTTATATCGATGAATTGAAAAATGGAGTGGTGAGTGATGTAAATGGTTTCTATATTTTTTCAAAAATTCCGGTCGGGAAATATCATCTGACGGTAAGTTATGTCGGATATGAAACCGTGACACTGGAAATAAGTGTAAAAGCCGGGCAAACCATTGAAAAGGATGTGGTATTGAAAGGAGATCGCCAGCAATTGGAGGAAGTAGAAGTTGGAGGTACCTTTCAGGGATATCAACGGGCTGTGAATTATCAGAAAAGCAGTCAGAATTTACGGAATGTCGTATCTGCCGATCAGGTAGGACGTTTCCCGGATGCGAATATCGGAGATGCCATGAAACGTATTTCAGGTATTAATGTGCAGTATGATCAGGGAGAAGCACGTTTTGGCCAGATTCGCGGTACATCTCCGGATTTCAGTTCTGTGACGGTAAACGGTAACCGTTTGCCTTCCGCTGAGGGAGATATCCGGAATGTACAGCTGGACCTGATTCCTGCCGATATGATTCAAACCATTGTAGTGAATAAAGTGGTGACGGCGGATATGGATGCCGATGCAATTGGTGGTTCGGTGAATTTGGTGACTAAAAGTGCACCGGCAAAGCGGATATTGAATGCCAGTGTCGGTACCGGTTGGAATTTTATTTCTGAACGGATGCAGGTAAATGCAGCATTGACTTATGGAGATAATTTTTGGAATAATAAATTGGGGATGATTCTTTCCGCTTCTTATCAGAATAGTCCGATCGGTTCGGACAATATAGAGTTTGTCTGGAAAGAGGACGATGGGAATGTATACCTGGAAGAATCACAGGTACGTCAATATTTCGTACAACGGGAACGTCAGAGTTATTCGGCTTCATTGGGATATCGGTTTAATCTGAATCATCGTATCGATTTTAAAGGTATATACAATCGGCGGAAGGATTGGGAAAACCGTTTTCGCCAGTCAATAAAAGATATCAATGAAGAAGGATTGGCCAAGAAAGTCGTGTTTCAGACCAAAGGCGGTACTCCCGATAATAAAAATGCCCGTTTGGAACTGCAACAGACGATGGACTTCGCTTTGAATGGAGAACATCTGTTCAGAACAACTTTGTTGAACTGGAATGTATCTTACGCTCAAGCATCGGAAAAGCGTCCGAATGAACGTTATATGGGGTATGTGAAAGAAAAGGTGCAATTTACTCCGGATTTATCCGATTTACGCAAGCCGTATATGGTAGCGAAGAATGAGGCAGATATGCTATTGGGAGCTGCCGCCGGTTATGAATTGGATGAGTTGACGGAGCAACAGGAAGATATCAGGGAAACGGATTTTAAAGGGAGTTTGAATTTAAATGTGCCGGTGCGGATCGGCTATGAGACCGGAAACTTGAAATTCGGAGCCAAAGTGGTGGCTAAAAGCAAAAAGCGGGATTTGGAATTTTATGAATATGAATCACTGAATGAGGATTTTGACCAGGAAAGTTTCAGGCATTTGAAAGATCAGACACGTTCGGATTTTTATGCAGGTAATTATCGGGCCGGAAATTTTGTGACGAAACAATATCTGGGACATTTGGATTTAAATAACGCTTCATTGTTTGAGAAAAAAGAAGTGCCGGATGAGTTGGGAGGAATCTTTAAGGCTAAGGAAACCGTGTCTTCGGGATTCGTTCGCTATGATCAGGATATTACCCGGAGATTAAATGCAACGGTAGGAATACGTTTGGAGAATACCCATTTGAAATACCGTGGTAAAAAATTAGAGATTCCGGCCAAGGGGGAAGGCGGTGATCCGACGCTGACGGATACGCCCGAGATAACGGATAGCTATCTGAATGTATTGCCTTCAGTGTTATTGAAATATGATGCAACGAAATCATTGATATTCCGGTTGTCTTATACCAATACGATCGCTCGCCCGAAATATTATGATTTAGTGCCGCATGTGAGCATTAGCCGTAAGGATGATGAAGTATCCTTGGGAAATCCGGAATTGAAAGCAACTTTGTCTCATAATGTCGATTTCAGTGCGGAATATTTCTTCCCGACTTTCGGCATGGTTTCTGCCGGCGTATATTACAAGCGTATTAATGATTTTATTGTAGATCAACGTTGGATTGATGCAGATTACGAAGGAACACAGTACGGAAAGGTTATCAAACCGGTAAATGCCGGGAAAGCAGATCTGATCGGGGTCGAATTTTCCTGGCAACGTGATTTCGGATTTATAGCACCTGCATTACGTTATTTCGGGTTGTACGCAAATTATACCTATACTCATTCAAAAATTACGGATTTCAGGTTGGAACGGGAAGACAGCGAGGGGAATAAGCTTGAAAATGAAGATTTACCCTTGGCTGGATCGCCCGAACATATTGCCAACGTATCGCTTTATTTTGAACGTAAAGGATTGAATGTGCGCTTGTCTTATAATTTTGCCAGTGATTTTATCGATGAGTTTGGAGGGAATCCTTTTGAAGACCGCTACTATGATAAGGTGAATTATTTGGATTTGAATACCAGTTATACTTTTGCAAAACATTATACCGTATTTGCAGAAGCCAATAATTTACTGAACCAACCGTTGCGTTATTACCAGGGGCGTAAAGACCTGACAGCTCAGGCGGAATATTATGGCGTGAAATTGAATGTAGGATTTAAAGTAAACTTTTAAATAGAAAAAAATGAAGATTATAAAATGGAGTGTTCTATCGGTTGTGTTAACCGTATGGAGTGTGTTGGCGTCGGCGCAGATAGGGCACCTGGAAAAAGAGTTGGACGGACGTTTTAATTTTTATGTGGTGAACGATATGGGACGTAACGGATATTACGATCAAAAACCGATTGCAGAGAAAATGGGAGAGTTGGCAGAGGTAATTGGACCTGAATTTGTTGCTGCTGTAGGTGATGTGCATCATTTTGAGGGAGTTGTGAGTGTAAATGATCCGTTGTGGATGACTAATTATGAATTGATTTATTCACATCCGGAGTTGATGTTGTACTGGTTTCCGGTGTTGGGAAATCACGAATATAACGGGAATACCCAGGCCGTACTCGATTATGCTAAAATCAGTCGTCGCTGGTGTATGGAAGGCCGTTATTATACGAAAGAGTTTACAGTAGATAAGGCAGGAACAACAATTCGTTTGGTGTTTGTCGATACGGCTCCGATGATTGATAAATACCGGAACAATAAAGAAGAGTATCCGGATGCCGGAAAACAGGATATGAACAGGCAATTCGAATGGATTGATTCAGTGTTGACTGTAAATAAGTCAACATGGACGATTGTACTGGGACACCATCCGGTGTATGCAGAAACCGGTAAAGCGGAAGGAGAGCGGTTGGATATGCAGGCACGTTTGAATCCGATATTGAAAAAACACAAAGTTGATATGTATGTGTGTGGACATATCCATAATTTTCAGCATATTCGGCGGGAAGATTCCCCGGTGGATTATATTGTGAATACAGCGGGGGCTTTAAGCCGCAAAGTAAAAGCCATAGAAGGTACTCAATTTTGCAGCGGTGCTACCGGATTTTCGGTATGTTCGGCATCGGATCAGGACCTGCGCCTGTATATGCTGGATAAGGATGGAAATGTACTTTATGTTGTAGAACGGAAAAAGTAAAATCAGATATTGTATTTGTGAATAGCGTCGGAAGGGCTACCGGATTTTCGGTAGCCTCTTTTATTTTTTTGTAACAGGGTAAAAGTATACCAGAGATTTTTTATCTTTACAAACAGTAGAAGATTCCTGTTATGAGCGATTTGAGAATACGTAAAGCAACAATTGTGGACATTCCCGTTATTGCGGCTCTTTTTCAGACTACCTTGAAAAAAGTCAATATTCGGGATTATACGCCGGAACAAATAGAGGCATGGGGGCAGAAAGCAAATGAAAACCGTTGGCGGGAATTGTTTGCGGGTGACTTAGTGTTTATGATGGCGGAAAAAGACGGAGAGCTTGCAGGTTTTACTTCGGTAAATGCAAATGGATATATACATTCTATGTTTGTGGATTACCGGCAACAGCGCCGAGGGGTTGCAACTTTACTGTTACATGAAGCAGAGTTTCTGGCAAAATGTAAAGGTGCTGAAAAGTTGACATCGGAAGTCAGTATTACAGCCCGTCCTTTTTTTGAAAAGCATGGATTTGATGTGGTCCGGGAAAATGTGGTGAATATCGGAGGGGTTGTAATGACCAATTATTCGATGGAGAAACTTCTTTAAAGGAGAGATTTTTATATGGATTATTTAGCAGATAGGAAAATTTGTTCGAAAAATATGGCAGATTTGGCATGTTGTGATGTGAAAATCAGGAAAACGCAGAAAACGGATATGGAGTCGGTTATGAAACTTTATGACCGGTCAAGAGTATTTATGCGGCAAACCGGAAATGTCAGCCAATGGATTAATGGGTATCCGTCAGAGGAAGTGGTGGAAAAAGATATTGTACAAGGAAACAGTTATGTTTGTGTGGAAGGCAACAACCATATTGTCGGCGTATTTTGTTTTTTCCGGGGAATAGAGCCGAATTATGCAAAAATAGAGGAAGGAGAATGGTTGAACGATAAACCCTACGGAGTAATTCACCGTTTGAGTTCTTCCGGACAGAGGAAAGGAATTGCAGATATATGTATCCGGTGGTGTTTACAGCAATGTCCTAATGTTCGCGTCGATACGCACCAGGATAATCGGATCATGCAAAAGATATTGGAAAAAAACGGTTTCCAGAGATGCGGAATTATATATGTGGAAGATGGTTCGCCGCGTATTGCCTTTCAAAAGTGTGTTTGATAATTAAACTATTGAAAATAACCGGGCAAAATAGATAAATTTATAAGCGATGAAGAGTTGTTTGGATGAAAAAGAACGGATACTGTCCTGGAAACAGAAGAATGAAGAGCGGATAATCCGAAATGCCAAAAGTAAGGTATACAAATGGGCGATTTTTATCCTGGCTTTCACCTTATTTGGACTGGTAATATGTGTTTTTGTTATAGGGATCGATCATGCCCTTGAAACCATGATCCCTGCCGTGATGATGAATTTGGTTTGCCTGACTGGAATGTGGTATGCCCAGAACAGGTATGCCAGAAGAATATTGGAGAGAAGAGAAAATGAAAAAACGAAGTAATACCGGTGAAAGCAGACTAACGATTGAACACAATGTCGTAAAATCATATTCGTATTGCGGAAAGATTTTTGCTTTCTTTTTTTGCCTTCGAAATTGTCCCTTTGAAATTGTCCGGCATCAGCTTTAACTGCCGGTCCTTGTTTTTCTGTTCAAAAAGTCTTTTTGTATTTATGTGAATTTCAGTATATTGAAAAAAAGTTTTCATTTTTCCATAAAAAATTGATTAAAAAATTTGGAAATGGTTTATATATTGCGTTATCTTTGCACCCGCTTTCCGAGAGATAGAGGTTATGGCAGCGGGGTAATCGGGGAGTCAGTTCTTGAAAAAAGTTTTGAAAAAAAAGAGCGGTC